>CAZCJW010000166.1:0-6905 GCA_964499185.1 uncultured Propionivibrio sp. | reverse complement strand
GCTCTGGCCTCTATGGCATCGACGGCACGGAAGCGCAGCGTCTGTCCGGGCTTCATGTGCGCCAGGCACGGCAGGTCGGCGGAGATGACGGTGGCGATCTTGGGATAGCCGCCGACGGTCTGACAGTCGGCCAGCAGGATGATCGGCTGGCCGTTGCCGGGGACCTGTATGGCGCCGGGAGTAACGCCGTCGGAGACGATATCGGCACAGGCAGGCGTGCGGTGCACCAGCGGCTTTCCTTCGAGGCGCATGCCCATGCGGTCCATCTGCGGCGTGACGGTGTAGTCGGTGCTCAGGAAGTCGTGCATGGAGTCGGGCTGGAAATGGCCGTCCTGGGGCCCGAGCATGACGCGCACGGGTTCGTCGGGGTAGATCCAAGGCGGAGCGGTCCGTTCGCCTTGCTTCCGGTCGGCCAGAGCGCCGCTGGGCAGGAGGTGGCCCTTGGCCAGCAGGCGGCCTTCGATGCCGCCGATCAGGGCGCGCTGGTAGGTCGAACGGCTGCCGAGTTGCGCGGGGGTGGCGATACCGCCACCGACGGCGAGGTAGGCAATGCCGCTCTTGACAGTGCCGGTTTCGAGTTCGTCTCCGGTCTCGAGGGTAACGCTGGACCAGGCCGGCAATGGCTCCTGCCGCCCATCGGCACGGCGCACCCTGGGAGCCATGTTGCCGGCAATGGCCACGCGCACCGGGCCGTGATTGACCCGCAAGATCGGTCCGAGCACGCGGATTTCGATGCAGGCAGCGTCATTATAGTTGTCAATCAGGGCATTGGCGCAGCGAGCGAGCAGAGGGTCGAGGCTGCCGGAGACGGTGATGCCCATGTGTCGGTAGCCCACGCGTCCATCGTCCTGGAGGCCGTTGCCGAGGCCGGGGTTGAGGACTTCGAGGAGGCCGTTCATGCGCCTGCTCCTTCGCCGGTAACGAGCAAGGCGCGACGATCGAGGGTGCCGGCCTGGCCGGCGCGTTCCAGTTCGAGGTAGGTGGTGCGATCGATAGCCTGCCAGCGCACCCGGTCGCCCGAGGCGAACAGCGCGGGCTGCGGATCGCTTTTCAGGAACAGGGGAACCGGGATGCGCCCAAGCAGGCGCCAGCCGCCGGGGCTTTCCCACGGATACACGGCGCACATCTCGCCGGCCACGGCCAGCGAACGTTCGGGAACAGCTTTCCGCGGCGAGGACAGACGCGGCATCTGCAGTTCGGCCGGCAAGCCACCCATGTAGGGGAAGCCGGGCATGAAGCCGATCATGTACACCCGGAATTCGGCCCCGGTCATGAGTTCGATCACGGCTTCGCGGGTCAGGCCCTTGCTGTGGGCCAGGTCGGCCAGGTCCGGCGCGCAGTCGTCGTCGAAGCACACTGGTATCCGCCATTGCCGGCTGGAGGTTCCCGCCGATCCTGTCGAACGGGCCAGCGCCAGCAGCGCTTCGCCCAACTGCTGGCCATCGCAGCACAAGGGATCGTAATACACGGTCAACGAACGGAAAGTCGGCACAACGTCCACCACGGCCGCAAAGGGCGACTCCGCCCCCGCGTCCCGCCCGGTTCTCAGCGCTTCCAGCGCCCTCGCCAAACCCAGCACCCGCCCATGCAGCACCGGATCAATCACCTCACCAAACTCCACAGTCCACGCCGCATCACCCAACGCAAGCAGGCGAACTTGCCCTTCTCTTGCGGCAACAGCTTCATTCATACCCGATCCTCAATTCGCCATGTGCTGCGGCAACCAGCTGGTGATTTCGGGCACGAAATACATGAGCAGCACCATCACGACCATTAAAACGAACATTGGGAAAGCCTGCTTCGACAGCCAGGAAATCTCCTTCTTGGTCATGCCCTGCAATACAAAAAGGTTGAAACCGACGGGCGGCGTGATTTGCGCCATTTCGACCACCAGCACCACAAAGATCCCGAACCACAGCAGATCGAACCCGGCCCGCTCGACCGTGGGCAGCAGCACGCCCATGGTCAGCACGACCATCGAAATGCCGTCAAGGAAACAGCCAAGCACGATGAAAAACACCATCAGCGCGAAGATCAACGCCAGCGGCGGGAGGTGCAGGCTGGTAATCCATTCGGCCAGATGCCGCGGCAGGCCGATGTATCCCATCGACAGCGTGAGGAACGCCGCGCCGGCGAGGATCAAAGCGATCATGCAGTACAGCCGGGTGCCGCCCATCAGGCTGTCGATGAAGTTTTTCCAGGTCAGTTCGCCCTGGAACGCGGCAATGATCATCGATCCCACGACACCGAGCGCCGCGGCTTCCGTGGCCGTGGCAATGCCCGTGTAAATGGAGCCGAGCACCGCGGAAATCAGCGTAACAACCGGAATAAGGTGCCGTGACTCGTGCAGCTTCTGCCGGAAAGTCAGGTGCTCATCGGCCGGCGGAATCCGATCCGGGTGCATCAACGCCCAGACGATGGTGTAGGTCATGAACAGCCCGGCCAGCACAAGTCCGGGGAAGACGCCGGCGATGAACAGCTTGGCAATCGAAACGTTGGCAGTCACTCCATAGACGATCATGATGATCGACGGCGGAATCAGCAACCCGAGGGTTCCCGCCCCGGCCAGCGTGCCGATGGCAATCGAATCCGGATAGCCGCGCTTCTTGAGTTCCGGCAAGGCCATTTTGCCGATAGTGGCGCAGGTAGCGGCCGACGACCCGGAAACCGCCGCGAAAATCGTGCAGCCAATGATGTTGGCGTGCAGCAGGCGGCCCGGAATCTTTTCCAGCCAAGGGGCCAGCCCCTTGAACATGTCCTCGGACAGTTTGGTGCGGAAGAGGATCTCCCCCATCCAGATGAACAGCGGCAACGCCGTCAGTGTCCATGATGAAGACGAACCCCAAATGGTAATGACCATCGCGTCGCCAACAGGACGCGTGGTAAACAACTGCATGCCGATCCAGGCGACCCCGGCCAGCGACAGGCCGATCCATACGCCGCTGCCAAGAATGGCAAACAGGACGACCATCAGTAATGCGGTGATGTAAAAATCCATGATTCGTCCTGTTCCTATTCAATGCGAGCCGGTTCGCCTTCTCTTGGCGCTTCGCTGATCTTTCGTCCGGTCAGCAAATCGACGAGATCCATGGCGAAAGCCAAGGTGAAGACCGTTGTTCCCACGGCCATCCCCAGTTGGGGAATCCACAACGGGGTGGCATCGAGGCCGGTGGAAATGTCATTGAAGCTGAACGATTGGCTGACCAGACGGATCGAATACCAGGCCAACAATGCCGAGACGCCCAGCGCGACGAAATGGCAGAAGAGGTCCAGCCAGCGATGTGCAGCCGGCGACAGACGATTGATGATCAGCGTCACCCGGATATGCTCGCCGCGCCGCAGGGTCGTCGCCAATGCCAAAAAGGCCGAGGCGGCCATGCAATAGCCGGCATAGGCATCGGCACCGTTCAACTCCAGCGCGGGAATGATTCGCCCGAAGATGCTGGAAAGGACCGCCAGCAATGTTCCGATCATGAACACGCCAGCCAGATAGCCTGCTGCATTGAACAGGCCGTTCAACAAGGAACGCATCGACTTCCCTCAGAAAGAACCGGGCGACTGAATCGTCGCCCGGTCGGTTGCTACTGTGCCCTGCCCGAAGCCATGGCGGAGCAGGAGCGGCGCAGTCGCACGGCCGATGACTCGATCCGGTCGATAAAGAGCGACTGCGACATCATGACGAACCTCTTATCGCCTCGCCTACTTGCGGAACGCGTCGATGATGGCCTGACCCTCGGCGCCGGTCTGCGTCGTCCAGTCACCGATAATGGTCAGTCCGACCTTCTTGAAGTCGGAACGCAGTTGCTCGGAACCGGTTTCGACTTTCATGCCGTTCTTGACCAATTGTTCCTTGTACCAGTCATTCTTTTCCAAACTGGTCTTCCAGCCCCGTTCCTCGGCGGCGGCGGCCGACTTGAGCACGGCATCCTGCGTCGGCTTGTCGAGCGCGTCGAACGCCTTCTTCGACACGATCACCAAATTCTTCGGCAACCAGGCTCTGACGTCGTAGTAGTACTTGACCTGCTCCCAGACCTTGCTGTCATAGCCCGTCGCGCCAGAGGTCATGAATGCGCTGACCGCGCCCGTAGCCAGGGCCTGGGTCAGTTCGGCAGCCTGGATCGTCACCGGCTGGGCGCCGACGAGTTGAGCGATGCGGCTGGTGTTGGGATTGTAGGCACGCCACTTGACCCCCTTCAGATCAGCCGCCGAGTTGAGGGGCTTGGCGCTGAAGATCCCTTGCGGCGGCCACGGCACGGCATACAGCACCTTGAGTCCCTGCTTGGCCAGGCGCGCTTCAGTCGCCGCCTTGGAGACATCCCAAAGCTTTTTCGCTTCCGGATAACCAGTCGCCAGGAAGGGGATGGAATCGATGCCGAACATCGGGTCTTCGTTCGAATAACCGGAAATGATGATCTCGCCGATATCGGCTTGCCCGCCCTGCACGGCGCGCTTGATCTCGTTGGCCTTGAACAGGGAACCGTTGTCGTGAACCGTGATCTTCAGCTTGCCGGCGGAAGCTTTCTCCACATCGGCCGCGAACTGAACGATATTTTCGGTATGGAAATTGTTTCCGGGATAACCGGTCGGCATATCCCATTTTTGCTGGGCATTGGCGGATCCGCACAACAGAACTGTCGTGGCGGCACTGACGGCAACAAGCGTCTTCAACATAGAGTTCTCCATTTCCAGAGGCAATCAGAACCGGCCAGTCGGCGACCGACCGGGGCGAAAGTCAAACCGAGAGTGAAACAGGCGACGTCAACTACAGTTCAGATACCGTTGGTCAAAAGCAGAACCCATCCCAGACCACGCGCGGCTAACGTTAATAAACCGTCGATGTATTGTCAATGTAGAATTCACGTGATTCCTAAATTTCTTGCGGAAACCCGAATGGAAAACGCCACCCGCGCCAAGGCTCGCAGCGAAAAAAGACAACGCATCGTTTCTTCCGCCCATCTTGTCTCTCCGAAATCCCCGGAGCTTTCAGAGGTCGAGTTCGGACTGATCATTGCCACGCACGCCTTCAACCGCTGGATGATCCGCTGCATGAACGCAGCCGGCGCCAAGGACATGACACCGGTGGATGTACTGGTCATGCACCACATCAATCACCGCGATTCCGCCAAGCGACTGGCGGATATCTGTTTCGTGCTGAATATCGAAGACACGCACGTCGTGTCGTATTCGGTCAAGAAACTGGTGGGGATGAAACTCGTAATCGGCACCAAGCGCGGCAAGGAAGTCTTCCTCAGCGCCACCCCCGAAGGCGCGGCGCTTTGCGAGCGCTACCGAGAAGTCAGGGAAGCCTGCCTGCTGCCCGGCTTCTCAGGGCAGGAAGAAGAAAACCGCCGCTTTGGCGAGGTCGCTCAGCTATTGCGCACCCTGTCGGGTCGCTACGACCAGGCGGCACGCGCGGCTTCATCGTACTGACGAGCCGGATCCCCCCAAGCCAAGACGGCGGCCCTATGGCCGCCGTCTTGGCTTGGAAGATCAGCGCTTCGATGTCGCGCTTCAATGTCCCTATCGGCCCCGAAAAACCAGCGCGGGTTCAATGTTCTTAAGAATCTTCTGCATCCCCTTGCGGCTTTTAAGGTTCAGCACTACGGGCGAATGGGTGTTCGCAGCAATCTTGCCGTCCTGCGCCGCGTCACGGTAGATGATGACCACCACTGCGGCATCGGCTCCGTCGCTTAAATCGATCAGGGAACAATCCTCGTCCGAGAGCTCGATCTGATACTCCAGGTCGAGTTGCTCCGGAGCCACCACCGGAAACATCGCCTCCGGGTCATCAACACACTGCAGCCAGAACACGGTCGGCTTGCCTTCTTCATGAAACAACTTGAACCGCTTGCAGCTCTCAAAGCCGGCCAGGCCGTCCGGAAAAGTAAAAAGAGTTTCCGGATCGACCACCACGTTTTTCAGTCCCAGACGTTCGATATCGATTTTCATGATCCCATCCCAGAATGCCCGGCTCACCATTGACCGGTGCTTCATTTAACCCCATCCGAATAGCGGCTGCAAGGCAAAGACAAAACACAGTGAGATGGCGTTACGGTTCCTTCGATGTCTTCAGGGCCACACTTGAATTTTCCTCCCCGATTGCGCATAGTTCGCCCTTTTTTTCGTAAAACGGAACACCGATGGCATCGTCTGCCGAACTCCGCATCACCCAGAAAATAGCCGAAGAAATCGGCTGCAACCTGCGCCAGGTCGTTGCTGCCGTGGAACTCCTCGACGAGGGCGCGACGGTCCCGTTCATCGCCCGCTACCGCAAGGAGGTCACCGGCGGACTCGACGACACGCAACTGCGCACGCTCGATGAACGGCTGACCTACCTGCGCGAACTCGAAGAGCGCCGCGCCGCAATCCTCGCCTCGATCGACGAACAAGGGAAACTCACGCCAGAACTCGCCGCGCAGATAGACGCCGCCGAGACCAAGCAGAGCCTCGAAGACCTCTACCTGCCGTACAAGCCCAAGCGCCGCACCAAGGCGCAGATCGCGCGCGAAGCCGGCCTCGCGCCGCTCGCCGAGGCACTGCTCGCCGACCCGATACTCAAGCCCGAGGTTGAAGCCGAAAAATACCTCAACGCCGATGCCGGCTTTGCCGATGTAAAGGCCGTGCTCGACGGCGCACGGCAGATTCTCATGGAGCAGTTTTCGGAAGACGCCGCGCTGCTCGGCAAATTGCGTGAATACCTGGAAGAACACGGCGTCGTCAAATCAACCGTCGTCGACGGCAAGGAAACCGAAGGCGCCAAGTTCCGCGACTATTTCGATTACTCCGAACCTTTGACGGCCATCCCATCACATCGCGCCCTGGCCCTCTTCCGCGGACGCAACGAAGGCGCGCTGCAGGTCGCGCTGGTGCTCGACACCGAACTCGACGAGGCCAACAAGCCGGCC
>CAZCJW010000165.1:0-6908 GCA_964499185.1 uncultured Propionivibrio sp. | reverse complement strand
AGGTATTTTTCCGCCATCGGGTAGGATTTGAGCTCGAACTCGATGGCCCCTGCCAGTTGCTGGCCTGGCACGCTGTCCGGAAGCGCGCGCAAATGCTGCTGAATCGATTCGCGAGCCTCGCTGAATTTCTTCTGGCGATAGAGAAGCTCGGCCTGAACATAAGTCGTCTGAGGATGCGACGGAGCGATTTTCTTCAAGGCTTCGAATTGCTTGCCCGCCTCGTCGAGGTTACCGGACTCCATCGAGCGTGAAATCAGGGAGATATGCGCGGGGAGATAATCGGGGCGGGATTCCAGGATCTTGCGGTAAGCCTCGGACGATCCCTTGGCATCCCCCTGGGCTGCCAGCAGATCACCCTTGAACTGCATGGCCTCATGGAACTTCGGGTTCTTTGTCAGAGCCACGTCAAGCAGAGACATGGCTCCTTTGAAATCGCGGCTGCCAGCCTTGATCCTGGCCTGACCAAAGAGCGCCGGCCCATAGTCAGGAACCACGGCCAGCGCCGCGTTGAATGCGGTTTGCGCGGCATCGGGCTTACCCTGCGCCAGGTAAGCCCGGCCAACCGTGCTTTGCAGATCGGCCTTGCTCTCTGGCGACGAAACCTGAGCCTTGGCCAGATCATCCACGATCTTCTTCGTTTGCCCAAGCAGTAGCAGGGTTCTCGCTTGCAGGGGAATCAACTGGTCTGCCGGATATTTGAGATCGGCCGCCTTGCGCAATTCCACGTCGGCGGCGGTCGGATTGCCCTCCTCCAGCAATGCCTTGCCCAGCAAGAAGCGTGCTTCGGCAAGATCGGGTTTGGTCTGCAACGCGTTCTTGAGCTGAATCACCGCGGCCTTGGTGTCGTTCTTCGCCAGATAATCCTTGGCAGAAGTCAGCATGGCTTCGGGACTGTCGCCGCCGCATGCAACGAGCATCAAAGAAACGAGAAGCGCTGATACGGCGCCAGTGACTGTCGGTTTCCGGTTTTTCATGTTTTTCCCAATCAAGAGGTGGGTCATTCGGAAAGGTTACTGCTTCATTTTAGTCCGTAACGATGCATCAAGTCGTACAGCGTCGGTCGGCTGACACCGAGCATTTCAGCAGCGCGCAGCACGTTCCCGTCGGCGCGCCCAAGGGCGGTGATGATGACTCGCTTTTCCGCGTCTTCGCGCGCCTGACGCAGATCGAGAACCGCATCCTGATCGCCTTCGACCTCGCCCAGACCGACATCCTCGAGGGTGAGCTGATTCCCGTCCGCCATGATTACCGCGCGCTTGATGCAGTTTTCGAGTTCCCTCACATTTCCCGGCCAGGGATGTGTCTCGATGGCTCGAATCACATCTTCTCGCAAGGTCATCCCACCGCGTTTGTATTCGTCGGCAAAACGGCGCACAAAGGCATGCGCCAGAAGCGCCGCGTCACCCTGGCGTTGGCGCAGCGGAGGCAGGGTGACAACAATTTCTGCCAGGCGGTAGTAAAGATCTTCGCGGAATCGTCCTTCCCTGATCAACGCCTTGAGATCCTGGTGCGTCGCGCAGACGATGCGCACATCGACCGGAATCTCCTGCCGCCCCCCGATCCGCTCGATGACTCGCTCCTGCAGGAAGCGCAGCAACTTGGCCTGCAACGACATGGGTAGATCACCGATTTCATCGAGCATCAGCGTTCCGCCGTTCGCCACCTCGATCTTGCCGGGGGTTGTCTTGGCCGCGCCGGTAAAGGCGCCTTTCTCGTATCCGAACAGTTCACTCTCAAGCAAATTCTCCGGAATCGCCGCGCAATTGATGGCAATGAAGCGCTCCTTGCGGCGCGAAGACGCTGCATGGACGCCACGGGCGATCAACTCCTTGCCGGTGCCGCTCTCGCCGAGAACAAGCACGGTCGCGTCGCTCACCGCAACCTTTTCTACCGTGCGGCACACCCGCAACACCTCCGGGTCGCGCGTGATCAATCCGGCAAGCACATCCGGCTGATGCATGAGTTGCAACCGGATGTTTTCCTGCTGGAGATCGTAGAGCCGGTAGGCCCGGTCGATCGTCAACCCCAGCATGTCGATCTCGAAAGGTTTGGCGAAGAAATCGTAAGCCCCCAGCCCGACCGCGCGCAGCGCATTGCTACGGTCATTCTGTCCGGTGAGTACAATGACTTTCGTTTCCGGGGCAGTCGTCAGTATTTCCTCGAGGAGCCTGAAGCCTTCCGACACGGAATCCGGATCAGGCGGCAAGCCAAGATCCATGGTGACCACCGGTGGCAGATGTCGCCGGACATGTGCCAACGCGCTTTCCCGATCGCCTGCGGTCAAGGTTTCATACTGGTCGAAGGCCCAACGAATCTGTTTTTGCAAGGCCGGGTCATCCTCGACAATCAGCAGAGGACGCAATTTCTCGGAACTCATTTGGCTACTCCAACGTGCGATGGCTCTTCAGTGGCCACCTCGAACAATGGTAACAACAAACTGACCCGCGTACCGACATTGACTTCACTATCGACGGATACCTTGCCACCGAGTTCGTGCACATACTGGAAACTCTCGTACGCGCCGATACCCATGCCGGCCGGCTTGGTCGTCTGGAAAGGCTTGAACAAGCGTTCCCTGAGGAATTCGGGGCTCATTCCA
This sequence comes from uncultured Propionivibrio sp., assembly GCA_964499185.1. GTDB lineage: Bacteria > Pseudomonadota > Gammaproteobacteria > Burkholderiales > Rhodocyclaceae > Propionivibrio. Next base: position 4,309 of record CAZCJW010000165.1, on the reverse strand, counting down.
TGGCCTGTATCGCCAACGACAATCAGGGCATGTTCTTTTTCACGTTCGAGCTTGAGCCACACCCTTCCCCCGGCCTCCGTCGCATCCAGGGCGTTCTGTACGACGTGGCCGATTACCCGTTCAACGCGGTCTTCATGCCCCTTGGCAATAACTCGTTCGACCAAATCAATCTCCACCTCCCGGCCCTGCCCTTTCTTGGCGGTCTGGATTCGCCGAATGACGGCGCCCAGATCGATTCCACGGGGGCTGTTCACCGGCGTTGCGCCTTCGCGCAACTGCATCATGAGTTGCCGCATGCGCTCGACAGAATGCTCAACGGTCATCAGCATATCCTGCTGGAATTCCGGGTTATCCCGATGACGTTCTGCATTCTTGAGCATCAGTGACAACTGGGCAACGATATTCTTGAGGTCATGCACGACAAACGCCGACATACGATTGAATGCATCGAACTTGCGAACTTCAAGCAACGCCTCCGCCGCCTGCATCTGCCCGAGGAACGCTCCCGCCTGGCGCCCCGCCGTCTTCAGCAAGTCATTGACCTCCCAATTCACCTCAATCTGGGTACGTGCCGTCGCCAGAATGACAAATCCGATCATTTCGCTCCCCGTCGCCAGCGGCACGACCAGCCACGCATTGGGCATTTCGGCCAGCCAGGCAGGAATCTCGAGATGCTCGTAACGTCGTGGAGCCGAACGGTATTCCTCAAGATTGATGATCCATCCGCTTTCCACCAGGAATTTGCACAGACTGCTGCCAGCATCCTCCGTGACCGAGGAGACAGGCATGTTCCAACTCGTGGACTGTGCGTAGAAATGCCCGGAGGGAGCCTTCAGCCAGAGCGATCCCGCCGGGCTTTCCACCATGTCGGCCAGTCCCTTGATCACATGCTGGCCCATTTCGGAGAACCCATCCTGGGAAGAAAGCGTGTTGGTAAAGCGGAGCCATTCTTCCCGATAATCGTAGCGATAGCTGAAAAAGTGTTTGCCGATCAGCACCCGGAACTTTGCCCGCATCGCTCCCGACAAGCTGAGAATGCCCAGCAAGAGCAATGCGGCGAAAAGAAGCGCCAGCTGAAACGCCCGTCCCCATTCGCCGCCAAAATAGCGCACATAGTAGCCCGCCGCCGACATGAACAGGAGATAGACGCCGACGGCAACCAGGGTCGCGGATTGCAACGCCGCACGCTGGGACAAGACGAGCCGTTTCTTCCAGTCCCGGCTGCGCGAGGTTGAAACCGCCACCAGCGGCACGACCAACGCGTGAACGAAGCCACGGATACTGAAAGCGTCGGCGTCAATGCGGTTGAAAAGAAGCGCGTCCGAAAAAAGATACAGGTCGAAGAGAACCGCCCCTCCGACCCCCAGGCAGAGCGGCTTGATGCTCCAGCGCAGATCAGGGCTCACATTGCGCAGCAACTGCTCGATCAACACCAGAGCGAACACTGCGATTCCCAGGGCGTCAAGCAGCACCAGACGTTGAGGCGGAACTTGAAGGCCAACGTTCAGGACAACCATCGCCTGCGCGACAAGGCCGGCCAACAACAGCGAAGTCGCGATCGACGCCAGCCAGTTCCACCGGAGAGTCGACGACTTCTCGGCAGTGCGCTCGGGCATCAGCAGGACGAGCAGAAACCAGAACCAGCCACCGTATCGCAAGAGATCGGCAAACAGACTGCCGATGAGGAAAACCGAATACCCTGTCAGGGCGTAGGCCAGGCTGGTGATTCCCCAGACCGCGCTCAAAGCGACGACGAGAAACAGAGCCCGGCTCCGCAGTCCGGCCCGCCACCCCGTTGCGTGAAATATGGCGAAAGCGGCAAAAACGAAGCCCGCCAGCCCGTAACTCCAGGCGCTTACTGTTTCTATGCCCGCCTCCACCCGGAAAATCTCCTCAGATCAGGTCTGTTGCGAAAGTGACTATGGCACACCCTGAGAAGGTCTTGGTGATCCTTGGCATGCTTCGGGCCCTGGATACGTACTCCCACCTACAGCCCGGTTCATCTTTGGAACTTCAACCCATTGTTTCGGCCCGACAAGTAGAAAGTTTCTGTCATAGCCGCCTCTGCCGGTATGACGGATTGAAACTTTTTCGGACTTCATCAATAGTACGCTTGGCTCAAGTCACTTGCCGTACGGCGACATCGTCAACGTCATCCAGCATTGAGCGCCAGAATTACTGCGCCCCTTTGCCTGTCAGCACCACGCCAACGGTTTCAAAGAGAATCACGATATCCAGGAACAGGGTATGGTTCTTCACGTAGTAAAGATCGTACTGCAACTTCTGTATGGAATCATCGACCGAGGCCCCGTAGTGATAGCTCACCTGAGCCCAACCGGTTACGCCCGGCTTGACGCTGTGGCGCACGGCGTAGAAAGGAATGTCGCGGGTCAACTGGTCAACAAAATAGGGGCGCTCGGGACGCGGTCCGACCAGACTCATATCGCCGGTCAAGACGCTGTAGAGTTGCGGCAGTTCGTCGATGCGCAGTTTCCGGATAATGCGGCCGACACGGGTTGTGCGGTCATCGTTGGCAGTAGCCCAGCGCGGCTTGCCATCGCTCTCGGCATCGGTACGCATGCTACGGAACTTGATGACGTTGAACAGCCGACCATTGAGCCCAACCCGCTCCTGACGATAAAAAATGGGGAATCCGTCTTCCAGCACGATCAACAACGCGGTAAGCAGCATGACCGGCAAGGCCAGTAGCAACAGGATACTCGCCGCCGTGATGTCGAAAACGCGTTTTACGAATGTCCGTGCCCAACCTTGACGGAACCCTTCGCCGAAGATCAGCCAGCCAACCTTCAGGGAATCCAGGCGAATCTGACCGAGCGCCCGTTCGAAATAGCTGGCCAGATCCAGTACATTGACCCCCGACAGCTTGCAGTCAAGCAGTTCGCGCAAGGGCAGGACGCCACCGCGGCGTTCCTGAACGGCAATGATGATCTCGTTGACATTCAGGGCATGTGCCGTATCCGACAAGGAACGGGAGCGCGGCAACATCAACTGTTCGGGAACGCATACTTCGTTCTCCGAAGGGCCCGGGTAGAAGCCAACGATCTGGATATCCGGGTCAGATTTTTTCAGAACCTTGCCCACGGTTCTGGCCTCGGGACCGGAACCAAAGATCATGACACGATTCACCATCAGCGCCCCCGTCCGGCTGTGCATCGTATAGACGCGGTGCGCCAGCGTTCCGAACAACGCTGCCAGACCTGAAAGCAGAAGCAGTTTCTGGTTGTCGTCCGCGATGGAGAGCAGGGCGAAAACGCTGTAGGCGATGGGGACTGAAAGATAAAGCGACAACACGGCGCGTGCCCGGGTTTGGGCCACGGTGCGGGTATGCGCCCGGCTGTAAAGCCCCAGCCAGGAATTGAAAACCACCATTACCAACGCATAGATGAGTGCGTAGATGACCACCACTTTCAGGTCGTTTTGGCCGCCGAGTCCCCAAAAAAGAACCGCCAGCAACACGCAAGCAACGGGGAAGAAGATATCCAGGGCAACCTGAAGAACAGTCTTCCAGTGAATCCAATGGCTAAATACCTTGATCATGATCGCCCCTTGCTGCGACCGGCTATTGAAGGGTCGTTAAATCCCTTGCAACAAGCCGGCAACACTTTTGTTTCCAAAATGGCTGCACAGACTTCTTTTCTTGAGGGGGAATTTAACATCTGAAACGATTTCAACACCGTGACAAAATTCACAAATGCGACGATATTTCTTTTTGACGCCTGAGAATTATAAAATTCTTCTTTACAAACAATAAATTAAATAAAACCCATGAGGCCGATAAACCGTATTTCGACCCCATCAAAAAAAGAGCGCGGATAATACCATGGGCATCACTGGAACTCGAAAAAATAACGAATCAGTCGCTCCTGTTACTGAAGACACGTCCTGCCCAGACCATCAAGAACCCGGCAAGCATTGCTACTCGCGGCATGTCAATCACACTCACCACGAAACCGAGAGCGAGCAAACCTCCGAACGACGACAACAATTCGATTGAAAAAGTTTCTCCACGCAAATAATTCTTGAAAAATCCCCACATCGCTCTGAAAACAGCCGCGAGAAACGCCAGCAACCCAACAATGCCGGTTTCCACAAGCAGTTCCAGGTAAAGGTTGTCGATATGCCATGGCAAGAAGTAGCGGAAGGACTGCGAAAACCAACGCCCTTCCCGCTCCTTGAACTGCGGATTGCGCAACAGGTTTTGACCATCAACGGACAACTGCACATCCCTGATTTCAACCATAGTTCCTGGAGTCAAAACCGACAACAAGAAAATGCCATGACCGGCTTG
>CAZCJW010000164.1:0-6921 GCA_964499185.1 uncultured Propionivibrio sp. | reverse complement strand
CCGGCAACCCGGTGTCGAAGGCCGAACAGCACACGGCATCGACAATCCGCCGCGTCACTTCGGGAGGGCGCACGGAGAGGCCAACGTCGATCATGTCCTGGCTGTTGTCGGCCACACGGATGACGCGATCTTTCTCTTCCGCCAGCAGTTCCCAGAAACGCCCGGTCCCGCACGGCAGGTCCAGGACCGAATGCGGCCGCCCTGCCAACTCCAGCGCCTTGCGCGCCATGCCTTGCTCGCGCCAATTGGAGAGACGCCGGAAGAGCCCGGTCTTGTGTTTTTCGAAGTACGTCCTGGCATGCGTCGCGTTGTATTTTTCCGCAAACTTGTAATGCGGCACCTGCTTTGGGTCAGTCACGCGTTACCTCTTGTCCAGATTATTCAATTGTTCGCCATCATCGATGAGCAGTAATAGCGGGCGATCACGACACCACGGCGTCACGATGGATTCGCAACAAGAAAATAATTTTAACCGGCGTTTCTTAAGCGCAGCTTAATGCTCAACCGGCAAGAAGAAAGATTGATGAAATATCCGCAGGACTAATTTCCGCGGCCAATGTCGAAGGACCGATGCGGACCGTTTTCCAGCCAATGCGACTGCCCTACGGCCTGTGGTAAAGTTTTCCGGAACCGCTCCCTCAGCCTGCGAACAGACCAGACCCGAATGGCCTCTCCTTCTCCGATCAACCGCCGCATCGCCCCCTGGCTTGGCCTGTGCGGCCTGGTCGTGTTGGTCTTCATCGTCATGCGCCCGTTCCTCGGCGCGCTCGCCTGGGCGTGCATCCTGGCCTATGCCACCTGGCCGCTGGCCGAAAAGCTCAGGGAAAAATGCGGGGGACGGGATTCGCTGGCGGCTGGATTATCCACGGCTTTGGCTGCCGTTACGCTGTTCGCGCCGTTGCTCTGGCTGGGGTGGGTAGCCCAGCAGGAAATTACCGGTGCGTACGCCGGATTGCGGACGTTTTTGGTACACCCCCCGGAAATACCCGGATTCATATCAGACATCCCTTGGTTCGGCGACTGGCTAGCGCAACAGCGACTTCATCTGCAAGGTGACCCTCAGGGCGTATCCGATGCACTCAAAGCTTGGCTTCGCTCACACACGGAGCAGGCCGCCATGCTCGCCGGCGGCCTCGGGCGGACACTTGCCAGGCTGATCGTGGTCTTGATCGTAATGTTCTTCATGTACCGCGACGGCACGCGCATCATCCATGAATTGAGCTACGTCATGGCGCGCTTCATCGGGCAGCGCATGCATGACTACCTGGCTGCTGCCGCCACAACGATACGCGCCGTGGTCTACGGAATCCTGCTTACCGCCTTGATCCAGGGCATCGTCGCCGGCGCGGGCTACTGGGTTGCCGGACTTAGCTCACCGGTAACGCTCGGCCTGTTCACCGCCCTGTGCGCCCTGATCCCTTTCGCCACGCCCGTCGCCTGGGGCACCGCGGCCGCCTTGCTGCTGTCGCAGGGAGAGACCGGAGCCGCCATCGGCGTCTGCCTCTGGGGCGCTGCGGTCGTCAGCCAGATCGACAACGTCCTGCGCCCCCTGTTCATCAGCAGCGTGAGCAACATTCCTTTCCTTCTCGTGTTGTTCGGGGTCCTCGGCGGCATCCTGGCCTTCGGCCTGATTGGCTTGTTCACCGGCCCGATCATCCTCGCCGTCGCCTGGGCGGTCTGGGGCGAATGGGCTGAGCACCTGTACGAGGATCCTCCTCCAGCGAATTGAACCTCCTCTCCGAGTCAATGTCCGACCGCACATGACATGCAGGTTCTTCAGGCAATGACATTCGTTGAGGAGGCAATTTTCGAATAGATCTCGCAATAGCTTTTACCTTGGGCCGGTTGTACCAGAAAACCGGCCTTCTGGTTCTTCCCTGCGCTGACTGTCAGCGTCAAGAGGAGGATTTCACCCAGGTATAGGTACGCTCCGGAGACTCTGAAATGCAAGGCAAAAAAAATACTGAGTCGCAAACGACGAAAGCGTCGGAAAAAAGGCCATTTCCCTCTGCCGACGCTCCCAAGGACTCTGCCAAGGAAACCGTTCGCAAGTCCAAGAAGCCATCGGCCCGAACACCCCGTCGCGGGAACGACGACGCGCCTGCTGAAAGCGGACCGCTCTATTACGTGGGGATTGGCGCTTCTGCAGGAGGTCTGGAGGCATTACGGCCATTCGTCGCCAATTTGCCAACCCATGCCAACATGACGTACATCGTGGCCCAGCACATGTCGCCGGACCATCGCAGCCTCATGGTCGAACTCCTCTCCCGCGAAACCCGCCTGAACGTACTGGAAGCCACCAACAACCTGCCGCCATTGGCGGACACCATCTACGTCGCACCGCCAAATGCCGACATCACGGTTGCCAACGGCAGGCTGAGAATCAGCAAGCCGACCAACACCGTCGGACCCAAGCCGTCCGTCGATCGTTTTTTCATGAGCCTTGCCGACGACCAGGAAGATCACGCGATTGGCATCATCCTTTCAGGCACGGGTTCCGACGGCGCACGGGGAATCAAGGCCATCAAGGCGGCCGGCGGGATTTCGATTGCCCAGGAACCGAAGTCCGCCAAGTATGACAGCATGCCCAATGCTGCCATTCGCGCTGGAGGCACCGACCTCGTCCTGCCTCCCCAGGAAATCGCCAACCAGTTGCGCTCGATCGTACAGTGGCCGCGCGCACCGATCGTCGAAGATGCGGATGAGACGCCTCCGTCCACCATCCGGGGAATCATCCAGCAGATATCCACCCATACCGGCATGGATTTCTCCAACTACAAGGATGCGACGATCACCCGGCAGATCATGCGCCGCATGGCCGCCATGCAGATCCCGTCACTGGAAGCCTACGGCGAATACATCGGGAAGCGCCGGCAGGAGCTCAACGAACTGGCCAGCAACTTCCTGATCTGCGTCACGTCGTTCTTCCGCGACCCTGAATCGTTCGAGGCCTTGCGCAAGGAACTGCGCGAACTGCTCAAGAACAAACGCCCCGGCGACGACATCCGCTTCTGGATGCCTGGCTGTGCGACCGGCGAAGAGGTCTACAGCCTCGCCATACTCCTCGCCGAAGAACTGGGAGATCAGCGCGACAAATACCGCATCCAGCTGTTTGCCACGGACATCAACGGTGAGGCGGTGAGCATGGCGCGCGCCGGACTCTACCCCGAGGCCGCGTTGAGCGGCATCGACAGCGCCCTGATCGCACGTTATTTCACGGTACAGGACGGCATGTACCTGGTCGACAAGAGCCTGCGCGACATGACGCTGTTTGCCCGGCAGGATCTGGTGCAGGACCCACCGTTCGTTCGCCTTGACATGATCAGCTGCCGGAACCTGCTGATCTACTTCAAGCCGGAACTGCAGGATCGCGTGATCAAGGTCTTTCACTACGCACTGCGCAGCACCGGCGTCCTGTTCCTGGGGAAGTCGGAGTCGATCGGCCGGCTGGGCAATCTCTTCATTGAAAAGGACCGGAAGAACAAGATCTACGTCAAGCGGCCGGTGGCATCCCCCGTGCTCACGGGATTCCCGCGGTCGCGCAACTCGACGGGCGCTCCCCCTCTTCCGGCGCCGCCCGCCCGCGTCGCCCTGCCAACCAACAGCGCACTCGCGCACGACAGGCTATTTGATCTCTATACCCCGGCCAGTCTGCTGATGACCAGCGCCGGAGAAATCCTGGAGGTCTTCGGGGACTGCAGCCCGTTCCTGGCCATCCGCAAGGGCAAGGCCGACTTCAACGCGTTTGCGCTGATCAAGCCGCCGTTCCGGGCGGAACTGCGCGCGTTCGCTCACCGAGTTAAACGCACACGGCAAAGCGCCGTCTGCAACCCGATCAAGCTACAAGTCGAAGGCGTCACGCGCCATTTCCGGATGGCAGTGCACTATTGCGGCGATCTGGACATCCATGATTCGAGCCTGCTCCTCGTCTGCTTCGAATCCACTGACACCTGGCCGGGAACATCCGAAGCCGGCGATGCCGGCCCGGGTTGCAATGAGCGCATCGTCGAACTTGAGCATGAGATCGTCCTCAATCGCGAGAACCTCCAGACGGTCATAGAAGAACTGGAAACCGCCAACGAAGAACTGCAATCGCTCAACGAGGAGGCGCAAGCCGCCAACGAGGAACTGCAGGCGTCAAACGAGGAACTTGAAACCGCCAATGAGGAGTTGCAGGCGTCAAACGAGGAACTGATCACCGTCAATGATGAACTGGGAACCCGGACCCAGGAACTGAGCGACGCCAACAGCGACCTGACGAACATCCTCAATAGCGTTTACAAGGCGCTTCTGGTGGTCGACCGCAACCTGACGGTCACCCGCTACAACAAGGTCGCGCTCGACTTCTTCGATATTCTTCCAGGCGTACGTCCCAACCTTGCATCGCTGCCCATGCTGCATGGCCGTATTTCCGATTTGCTGACGCGGGTCGGCCAAGTCATGCATACGGGAAAGACTGAGGAATTCGAATTCCAGCGCGACGATCTGCGCCACTATCAGGTGATACTCACCCCCTACCGTGACGAGAGTCGTCGCGCGATCAACGGTGTCGTCATCACCATCGATGACATCACCGAAAGGAAAGCCATCGAAGAGAAGCTCCAGATGTCTGCGTCAGTCTTCGAACATGCATCGGAAGCCATGCTAATTACCGACCCGAAGAACCGGATCGTTTTCGTCAACCCGGCGTTTACGACCATCACCGGTTACGCCGCGGAAGAAGTCCTCGGAAAGAATCCGAAACTCCTCAATTCGGGGCTGCATTCGAAAGAGTTCTTCAAGGAAATGTGGGAAAGGCTGCTTACGGTCGGCACATGGCGGGGAGAAATCCAGAATCGCCACAAGAACGGCAACATCTACACCGAGTTGCTGTCGATCAACGTTTTGAAGAATCAGGCCGGTGAAATCGTCCGGCACATCGCGGTATTCAGCGACATTACCGACGCCAAGATCGCGCAGGAGACCATCGAACGGCAGGCAACGTTCGATTGGCTTACCGGGCTCCCCAACCGGAACCTGACCATGGACAGGCTAAGCCAGTTACTCTCCGCCAACCGGCGCAGCGGCCACATGTTCGCGGTCATGTTTCTCGACCTGGATCACTTCAAGGCGGTCAACGACGCGCTCGGCCATGTCGCAGGCGACGAATTGCTGGTCAAGACCGCCCAGCGCATCAGGAACATACTGCGTGACGCCGACACAGTAGGTCGCATGGGGGGAGACGAATTCATCGTCCTGTTGAGCGAACTGAACAGCGCCCAGGACATCGTGCCCATCGCCAACAAGATCGTGACCGAAGTCCGCCGCCCGCTGACGATTGCCGGCCATACGCTGCAGACGGCAACAAGCATCGGCATCACCGTCTACCCGATGGACGGAGACACGCCGGACGTCCTGTTGAAGAACGCCGACAGCGCCATGTACGAAGCAAAGAAAAATGGTCGCAACACCTATTGCTTCTTTACCCACCGCATGCAGGACGAATCGAACAAGCGCCTCTGGATCGACACCGAGTTGCTTGCCACCATGCAACAGGAGCGTATCCAGGTTCACTATCAACCTATCGTGCGACTGAGCGACATGAGCGTCACGGGCGCGGAGGCCCTCGCGCATTGGCACCACCCGGTGCGGGGACTCATCCCTGCCGAAGTGTTTGTTCCCGTCGCGGAACAGAATGGCATGATCGTCCAGCTCGGCCAAAAGGTGATCGAAACGGGCATTGCCGATTGGAAAGCCCTGGCCACTGAAACCCGCCCGCTATCGCTGTCATTCAACCTTTCCGCCGCCCAGTTCGTTGCCCACAACCATATTGCCAGCCTGCTGGAGATGCTGACCAACACGCGGCTGGGCGAAAACCATCGCGTCACGATCGAGATCACCGAAAGCCTCAAGCTCTTCGACAGTGCCGATTACCTGGAGACGCTCAACCGCTTTCGCGCCTGCGGCTGCCTTATCGCCATCGATGATTTCGGCACGGGGCACTCGTCACTCAGTTACCTGACGCGCATTCCCGTCGATATCATCAAGATCGACAAGTCCTTCGTGCAACGAATCACCAGCGATCCCAACCATGCCGCCATGGTCCGCGCCATCCTTCAGATGGCCGATTCGTTCGAGCTGAAAACCGTGGCCGAAGGCGTCGAGACGAGGGAGCAACTTGAATTCCTCAAGACCCATGGATGCGACTATGCCCAGGGATTCCTGCTGGCCCATCCGATGCCTTTTGATGAATTCACGAAAACGCTGCAACAAACGTACGTGAATCCCAAGAACGCCCGAAAGAGGACATCGCGACGCACAACCAAGACCTCCTGAGGACCAAGAGCGCCACGCTCGGGAAGACGCGGGCCGCCGCCGTGTCCGATGAAGAGAGGAGCGCGCGCCCCTTGTGGATTTCCGCTAGCGCAAATCCCTTCCTCTTGCCGACGGGTTCGGCGTATACTTGGCGCCGTTTTAGGTTCCTTGCTCCACGACCGTGGAGCGGGTGAAACGGGAAGCCGGTGACTCCGTTTTTGCGGACACTCCGGCACAGCCCCCCGCTGCTGTAGGCCTGACGAATCCGGCAACATGCCACTGTGCGACGTATTTCGCATGGGAAGGCGCCGGACGAGGATGAAGGCAAGTCAGAAGACCGGCCTGGGACGAATGTGGTGCCAATCCTCGGGGTGAGGGGAAAGGTTCTGTAGATCCGCCGTCCGGCTTTCGTATTCGTCAACGCAGAAATCACGAATCCACCAACGGCCCATCTTCCGATCTGACTCCCTCTCGCGATTGCTCAAGTTTTCAGGCTGGAGAGAATCATGCACATCATGGAAGGTTTCCTGCCCGTCAAGCATGCCATCGGCTGGACGCTCGCGTCCGCGCCGTTCGTCGCCTACGGGATCCATTCGATCAAGAAGCGCATCGCCGCCAATCCGGAGC
>CAZCJW010000163.1:0-7074 GCA_964499185.1 uncultured Propionivibrio sp. | reverse complement strand
CAGGACGCTGGCGGCGAAGATCTCTTCGCGCATTTCTCGGCGATCCAGTCGAACGGTTTCAAGACCCTGACCGAAGGTCAGCGCGTCACGTTCGATATCACCCAAGGACAGAAGGGCAAGCAAGCGTCGAACATCCGCCCGGCTGAATAAACCGCGCAACGGTGCACTCCGGCGGGTCCGCCCGCCTCTGATGCGCCATCGATGGAACCCGGCTCTTGCCGGGTTTTATTTTTCTCTTTCACGGAAGCGCTGTCATGGCCAAAGAAGAACTGATCGAAATGCAAGGCGTCGTCACCGAATGCCTTCCCGACGCTCGCTACCTCGTCCTGCTGGACAACGGACACCAGCTGGTCGCCTACACGGCGGGCAAGATGCGCAAGCACCACATCCGCATCCTGGCGGGTGACAAGGTTTCGCTCGAAATCTCGCCTTACGACATGAGCAAGGGCCGCATCAACTTCCGGCACATCGAAGGCCGTACCCCGCCCGCCGCCCCAACGCCCCGCCGTCGCTGAACGGACTACCCGTTCGCCAGTGAAAACTCGGCTACGGTGGAGTAATCCGACCCGGCCGATATCAGCTGAGAGCACACCAGAACGAAATTGCTGCAGCGCCAGGTCATCGGCTCGATAACCGCCAGATCGACCTGCCCGCGGATGTCCGGCACCTTGCGCACGAGCGTGAGGTGCGGGGTGAAACGCTGCTTTTCATCACAGCAGATCGACACCGCACGCAGTTGCTCGCGCAAGGCGCCGACCAGCATCTGCAACTGCTCTGGCTGAGATGTGCAACCGGCCCATAGAAGACGGTTGTGCCGCCAGTAACCCAGGCGGTCGATGGTCAATTCGAACGATTTTCCCTTGACCGCTTGCGCGGCCTGGATCGCCGCCGGTAGTAGCGCCTCGTCGACCTCGCCGAGGAAGGCCAGCGTCAGGTGGATCGTTTCCGCCCGCGTGGCCTTGCCTCCGTACTGCCGCGCCAGTACTTCGGACTGCCCGGCCAGGGCTTGCGCCGCCGACTCAGGCGGCCACAGGGCAAAGAAAAGCCGCATGACGCTATGGCCTTCAGAACAAAGCCCGGTTCATTTTTTCGCGTGGGCGGGACGGAAAGCCTTGCAAAACGCATCCTGCGTTTCGAGGAACGCCCCGTCGATCAGGTCGATGCAATAGGGAATGGCCGGAAATACCGCCTGCAGGCAATCGTCGATGGCCGATGGCTTGCCGGGCAGATTGACGATCAGGCACGTGCCGCGAATGCCCGCCGTCTGGCGCGAAAGGATCGCCGTCGGCACGAATTTCAGCGATGCCGTACGCATCAGCTCGCCGAACCCCGGCAGCATCTTGCTGCAAACTGCCTCGGTTGCCTCCGGCGTCACGTCGCGCAGCGCCGGCCCGGTGCCCCCGGTGGTCACGACCAGGCTGCAACCCTCGGTATCGACCAGATCGACCAGGGTTTTTTCGATCAGCGACTGCTCGTCGGGAATCACCCGCGCTACCGGCTCCCAAGGACTGGCCAGCGCACGCGTCAGCCATTCGCAGATCGCCGGCCCGCCCTTGTCCTCATAGACGCCGCTGCTGGCGCGGTCGGAAACGGTGAGGATGCCGATACGTGCCGCGGCCTTGCCGATGCAGTCCGTCATGGATTCGTCTCCACAAAACCGGAGTTGTTCTGGAACGCGCTGCCGTCGAGAAGCTGCACCTGTGCCGTGTCGCCGGCGGCCAGACCATGACTGCCTTCAGGAACGATCAGCAAACCGTCGGCGCGCGCCATCGACGTCAAGTCCCCGCTGCTCTGCGAACCGGTTGAGGTCGCCAGCAAACTGCCTGTGGCATCCTGCGCCAGCGTCACGCGAATGAACTCGGCACGACCGGGACGATGCTTAACCGGATGCGTCAACCGCGCCACCACTGTTCGCCGGAAAAGGTACGGATGCCCCATCATGCGGCGCACGGCGGGAGCCACGAACTGCTCGAAGCAGACCATGCTCGACACGGGATTACCCGGCAGGCAGAACACCAAGGTATCGCCACGCGTGCCAAAGGCCACCGGATGCCCGGGCCGCATCTCGACTCGCCAGAAATGCATGGTGACGCCCAAATCGGCCAGCGTCGGGCGCACATGGTCGTGCACGCCCACCGACGATCCGCCAGAAACCAGCAGCACGTCGTAGGCCAGGCCCTGCTTCAAAAAGCGGGCCAATTCGTCGGGCTTGTCACGGGCAATGCCCAGGCGCACCGGCTCGATGCCCAACGCCTGCAGTTGGGCCATCAAAGCGTAGCTGTTCGACTCCGGAACCTTGCTGGCATCGAAGGGTGCCACCAGCGCTTCCAGTTCGTCACCGCTGGACAGGATGGCCACGCGCGGCCGCCGATAGACGTGCAGGCGGGCGCGCTTGACAGTCGCCAGCACGCCGATCACGCCGGGAGTGATTTCCGTGCCCGCCTTCAACACCACGTCGCCGTTGCGCATGTTCTCGCCGCGCACGCGGATGTCGTTGCCCGCTTTCACCGCGACCGTGATCTCGATGCAGTTGTCCGTCAACGGCTGCGTATCCTCAACGCGGATCACGGCATCGGCGCCTGGCGGAACCGGCGCTCCGGTCATGATGCGCGCACACTGCCCGGCTTGCACGGTCTTGCCCGGCATGTCGCCAGCCTTGATGTCCTCAATGACCGTCAGCACTGCCCCGCCGGCAACGAGATCGGCGCTGCGCACGGCAAAACCGTCCATCGCCGAAACGTCAAACGGGGGCTGATCGCGATTGGCTCGGACCTCTTCGGCCAGCACTCGTCCGAGCGCCTGTTCAAGATGGATTTCCTCGGTGTCTCCGGTACTCACGTGCCCGAGCACACGCACCTGAGCATCGCCGACCATTAGATTCCTAGTCTCGTTCAACATCTCACCTCTCATTCATGACGCCTCGCCGCCGCCACGTCGTCCGGCGTATCGAGGTCGATAAAGCTGCGCAGACTTGGGTCAACCCCCTGCAGCCTGGTTTCGTGGACCCGGCAGACCGTCAGTCGTTCCAGCGCGCCTCTCAGGCTATGCTTGCCGGGCGCTGCCAGAAGCGCCCGAATCTCCGGCAACGCGCTGGCCGCATAGTACGCCGCCAGCGGCTGCGGACACCCCTGAATCACCGGCACAACGGCCTGAACGCCTTCCCGGCGCGAGGCCAGTTGCCGGATGACTTCCGGCATGAGAAAGGGCATGTCCGCCGCCACCGCGAACACCCACGGCGTATCGACCTTCGCCAGCCCAGCGCAAAGACCCGCCAGCGGCCCGGCGTCGGGGTATTCGTCGATCACTTGGGGCACGGAGACATCCTGGCGCGGACTCCGAACGCTGACCAGCACACGCGGGAAGACCGTCTGCAGAAGTCCGACGGTGCGCTGCAACAAGGTCTGACCCTCGAACTCCAGCACTGTCTTGTCCTGCCCCATCCGGCTGGAGTGTCCGCCCGCCAGGACCAGTCCCGTACAGTCGTGGATCATGGATGCGGCGTCACCCAGGATTCGCCGGTCGGGGTGATCTCCTTCTTCCAGATCGGTACGCGTTCCTTGAGCTCGTCGATCATCCAGCGGCAGGCTTCCAGCGCCGGGGCACGATGCTCGGCGCCGGCCGCGATGAAGACGATGTTGTCGCCGGCCCTGACCGTACCCAGCCGGTGCACGATGCGCGCGTCGAGCAGGGCAAAGCGCTCGATGGCTTCCGCGCGCAGTTTCTGCAGTTCGGCGAGGGCCATCGGCCGATAGGCATCGAAACCGATCTCACAGACATCGCGTCCTTCCGAGAAATCACGCGCGCACCCGAGAAAGGTGGCGATCCCACCCATGCGTTGCGAACTGGCACGCAAGGCACACACTTCCTCGTCCTGCGAAAAATCCTCCAACTGGAGGCGAACGGCATCGCTCATCTCAACCTCCCGAAAAACGCGACATGAAGACGATCTCCGCGCCATCCGCCAAAGGCATGCGCCCCTCGTCCCGCACGCGTTCGCCGTTGACCGCCGTGACGGAGACCAGCGCAAACGCTTCGGGATATTGGGGTTGCAACACATCGCGCACATCCTGCCAGCACAGGCCGTCGCGGAACGGCACCTCGATCTGGCGCAAGCCGACGCGATCGGCTACCGGGCCGAAAAAAAGCACCTTGATCATTTCCGCTCCCCGCGCAACCACACGCCGCTCTTGCCGCCGCGCTTCTCTTCAAGCTGGATGTTCTCGATGCGCATGCCGCGGTCGATGGCCTTGCACATGTCGTAGATCGTGAGCAGCGCGGCACTGACGGCGCACAGGGCTTCCATCTCGACGCCGGTCGGCCCGACGCAGCTGGCCGTCACCGTGGATTTGATGCCGACGCAACCTTCGCCGTCGGGTTCCGTGATCTCGGCAAAGCTCACCTCGACGCCGGAGAGCGGCAGCGAATGGCACATCGGGATCGTCTCGGGCGTGCGCTTGGCGGCCATCACGGCGGCGACGTCGGCAACGGCCAGGACGTTGCCCTTGGCAATTGTGCCGGCACGGATGCGCTCCAGCGTCGCCGGGCTCATGCGGATCGCGCCACTCGCTATCGCCACTCGGCGCGTATCGGTTTTCTCCGACACATCCACCATGCGCGCCCGCCCCTCGGCGGAGAAATGGGTCAAATCATCTATCTTGTTCAACGAAGCACCTGCCCGGCAAAAAAGTCAGCCGCCAATATACGACATCTCGATCCGCTTCCGGGGCAGTTCGGTTGCCGCATGACGCAACTGTGAATAGCGGTCGGCGCGCGGCGACCAAACGTCGACGATGCGCTGGCACAACTGCGCGTCGCTTTCACCTTTGCGCAGCGGAGTGCGCAAATCGGTGCCCTCCGTCGCGAACAGGCAAGTATAGAGCTTGCCGTCTGTGGACAGCCGCAGACGGCTGCATTCGTGGCAGAACGCCTGCGTCACCGAGGCGATCACGCCGATTTCGCCGGAACCGTCGGCGAGGGCCCATCGCTTGGCCACTTCCCCCGTGTAGTTCGGATCGACGGGACGCAACGGGTGCTCGCGATCGATCATGGCCAGGATGTCCTGCGCGGTGACCACGTCGTCCAGGCGCCAGCCGTTGGTCGTGCCGACATCCATGAATTCAATGAAGCGCAGGATGATGCCGCTGTGCCGGAAATGCCGGACCAGCGGAAGAATTTCAGCCTCATTGACTCCGCGCTTGACGACCGTATTGACCTTGACCGGCGCCAGTCCGGCGGCCTGCGCGGCCGCAATGCCATCGAGCACCTTGCCCACGGCTACGCCAGAGTCGCTCATGCGCTGAAAGACTTCCTCGCTTAACGCATCGAGACTGACGGTCAGACGCGTGAGACCGGCATCCTTCAGCGACCGGGCCTTGGCCGCCAGCAGCGTGCCGTTGGTGGTCAAGGCGATTTCGACTGGGTTCCCCTCGGCGTCGCGCAGCCCGGCCAGCTGTTCGATGAGCCGCTCGACGCCATGGCGCAGCAGCGGCTCGCCCCCGGAGAGGCGGATCTTGCGCACGCCCAGGCCCACCGCGAGGCCGGCAAGGCGGGTGATCTCCTCGAAGCTCAGCAATTCGGATCGCTGCAGGAACACGAACCCCTTGCCGAACACTTCGCGCGGCATGCAGTACGTGCAGCGCAGATTGCAGCGGTCCGTAACCGAAATGCGCAGGTCGCGCAGCGGACGTTGCAGGGAGTCGATTACCGAACGCATCAATCCAACCTCGATACGGAAAAGAGAGAGATTATCGTAGGTTGGGTTCGCCCGCAGGGCGTAACCCGACGCAACGAAGGACGTCGTTTGTCGGGTTACGCTGCGCTAACCCGACCTACGGCGGTTGACCGGCGGGTTCGCCGGCTGTTCCCTACTTGCCCTTCGCCGTATCCGTCACCAGCGGCGCCGGATGGAAGATTTCCTGCGTCGCCCCGCCCTTCTCGGCACCGATCGACTGCTCGACGTTCGGCAGGCGGTGGGCGATGCCCTTGTGGCAGTCGATACAGGTCTGCCCGGCATTGAGCCCTTCCTGATGCACCTCGGCCGCGCGACGGCTTTGCTTCGCGTAGTCGAAACTCTGGCCGTCATGGCAGCCCCGGCACTCGCGTGAATCCGTTTCCTTCATTCTCTCCCAAACGGATTCAGCCATCTTGAGGCGATATGCATTGAACTTCTCGGGCGTATCGATGGTGCCGAGAATGTTGTGATAGACGTCCTTGGAGGCCCGGATTTTGGCGTACATCTTGGGCCCGAACGCCTTCGGCACGTGGCAGTCCGGACAGGTGGCGCGCACTCCGGTGCGGCTGGACGCATGCGTGGTCAGCCGGTATTCCTCGTAGGAATTGACCTTCATTTCATGGCAGGAGATGCAGAACTCCTCGGTATTGGTCGTTTCCAGCGCGTAGTTGAAACCAATCCACGACGTGATACCGGCGACGAACAACACCCCCACACCGATCCATCGGGCTGCATGGATGCGGCGCAACACGCTGGCCGCTACGCTTTTGAGTTTTTCGATAATCATGCTTCCTCTCCCCCAGGGCGCTTAGCGCAAGCCCGCGCCGGGCTTGAAGGTATTGCCCACCAGCGCCTTGGCGTCGGTTTGCGACACGTGGCACTGGTTGCAGAAGTAGCGGTTCGGCGCCACGCTCGACATCTCGGCACCCTCGCGTGACTTGAAGTGCGTGATGGATATTTTGGTCGCTTTCGCCTGGCTGGCACGCGACCAGGCATGGCAGTCCATGCACTTGTTGAACTCCTTGCTGACGATGTACCCCTCGATGGTGTGCGGGATCAGCGGGGGTTGTTGCACAAAGTCGCGCGGCAAGGCCGAGGTATCCGGCGCATAGCGCGTCCCGTCGCCGACCGGATCGCTGGCCGTGATCTCGACGCTGCGCAGCGTTTTGAGTTTGACGGGTTCAAATTTTTCCTGCGCCGCGGCGGGGTGGGCGAATGCCAGTATCAGGCTCATGGCGATGGCCCAAAACAGGGTGAATGTGCGGGCAATACGGATAGTGGGCTGGCGGAAGGTCGGCTGGTTCATCACGCGCTCCTCTGGTCGAATCGATGGGTCATCTTGA
>CAZCJW010000162.1:0-7185 GCA_964499185.1 uncultured Propionivibrio sp. | reverse complement strand
AAGGACCCGGCCGCCGTCTCCAACATGATTCAGTGGATCCTGGCGCTGAAGTAGGGGCTCGCGGATTCCGGCCAGACGGCGCCCCCCTCGGGACCACGCTGTCAGCCAGCCCAAAGACCGGAGAGATGGATGAATCTGCGCGCCATACTGACCATCTATCAGTTCCAGATTTCACGAACCTGGCGGACCTCGCTGCAAAGCATTTGCGCCCCGGTGCTCTCGACGTCCCTCTATTTCGTGGTTTTCGGTTCGGCCATAGGCTCGCGCATTTCCGAGGTGGACGGAATCAGCTACGGTGCCTTCATCGTCCCCGGGCTGGTCATGCTGTCCCTGTTCACCCAGAGCATCTCCAATGCTTCTTTCGCCATCTATTTCCCCCGCTTTACCGGGACCATCTACGAGCTGCTGTCAGCCCCCGTATCGCATATCGACCTTGTGGTGAGTTATGTCTCGGCGGCAGCCAGCAAATCGATCATCCTCGCGGGAATCATTCTCGCCACATCCAGCCTTTTCGTACCCCTGCGCATAACCCACCCGGCATGGATGATCCTGTTCATGGTCCTGACGGTCCTGACCTTCAGCCTGCTGGGCTTCATTATCGGCATCTGGGCCGACAATTTCGAAAAGCTCCAACTCGTGCCTCTGCTGATCGTCACGCCGCTCAGTTTTCTCGGCGGGAGTTTCTATTCGGTTTCCATGCTTCCGCCATTCTGGCAAAAGGTTACGTTGCTCAACCCGCTTGTCTATCTGATCAGCGGCTTTCGCTGGAGTTTCTACGGCATCGCCGACGTCCCGATTGAAACAAGTCTTGCCGTCACCGTTTTTTTTCTCGCATTGTTTCTTGCCACCGTGACCTGGATATTCAGGACGGGGTACCGCATCAAGAACTGACTGGGGAGGCCCCGCTCAAGCACGGCTAGTAGTCAGTCACGCAAGTTTGCGTGATGCCGAGGTGCGCATCCGCGCCCCAGGCGCGCGAAGCGAACCGCAGCCACAGACGGCTATGGCGAGGATGAGCGACAAAGCGCATGGGGATGCGGAGCGTGCCGAACATAGCAGAATTTGCGTGACTGACTACTAGACGAATGCACCACTGTCGTTTTGGTCCCTGCTCCCCAACTCGCGTGCCAGTTCAGCCGGTAGCGCCTTGTGATGCTCAAGCTGTCCGGCGATTCGCAACGCCTCGTCCCGATTACCGAGACCTTGCTGTGCCCGCAGTTCCAGGCGCATGGCGGCGATGTGCGTGCCGGACGAATTCTGCAGGCGCCCCAGCACATCAATCGCCTCGGCAAACCGCCCCATTTCAACCAGCGCCTCGGCCTCGAGCATCAGGCACGCCAGCTGAACTTTTGCATCCTTTTGCGCGGCACGCTCGAGCCATTCCTTATGCTTCTCCACTTCGCCGAGAGACTGCGCGGCCCGCGCCGCCACCAACGCGGCGAGCGCCGGCGCATGTCCCGAGTCATGAGATTCGGCCGCTCGTTTCAGGGACTGGCTGAAGCGCCCCTCGAAAAGCGAGAGGACGGCGTCACCGAGAGCTTCCTGTGACCTATCCCGTTGGCGACGGTCGCGGAACACGCGAACCCGCCGCGTCAGCGACAGCGTCAGCGCCGCGGCGCGCAGGAAGGCATAGAACACGGCAAACGCCAGTAGACCGAGAAGCAGGGCCAGATTGAGAGATACCTCGGCGCGGTAAGGCGGCATCACCAACAACACGTAGCCGTCATTGACGTGCATGGCCAACGAGATTCCAACGGCCAGCGCGAAGAGCGCCAGGACCCAGAGCAGCCCTCTCATCGGCGATCCTTCTCGGCCCTGAACCCTTTGATGGCCGAAAGGCTTTCGTTCAGGTTGGGCAACTCGATACTGATCTCCGTAGCCGACAACTGCTTGAGTGAGTTGAGACTCGCCTGGACAGCCTTTTCCCGGCCGTCGAAATAACGTTCGATCCACGCGTGCGCTTGCCGCAATTCATTGCGGAACGTCCATTGGTCGCGTGACAGCAGCGCCAGGCGGGCGTTGAGCAGACGCAGCTTGAGGTTTTCGCGCAGGAAGAACCCCTGCCCCGGCGCCAGCAGCGCGGGCTCCTCGCGGTCGAAGCGCTGAATCCGCACCAGACTGCGCACTTCCTTCCAGAAGTCAGCCGCCAGCAATTGCCAGTACCCCAGCGACAAGGCCGTTGCCGGCGGTTGTTCGGCTGGAGCCTCATGCTTCGCTTCCTCGCGAGGCC
Source organism: uncultured Propionivibrio sp. (assembly GCA_964499185.1). Lineage (GTDB taxonomy): Bacteria > Pseudomonadota > Gammaproteobacteria > Burkholderiales > Rhodocyclaceae > Propionivibrio. The sequence continues at coordinate 4,955 of CAZCJW010000162.1, read as the reverse complement.
GCCCATCGACGGCAAAGGGTAACGAATCGATGGCGGCAATCACATTTTCCAGACGCACATACATGCCGGGGAGATCGAGTTGCGGCAACGCCCGCAGCCGATCCAGGTCACGTGCCAAAACCTTGCGCACGCTGATGAACTGCGGCCGGTTGCTGGCCGCCAGCCGCGCATCCGCCGCCTGCAGGGCCAGCACGGCTCCCTGCACGTTGCCGGCCAGTTGCAACTGTTGCGAGGCCAGTGTCACGCTTTGCTCGATTTCGGCCAGCGCCGTCTCTTCGCTGTTGCGGGCCAGATTCTGATACAGCCCTTCGAGGACTTCCTGCTGGCTCTTCGATTCGGCGAGCCTTCCTTCCAGTTCGCCCAGTTTGCCTTGCACTGCCGCCAGTTGCTCTTGCGCCTGCTTGGCCAGCGTCCGGCTCTCCTGGGCCACCGCATCGCTTTCGGACAGGCGCTTCGCCAGTTCCTGCTGCGTCTCGGACAGCCGGATGCGCGTTTCAACCCACTGCCAGCCGGCCAGTCCCAGCGCCAGAACGGCGATGATCGCCCACGGGCTAAACCCGCCCGATTTCTTCCCGGGTTGTTCCGGTGCCGGTGCCGGAGCGGGTGATTCCGGAACGGAAGATTCAGCTTGCCGCGACGGCGGATCTACATTGTCATTCATGGTTAAACCAACGGTAATTGCACATACCTTCGACAAGGCCGGCATCGGCCGGCCCGGTCAGCACCACGCGGCGCAGGCCCAGCCGCGCTGCCTCTTCGGCGATCCGCTGATGCGGGACGAACACCGGCAGGTCGAGCAAACGCTCGCGGCTGCCAGTATCGAGCATATCCAGAAGGTTGCGCAAACCCTCGCTGGACGAAAGAGTGAGGGCATCGAGTCCGTTGTTGCACAGCAACGACATGACGGTAGCCCCGTCGGACGGCGGCTCCCGGCGATAGCACGTCACGCACTCGACAGTCGCGCCACGCGCTCGCAGCGTCTCGGCCAGCAGCTCGCGCCCGCCATTACCGCGCAGGATCAGCACCTTTTTCCCGGCGACGCAACCGGCCTGCATCGGAGGCAGCGCCAGCAGCGCTTCGGAATCATAACGCCCTTGCGGAACAATTACCCCGGTGATCCCGAACTCCGCCAACCGGCGCACCGTCCCGGGTCCGATCGCCGCTGCCTGGAGGCCCTCCGGCCAGCCGCGCCGGGCGAGGAGGCGCGGCAGACTGAATTCCACCGCATTGGGGCTGATGAAGATGGCCAGCACGAATCCATCGAGGCGAGCGATTGCATCTTCCAGCGGCTGCGGGTCTTCCCCCGGAAGAATGTCGATCAAGGGAAAGCAGATTGCCGCGCCGCCTTGCTCCGCGATCAGCGAAGCCAGCCCGGCAGACTGGGCCTCCGGGCGGGTCACCAGAATGCGCCGCCTCTGCAATGGTTGACTCATCGGCCGCCCAGGCACGCCAGAAGCGCCTCCGCGCCACGCCCGCGCAACTGATCCGCGAGTTGCCGCCCGATGACTTCGTCATCTTCCGGCACGCCCACTAATTCGCCGCTGATCATCTGCCGGCCATCGGGTGAGGCGACAAACCCGCGCAGCCACAGCTTTCCGGCTTCGAGGAGCGCATAAGCGCCCAGCGGCACTTGGCAGCTGCCGCCCAACGCCCGCGAAAAAGCCCGCTCGGCGCGCACGCAGTGCGCTGTAGCGGCATCGTGAAGCGGAGCGATCCACGCGGCCGCAGCGTCATGCGTGGCGAGAATCTCGATGCCCAGCGCCCCCTGCCCCGGCGCCGGCAGCGATTGCTCGGGCATCAGTACCGCGCGTATGCGTTCCTTCAACCCCAGCCGGATCAATCCGGCCGCGGCCAGGATGATGGCATCGTACTGCCCCTCATCGAGCTTGCGCAGCCGGGTATCGAGATTGCCGCGCAGTGGTTCGATCCTCAGGTGCGGATACTTCGCCCGCAGAACCGCTTCGCGGCGCAGGCTGGACGTTCCCACCACCGCGCCGTCGGGCAATGAATCGACACCTTCGAAGCGATTCGAGACGAACGCGTCGCAAGGATTCTCGCGGGCTGGAATAGCCGCCAGGCAAAAACCATCAGGCATTTCCATCGGAACGTCCTTGAGCGAATGCACCGCCAGGTCGGCGCGCCCCTCCTGCATGGCGACTTCGAGTTCCTTGATGAACAACCCTTTGCCGCCAATCTGTGACAGCGGGCGATCGAGGATCTGATCACCACGGGTGGTCATTCCGAGAATATCGACCCCTGCTCCCGGATATAGCGCCTGCAAGCGCCTCTGGATGTGCTGCGCCTGCCACATGGCCAGGCGTGACTCGCGCGTGGCGATAACAATACGAGAGGGGGGGAAATGCTGGAAAGACAAGGGAGATTCCTGCGAACAAAGGGTTGGCAAACCCGCGGGATTTTAGCATGCGCTTCCGATGCCTCGGCGGTGCAGAAGTTGCCGGCAGTCAGTCCGACGAACTCAGCTGCCTCGCATACGACTTGACCAGCGGCCACTGCCGGCGACTGACCGGCAATTTCTCCGACACCCCGCGCAGCAACGCCTGCCACTGCGTTTCCGTATCTTCGCCGATGCATTTCTCGAAACCGGAGATGGCATCCTTGGCGGCCAGCGCGCTGCGGTGCAGGCGGATGAAACGCTCGGAAAACTCCTGCTCGAGATGCGTCAGCGACTCGTCGAGCAGATACTCGCGGGCGGCCGTGCGCGCCGTCACGTACTTCAGGTCGGCCTTGAGATAGAGGATGTCCAGCACCGGTATCAGCAACAGGCGCCCGCGTTCGTGGCAGGAAAGATGGGTGCGCGCACCTTTCTGCAGGCTGGCCAGCACCTGCGGAGCGACCGGACGGCTGTGCCGCGCCTTCTGCAAGGCGGCCACCAGACGCTGCGCACGCACCGGCTTGACCAGATAGTCGATGGCGTTGAGCTCAAAAGCTTGCACCGCGTAGTTGTCGTAGGCCGTGACGAACACGATGGCCGGCGGCTTCTCCAGCCTTGCAATATGGCGCGCCAGTTCGACGCCGTCCATCTTCGGCATGCGGATATCGACCAGCATCACATCCGGCAAGCGATCCTTCAGCGCTTCGACCGCGAGCTGGCCGTTGGCCGCTTCGGCGATCACTTCGTTGGGCACCTCGGCGGCGATATCCGCCAGCAGGTCGCGCAAGCGCACGCGCGCCAACGTTTCATCGTCGACGATCATCACGGTCAGGGTCGCGGTAGCAGTCACGGTTCGGAACTCCGACAGGGCAAAGTGATATGCACACGATATTCACGCGAACCGTCGGGCAATACTGCTTCGCGAGTCTCCAGGTGCGCTTCCAGATCATAGTACAACGTCAAGCGCTCACGGATATTGGCCAGTGCCATATGGTTTCCCTTCGCCGTTTCGCCCATCCCGCCACAAGGATTGGCCAGCCACACATGCAGTTCATCGCCCTTGCGCGCGAAGCCGATACGCACGGTGCCCGATTCGCCGGAGGGTTCTATGCCGTGGTAGACCGCGTTTTCCAGCAAGGGCTGGAGCATCAGTGGCGGCACCTTCACGTCGGCGGGCACATCGGTGATTTCCCACTCGACATTGAGCCGATCGCCCAAACGCAGTTTTTCCAGATCGAGGTATTGCCGGCACAGCGCGATCTCGTCCGCCAGCGGAAGCAGATCACGATGGTCGCGCATCAGCACCCGGAACAAATCGGCCAGCTCTTCAAGCGCTTGTTCCGCCCGGCGCGGTTCGGAGCGGATCAGCGAGAGCACGGCGTTCAGGCTGTTGAACAGGAAATGCGGACGGATGCGTGCCGTAAGGGCCTGCAAACGCGCCTCGGTCAAGGCCGGCGAAAAGATCCGGGCGCGCATATCAAAATAGAACAGCATTACCCCGGCGGCCACCCCACCGAGCACCCCCGCCTTCACACTGCGCTGCCACCCACCTTCGTCGAGCCCCATGAAGCGCCAGAAATCCAGCAGCAGAACGGCGGATAACGCCGCCAGCAGGACCACGGCCAGTTGCCCGCCGCGCGCCGGCAACAAACGGAAGGCACGGGCAAACAACGCCAGCAGCGCCAGGTTCGCCAGCAGCAACGGCTGCACCCAGGCGGCCATCTCGACGTACTGCTGCGGCCAGTCGGCAACACTGTGGCTTTGCACCAGCGCCGCGGTCAGCGCGCACAGGTTGACGCCCAGCAGGATCCGCAGCATGACGCCGAAATTGCGGAAGTCCGGGAGCGGGTGGCTCGCGGGGTTATGCCTTATACTTGCCATTTACGTGAGTGGTTGCCTTTTCCGGTCCACGAATTCTAGCTCAAGCCCTTGCCTTTATCATGAATCCCGACACTCCTTCTACGCCTTCGCAATACACGTGGGCCGGCCGTTTTTCAGAGCCGATGTCCGATCTCGTCAAACGCTACACGGCCTCGGTCGATTTCGACAAACGCATGTGGCGGCAGGATATCCGCGGCTCGCTGGCGCACGCCCGGATGCTCGCGCGGCAAGGCATCATTTCGGCAGAGGACCTCGCCGACATCCAGTGGGGCATGGCACAGATCGTCGGTGAGATTGAAGCAGGCACGTTCGAATGGTCGCTCGACCTCGAAGACGTGCATCTCAATATCGAGAAACGCCTGACCACGCTCGTCGGTGACGCCGGCAAACGCCTGCACACCGGCCGTTCTCGCAACGATCAGGTGGCCACCGACATCCGCCTGTACCTGCGCGATGCGATCGACGACATCCAGATCCTGATCAGGCAGTTCCAGACCAGCCTGCTCGACCTAGCCGAGCGCGAAGCCGCCACGCCGATGCCCGGATTCACCCACCTGCAGGTAGCCCAACCGATCACCTTCGGCCACCATGTTCTGGCATGGTACGAAATGACGCGCCGCGATGCCGAACGCTTCGCCGACGTCAGGCGCCGCACCAACCGCCTGCCGCTCGGCGCCGCCGC
>CAZCJW010000161.1:0-7204 GCA_964499185.1 uncultured Propionivibrio sp. | reverse complement strand
CCCCCGCCTCCTGTTCCTGCAGCAGCCCGTTTTCTCCGAAAACGATCGCGCTGATCGGGAAGTATCAGAGCCGTGAGATTGCGGAGTCGCTGTCGCTTCTGGCACAAAGTCTTAACGATCGCGGTATCGCCGTGCTGGTGGAAGAGGCAACGGCGAGCATTCTGGACGTCAGTGTCGATCTTTGTCATTGGACGCGCTGCGATTTTGCGGCGATCGGAAAACAGGCCGATCTGGCGATCGTGCTGGGCGGCGACGGGACAATGCTCAATGCGGCACGTCATCTGGCGGGCTATCGCGTGCCGCTGGTCGGAGTGAACCAGGGGCGGCTGGGGTTCATGACCGACATTGCGCGGGCTGACATGCTGAGTTGCATCGATGATCTGCTGGGCGGAAGATTTTCCCCGGAAAATCGCATGTTGCTGTCTGGCGATATCGTGCGCGAAGGTCAGGTCATTGCTTCGAACCTGGCGCTCAACGAGATTGTTGTCGATAAGGGAGCGATCGGTCGCCTGATCGATTTCGATCTGTATGTCGACGGGGAATTCTTGTACAACCTGCGATCGGATGGGGTGATCGTGTCGACGCCGACCGGGTCGACGGCGTATTCGCTTTCGGCCAATGGCCCGATCCTCCACCCGCAGGTGACCGGTATCGCCCTGGTGCCGCTGTGTCCGCATTCGCTGACCAACCGCCCGGTTCTGGTGGGCGATCGCAACGAGATTGAGATTCGCATCGTGCGTGCCGACGATTCGCGGGTGCACTTTGACGGACAGGTGACTTTCGACCTGAAGCCGGGCTCCACGGTGCGTATCCGGCGTTCGGAAGATTCCGTGTGCCTGCTTCACCCGCCCGGTTACAGCTATTTCGCCATGCTCCGCGAAAAGCTGCACTGGAGCCGGCAGCCCGTTACTTCCTGATCATGCTGCAGCGCCTTACGATTCGCGATTTTGTCCTGGTTGACCGGCTCGAGCTGGAGTTCCGGACCGGATTCGGTACCCTGACCGGCGAAACCGGGGCGGGTAAATCGATTCTTGTGGATGCGTTGGCCTTTGTCCTTGGCGAGCGGGGCGATGCAGGAATGATCCGTACCGGCAGCGAGCGCGCCGAAGTGGCTGCCGAGTTTGGTCTGGACGATGCACCTGCCTTGGCGGCCTGGCTTCAGTCACACGATCTGGACGGCGAGGAGGGCCTGCTGCTGCGTCGGGTGCTCGATGCGAATGGCCGCTCGCGTGCCTATTTGAATGGTTCTCCCGCGACGGTGCAGCAGTTGCGGGAAGTGGCCGAATTGCTGGTCGACATCCATGGCCAGCATGCGCACCAGTCGCTGTTGCGGTCGGAGGCGCAGCGTACGCTGCTGGATTCGCACGCCCGCTTGACCGATCTTGCCGTGGATGTGGCGGAGGCATGGCGCCAGTGGCGGGACGCCAAAGGCATGCTGGAGGTTGCGTCGGAGGGGGCCGAGGCGCTCTCACAGGAGCGCGAACAGCTCGAATGGCAGGTGCGGGAGCTTGAAACGCTGGGGTTCTCGGCCGTGGAATGGGATGGACTGAATATCGAACACAAGAGACTGGCGCACGCGGTCAGCCTTGTGGAGGGAGCGCGCTTTGCGCTTGGGGTACTGGCCGAGGAGGAGGTTTCCTGCGAAAGCCAGCTCGACGCGGCATTGTCGCAGTTGGATGCGCTGGCCGGTTTTGATCCGGCGCTGGAGGACATCACGGCGTTGCTGCAATCGGCGCAAGCCGAGCTGGCGGAGGCGCTGTCGGCGTTGCATCGCTACGCCGACCGGTTGGAGCTTGATCCGGATCGTCTCGGCGAAGTTGAAGGAAGGATCGAGGCGGTGCTGGCCTGCGCCCGCAAGTTCCGTTCAACGCCGGAAGAACTGCCTGGGTTGCTCGCGCGCTGGCAGGAACGGCTCTCTGTCTTGGGCGAAGCCGCCGATATGGACGCGCTGCAGAAGCGCGTGAAGGCGGCGCGCGCGCAGTACGAAGAGTTAGCGCGAAATCTCTCAACGGCGCGGGCCAAGGGGGCAAAGCAGCTCGGTACCGACGTCAGCCGGGTCATGCAGCAACTGGCACTGGGCGGCGGAACGTTCGAGATTGCGCTGGTTCCAGTCGAGGATGGCGGTGCATTCGGCCTCGAGCAAGTCGAGTTTCGCATCGCCGGCTTGGCTGGAAACGAGTCGCGCCCGCTGGCAAAAGTGGCGTCGGGCGGCGAATTGTCGCGGATCAGCCTTGCCATCCAGGTGGTTACCAGCCAAGCCGCCAGTGTTCCGACACTGGTGTTCGACGAGGTTGATGTCGGCATTGGTGGCGGCGTGGCCGAGGTCGTCGGCCGACTGTTGCGCCAACTCGGGGGCGAACGGCAGGTGCTGTGCGTGACCCATTTGCCGCAGGTCGCGGCACGCGCGAACTGGCAGTGGCAGGTGTCAAAGAACAGCCAGGATGGGCAAGTGCGCAGTCGGGTGATCGAATTGAGTGACGATGGCCGGGTCGAGGAAGTGGCACGCATGCTGGGGGGCGTGGAGATTACCGCCATTACCCGGCAGCACGCGCGGGAAATGCTCGAGAGTCGATGAGTCTCGCGTGGTACGGAGATATCTTTTACTCATTGAAAAATAAAGGTTTGTGAACTAGCCTTCAAAGCGTTTCCGGTGTCGTTGGCGAGTACATTATGGCGATCCAGGGCGTACCTAGCTTTGCTGCTTGGGCTGATCATGGCCCCGTTGCGCTTGTTCGCTCGGTCGTCCCGTCGGCAAGGCGTGAGGATAAAGGCGCGGGTCCGCAAAGCCCGGAATCAGCGCGTCAGCAATCGCGGCAACTGACTCCAGAGGAGCAAGGCCAGGTGAGGGCATTGCAATCGGCAGATCGTCGTGTGCGTGCTCATGAACAGGCGCATGTCGCGACTGGCGGCGACCTTGTCAGGGGCGTGGCAACATTTTCTTATGTTATTGGGCCTGACGACAAACGCTACGCCGTGGCGGGAGAAGTGTCGATTGACGCATCGCCAGGCCAGACCCCGGAGGAGACCATCCCCAAGGCGCAACACATCCGTGATACGGCTCTGGCGCCTGCAGATCCTTCTCCTCAGGATCGAGTCGTCGCCGCAAGGGCGACGCAGATGGAGATAGATGCTCGTGGGGAGTTGGCTGTCTTGCGGCAGAGTGAGGCAGAAGACGGCTCGGCGCGGGAGAGCGCCGAGTTTTATCTTGGCGTGGCCAAGAATGAGCGGCGGAATCCGGGTGGTGGCGTCAGCGTGTTCGCCTGATTATTCCTTGCTGATGTTGACGACCGCCGAAGGTGTTTTTTTTTCCTTGTGTGGGCACTCGGAACGAATGCACTCGGCGTACAGGTACATCGCGTGCGCTTGAATCGTGAAGCCACGCTCCTTGGCGATGCGTTTCTGGCGCCGCTCGATTTCCTCGTCGTGAAACTCCTCGACATGGCCACAGTTGGTACACACCAGGTGATCGTGGTGCCTCACGGCCTTGCGCTCGAATACTGACTTGCCCGATTCGAAATGATGCCGTTCCAGCAGGCCGGCCTGTTCGAACTGGGTCAGGGCACGATAGACCGTCGCCAAGCCGATATCCATGTTCTCGCTGAGAAGAAGGCGGTACACGTCGTCTGCTGTCAAGTGTTTTCCCTCGGCTTTGTCGAAAAGTTCGAGAATCTTCATGCGCGGAAAAGTGGCCTTGAGTCCGAGGCTTTTTAATTCAGTGGATTTGTTCATGACGTGTTCGAAGAAGTAAGGAAACGTGCTTTCGGTTATGATATGCCGCTTGTTAAGACTCTGGTTCGAGGCTGTAGTTTAATGCCAATCATTCATTATCATTCGAGAATCCTTAAAGGCATGACGCGGTCACGGCTCATGGGTGTGTTTTTTCTTGCCTTGGCGGTTGCGGGCTGTTCCTGGGTTCCTCGCCCCGTTACCGAATACAAGATTGACATTCAGCAGGGCAATGTCCTTACCCAGGAAATGGTTTCGCAGCTCAAGCCCGGATTGACCAAGGATCAGGTGCGGTTCATCCTGGGTACGCCGGTACTGATGGACATGTTCCATGCCAATCGCTGGGACTACGTTTATCGACTGCAGAAGGGAAGCACAGGGGAAGTCGAGATGCGTCAATTCTCGACTTTTTTTGACGCCAGCGGCCGGTTGGTTCGCGTCGGCGGTGATGTCGCTGCTCTGCAGGCGTCGGATTTGGCCGCCGCGCCGGTCAATAAGGTGCGGGAAATTGATCTGGGTTCGGTGGCGGAAGGCACTGTGGCGCCTCCGATCGAGGAAAAAGGGTTTTTCGGGAAAATAATGGAAAGCGTGGGGTTCTGATATGAGTGCTTTGAAAATCGCGGTGGTTGGAGCTACAGGGCGGATGGGCCGGATGATCATCGAGTCGGTGCTCAAGGATGGTGCCGCCGAGTTGGTGGCTGCCATCGATCTGCCAGGTAATCCCCTGATCGGCAAGCCCGCCGGGGAACTGGTCGGCATGTCCTGCAATGTCAGCGTTTCCAGTGATATCGAGGCCGGAATTGCCAAGGCCAACTGCCTGATCGATTTCACGCGCCCCGAAGGAACGCTCGATCACCTGGCAATCTGTCGGCGGCACAAGGTGGCTATGGTGATCGGTACGACGGGTCTGGATGATGAGGCCAAACAGACTGTGGCCGAGACAGCCAAGGATATTCCCGTGGTGTTTGCGCCGAACATGAGCGTCGGCGTGAATGTGGTTTTCAAGCTGCTGGACATGGCTTCACGCATCCTGTCGCAGGGGTACGACATCGAGATTGTCGAGGCACACCACAAGCTCAAGGTCGATGCGCCTTCAGGAACAGCCTTGCGCATGGGCGAGGTGATCGCCAATGCTTTGGAACGGGATCTCAAGAAATGTGCCGTCTTCGGGCGCGAAGGCGTGACTGGTGAACGTGATCCGTCAACCATCGGTTTTGCCACGGTGCGCGGAGGTGACATCGTCGGCGACCATACCGTGATGTATTGTGGGATTGGCGAGCGGGTCGAGATCAGCCACAAGGCGGGAAGCCGCATGCCTTATGCGCTGGGCGCGCTACGTGCGGCGCGATTCCTGGCGGGCAAGCAGAATGGCCTGTTTGACATGCAGGACGTGCTCGGACTGCGCTGAATCGAGCAACTGAGGGAGCGGTGAACATTGCCTTGAAGCGGGTTTTCGATTGCCGAAAAAAGAGCGCTCGAGTATAATTCGCGTGTTTTCAATACATTAAGCGGGAGAGCAAATGCTCGTCCCGCTTTTGCATATCTACGCTACGGAACAGGAGTCCTTCGTGTCATTGCTACCCTCTCTTCCGCCCGCTGTTCTCGTGCTCGCCGATGGAACGGTCTTTCGTGGTTACGCGATAGGAGCGCCCGGTGCGACAAGCGGTGAGGTCGTCTTCAATACGGCGATCACCGGTTATCAGGAAATCCTGACTGACCCGTCGTATTGCCGGCAGATTGTCACGCTGACCTATCCGCACATCGGTAACGTCGGCTGCAATGAAGAGGACTTCGAATCGCGCGCCAATTTCGCCGCCGGTCTGGTTGTCCGGGACTTGCCGTTGCGGGCGGAAAGCTGGCGTCTCCAGGACACGTTGCCCGAATACCTGAAAAAGCACGGTGTGGTGGCCATTGCCGGCATCGATACGCGCAAGCTGACGCGCATCCTGCGTGAAAAAGGAGCGCAGGCTGGCTGCATCATGGCTGGAGCGCCGTTGGAATCGCTTGATGAAGCGAAGGCGCTGGCGGAAGCACGCGCGTTCCCCGGACTGGCTGGCATGGACCTGGCCAAGGTGGTTTCGGTGGATTCTCCTTATGAGTGGAGCGAAGGTGAATGGACGCTGAAGGGCTATCAGGCTGCGCCCGAGGCCAAGTATCACGTGGTGGCCTATGACTACGGTGTCAAGCGCAACATCCTGCGCATGCTGGCCTCGCGCGGCTGCAAGGTGACCGTGGTGCCGGCGCAGACGCCGGCTGACGACGTGCTCAAATACAACCCGGACGGGGTTTTCCTGTCCAATGGCCCAGGCGATCCCGAGCCTTGCGACTACGCCATCACCGCCATCCGCGAACTTCTGGCCAAGGGTATCCCGACCTACGGCATTTGCCTCGGCCACCAGTTGCTGGCACTGGCTTCGGGGGCCAAGACCGTGAAGATGAAGTTCGGCCACCATGGCGCCAACCATCCGGTCAAGGATCTCGATACCCAGCAAGTGATGATTACCAGCCAGAACCACGGGTTTGCCGTTGATGCCGAAACATTGCCGGGCAATCTGCGGCCGACGCACGTGTCTCTGTTCGACGGTTCGCTGCAGGGCGTGGCGCGTACCGACGTTCCGGCGTTTTCCTTCCAGGGGCACCCGGAAGCGAGTCCGGGACCGCACGACGTGGCGTATCTGTTTGACCGTTTCATTTCGATGATGCAAGCCAGGAAGGCTGAGGGGAAGTAATACATGCCGAAGCGTACAGACTTAAAAAGCATTCTGATCATTGGCGCCGGCCCGATCATCATCGGCCAGGCGTGCGAATTCGATTATTCCGGAGCGCAGGCCTGCAAGGCGTTGCGCGAGGAGGGGTTCCGGGTGATCCTGGTCAACTCCAATCCCGCCACGATCATGACCGACCCGGAAATGGCCGATGTCACGTACATCGAGCCGATCAACTGGAAAGTGGTCGAGAGGATCATCGAGAAGGAGCGTCCTGACGCGCTGCTGCCGACGATGGGCGGGCAGACGGCGCTCAACTGCGCGCTCGATCTGGCGCATCACGGGGTGCTCGAGAAATACGGTGTCGAAATGATCGGCGCCAGCAAGGAAGCGATCGACAAGGCCGAGGACCGCGAGAAGTTCAAGAACGCGATGACCAAGATCGGCCTTGGCTCGGCCAAGTCGGCTATGGCGCACAGCATGGAAGAGGCGCAACAGGTGCAGGCGGGACTGGGATTTCCGGTCATCATCCGTCCGTCCTTCACCATGGGCGGTTCAGGCGGAGGCATTGCCTACAATCAGGAGGAGTTCGTCGAAATCTGCAAGCGCGGACTGGAGGCCTCTCCAACGCATGAGTTGCTGATCGAGGAGTCGCTGATCGGCTGGAAAGAATTCGAGATGGAGGTTGTCCGCGACAAGAAGGACAACTGCATCATCGTCTGCTCGATCGAGAACCTTGATCCGATGGGCGTGCACACCGGCGACTCGATCAC
>CAZCJW010000160.1:0-7245 GCA_964499185.1 uncultured Propionivibrio sp. | reverse complement strand
GCGCCCGTGGAAAGCGACGAATCCGGGCGTATCGCCCGCTTGCTGGCGAACGCAACGCTGTGGTGGGTGGCCGCCAGCTTCTTCGGCTTCGGCGTGCTGCTGTCCCTGACGCCATGCACCTTCCCGATGTTGCCGATCTTGTCCGGCATCATTGTCGGGGCCGGGCGAAATGGATTGGCGGTGTCGCATGCGCGCGCCTTTGCCCTGTCGCTGGCCTACGTTCTCGGCATGGCGTTGACGTACGCCGGAGCGGGGGTGGCTGCCGCCCTGTCCGGAACAATGATTTCGAGCGCGCTGCAAAACGCCTGGGTGCTCGGCGGTTTCGCCCTGATCTTCGTGGTATTGGCGTTGTCGATGTTCGGTTTTTTCCCGTTGCAATTGCCTTCATTCCTACAAAGCAAAATCTCGGAAGAGGCTTCGCACCTCCACGGCGGCTCATTGCCTGCCGTAGCATTGATGGGCGCGCTTTCCTCTCTGATCGTCGGGCCGTGCGTGGCGGCGCCGCTGGCCGGAGCTCTGCTCTATATTGCGGGTACGGGCGATGTCCTGCTCGGCGCTCTGGCGTTGTTCTGCATGGGGGTGGGGATGGGCGTGCCGCTCCTGGTGATCGGACTTTCCGCAGGAACGCTGTTGCCCAAGGCCGGCGCGTGGATGGTGGCCGTCAACAGGGTTTTCGGTGTTCTCCTGCTGGCCAGCGCAGTGTGGATCGTCAGTCCGCTGCTTCCGATTACGGTGCAAATGCTGGCTTGGGCGCTGCTGCTGATCATCCCCGCCGTATTCATGAGGGCCATCGACCCGCTGCCGCCGCATGCGCACGGGTGGCAGCGTTTCGGCAAGGCTGTCGGAGTGGTCATGCTGTTGTTGGGTGCGGTAATGCTGGTCGGTGCGCTGTCCGGTGCCAGGGATCCGTTGCAGCCCCTGTCCGGGTTGAGCCAGTCTGGAAGTGGCGAACCTCGCCAACTCCCGTTCGTGCGCATCCGCTCCCTTGGCGAACTCGAAACACGGATTGCCGGCGCCGGCAGGCCGGTCATGCTCGATTTCTACGCCGACTGGTGCGTGTCGTGCAAGGAAATGGAGCGTTTCACCTTTTCCGATGCGCGCGTTCAGGAAAAGCTGTCCGGATGGCTGTTGCTGCAGGCCGATGTAACGGCCAACTCACCCGAAGACAAGGAATTGCTCGCCCGCTTCCGGCTTTTCGGGCCGCCCGGCCTCATCTTCTTTGACCCGACCGGAAAGGAACTGACCGGGGTGCGTGTCGTCGGATTCCAGAAGGCCGATGAATTCCTCGCTACGCTGGCGGCGACTCGGCTGTAACCGTTGCCGCAATACCCGCAGTCAGGATGCCGAGCATGATCTGCGCGTGCTCGGCGGCCTCGCGGCCGAGACTGGTCAGATAACCGCCGTCGATCTGGGTGATCAGCCCCTTGGCATGCAGGCGCTGTACTGCCGCCTTGATATCCGCATCGGCCGTCTTGTGCACTTTGATGCCCTGTTGTCCGGTGTCGAGGTCGAAGCGGATCAGTGTATTGAGTTCGTGAACCAGGTCGGGCGTGTAGGGCATGGTCTTCACCTGAGGCGGAAAGCCCCATTCTACGCGAGCTTTTTCAGGAACTGCACGAGAGCATCGAGCAACCCGGCTTGTGGCGCGCCCAGTCAGGACGTTTGCGCGCGAATTCTTCCCTGCCGGATTGTTCACTATACGGGTGGCGCAAAACCTCGAGCAACTCGTGAATCATCGACGGATCGCTCTGTTCGGCCCGGTCTATGGCCTGTTGTGCGAGGTAGTTGCGCAGGACATAGAGGGGATTGACGGCATTCATGCGCTGCTGGCGGACAGGACTCGGTTCGTTGTCGGATATCACCCGGGCGGCCCAGCGCCGCAGCCAGGCCTCAACGGCCGAAAGGTCTGCGACATGTTTATCGGCGTCGTAAAAGGCTTCTGACAGGGTGGCGGTGTCGGGCGAACGCGGATCGACATCGGCCAGGCGACGGAAAAACAGCGTCATGTCGATCTCGGCGCGATGCAGCAGGTCGAAGGCTTCCTCGATGAGCGGAGCATCGTCTTCGCGCCAGGCGGCGAAGCCAAATTTGGCGGCGAAAGAATGCTGGAATTCCTGCGAGTACGTTTCATTGAAACGTTCGAGGCCAGCATTGAGCGCGTCGGGATCGGGCGCAATGCGGCCCAGCGCTTCGGCCAGACGCTCGAGGTTCCAGCGCGCGATTTGCGGCTGACGGGCGAAGCAATAGCGGCGTCCTTGCGCGTCCGTGGTATTCGGCGTCCACGCCGGATCGAAGTTGTCGACCCAGCCGTACGGGCCGTAATCGATGGTCAGGCCGAGGATCGACATGTTGTCTGTGTTCATCACGCCGTGCACGAATCCGACGCGCATCCAGTGCACAACAAGGCGCGCCGTGCGTGCGCAGATTTCGCGGAACCAGCGCAGCAGCCGTTCGTCAGGATCGCCCACGATTTCCGGAAAATCGCGATCGATGGTGAAGCTGACGAATTGGCGGAGCAGCGCCGCGTCACCGCGCGATGCCGGGAGTTCAAAGTGCCCGAAGCGGGTAAAGGACGGCGCCACGCGGCAGACGATAGCACCCGGTTCCGCCACCGCGTTGCCGTCGTAGAACATGTCGCGCACCACGGTTTCGCCAGTGGATACCAGCGCGAGCGCCCGAGTGGTGGGCACGCCCAGATGATGCATGGCCTCGCTGCACAGGAATTCGCGAATCGACGAGCGCAATACGGCCCGGCCGTCGGCTCGCCGCGAATACGGCGTCGGTCCGGCCCCCTTGAGTTGCAGTTCGAAACGCTCGCCGGCGCGGTTGACGGCTTCGCCCAAAAAGATGGCGCGTCCGTCGCCGAGCTGGCGCGCCCACGATCCGAATTGGTGACCGCCGTAGCACGTGGCGTAGGTCGTCATTCCAGGCAATACCGCGTTGCCCGAGAGTGCCGCCAGCCATTCCGGTGAGGTCAGGTCGCGTTCGCCGAGGCCAAGCAAATCTGCCATGTCTCTCGACCAGGCCATTAGCTGTGGCTCGGCGACGGGGGTTGGGGCTACCGGGGACCAGAGCGCGCTAGTTACTTGGCGCGGATGGTTACGCGTGTCGGCATCGCCGGGCAGTTCCCGCACCAGGCGGTTGTCGAAGCGCAGCATAGCGTCGTGTACCAAAAAAAAGAGATGCATTTTGGGCACGGAATGCGGCAAACAAGTTCCCCGGCAGAGAGGCGAGGGAATCGGCGACAGATGGAAAAACAGCCTGGAAGCGTTGCTTTCCAGGCTGTCGAATAATGTCCCCGCCTGTGCCGTTAGGCCGGCATCCTGAACCGGAGTTCAGATTGGGTAGCTTCCTTTCTGCATCAGGTCCACCCGTCAGAGGGGCGGGCACAACAGCAGTATTAAAGTCAGCAACCGATGCCAATTTAGCATTGGTTCAAGGAGTCTATGGCCTTGACGAACACCGCAGGGAGCAACTGTCGGAAGCTCAAATCAGCTTGTCTTGTGCTACGAGTACCGAGTCAAGCTGTGCTTCCATGAGAGTGATTCTACGCTTTACGGCACCGAAGTCCAGCCCTGTTTCCGTACGCGTATCCTGAGCCGGAATTGCTTGCGGCTGGGGGCTTTGAGACAGGAATTCGTGAGCAATGTTGAGCGCTGCCATGACGGCGATGCGTTCGGAAATGTTGCTGCGGGTCTTTTCCGCGATGTCGTGCATCTTCGCGTCGACGTAGGCGACGGCGGCGAGGAGAGCATCACGCTCCTCGGCAGGGCAGGCCACCCGGTATTCCTTGCCAAGCAGCACGATGTCGAGGTAATTGGATTCGTTGGGCATGTACGGATTCAGGCGATGATCGCCTTAGCCTCAGGCAATTGTTGCGCAAGATGCTCGAGCCGGTGGCGCGCCGTGTCCATGCGGTCTTCGAGCTCTTTTTTTTCCGCTTCGGAATTGGCCAGTTGCTGTCTGAGCTGATTGTTTTCCGTGCGCAGGCTGCGGCACAGCGAGGCTACCTGGGCAATTTTGCTTTCGAGCGCGTTGAGTTCGTTGACCATTCGCGGACTATAGTTTCAAAAACCTAGATGAGTCAAGGGCTAAGCGATGATTCTAAATGTGAATTGTCTGGCATGGTTGCCTGGCAAGAAAACAGTCGTCACGCCGTAGGATATAATCCGCCGTTCCGTTGCTGGCAAAGCGGCGGAAACAAACGTGCAAGGTGCCGCCAAGCAGATTCCCTGCCGCGGTTAAACGGGAAACAGGTGCGTGTTCCAACGACGCAATGCCTGTGCTGCCCCCGCAACGGTAAGCAAGTGTGGATGCATCGATACGCCACTGGGCGAATGCCTGGGAAGGCGATGCATCAGGACTTGCGAGCCCGGATACCGGCCTGCGCGCAAAGGAAGGAAGTGCCGCGGGGAGGCGGACACGGAATTTGCATCCCGCTTGGGGTCATGTTTCGGATTTTCTCTCTCAAGCTCTTCCTGTTTATTGTTCGCCGGCATGCGGGGACGCTTGCCGGCAAGAGGGAGAAGCAAATGAATCCACGCACTACACTTGCGGCCGGCACGCTGGCGCTGGCGGCCGTGTTTCCTGTCATGGCCGCAGAGACATCCACTGATGCAGTCGTCGTTACCGCCAGTCGCCAGCCTCAACGCATGAATGAATTGCTTGCCGATGTCTCGGTCATCTCGCGTGAGGAAATCGAGATGGCCGGCCAGTCCAGCCTGCCACAATTGTTGGCACGCCAACCGGGCATCGAATACACGCAGAGCGGCGGAGCGGGAAGCGCCCAGAGCCTGTTCATACGTGGTACCAACAGCGAGCATGCTCTCGTCCTGATCGATGGCATGCGCGTCAATTCGGCAACCCTTGGCACCACAGCGCTGTCGCGCATCCCGTTGTCACAGATCGAGCGCATTGAAATCCTGCGCGGTCCGGCTTCCGCGCTATATGGGGCGGACGCCATTGGCGGGGTCGTCCAGATTTTCACCAAGCAGGGCAGTGGTCCGGCGGCCTTCAATTTCGAGGCTGCCTATGGCAGCGACAACACCACCAAACTCGCGGCCGGGGTGAGCGGGCAGAACGAAGGATTACGCTACAGTTTTCAAGCGTCGTTCGACGACACCGACGGCTTTTCCAATATTCGCAACAAGCAGAACAACGCCTATAACCCGGACAAGGATGGTTTCCGTGACAGCGCCTTCACCGGCAATCTGGCCTACCGCTTCAACGGCGACCACGAGGTCGGGCTAAACGCCTTTACGAGTGACGGGCGCGATTACTACGATGGCGGCTATGGCGCTTCGGCGGTGAAGGACTATCGTAGCGATACCCGCGTCAGTAGCTACAGCCTGTACTCGCGCAACCGTCTGCTACCGGTGTGGCAAAGTACGCTGCGTCTCGGGCGCGGCACCGACGATACCGAGTACTACACGGATGGCCTTGAAACCAGCAATGTGCGCACCGACCAGGATCAGTTTTCCTGGCAGAATGATATCAAGTTGCCTCTCGGCAAAGGATTGCTTGCGACCGAATGGCTCAAGCAGAAAGTCACGGCGTCGCAGGACTACGACAAGACCGAGCGCACGATCAAGTCGCTGCTGGCCGGTTGGGGTGCCTCGGTCGACATGCATCGCTGGCAGTTCAACGTGCGGCACGACGACATCTCGCAGACCGGTTCCAAGACCACCGGTACAGCGGCTTACGGTTATCAGATCAGCGACGCCGTTCGGGCGCATGCGGCCTACGGCACGGCCTACAAGGCGCCGTCGATGAACGACCTGTACTACCCGGTCATGCCTTTCATGGGGCAGGGGAATCCCGATCTGAAGCCGGAATACGCCCGCAACCGGGAAGTCTCGCTGCATTACGAGACCGCGCAGCATTCGGCGTCGGTGACCTACTTTCATAATCGCATCGATGACCTGATCCAGTGGGAGGAAACGTCTCCGGGGTCGTGGTTCTATACGCCCCAGAATGTTGCCTCGGCGCGAATTACCGGCTGGTCTCTGGCATACAAGGGCTTCTACGGACCGCTGTCGGTGCATGCCAGCGTTGATTTCCAGGACCCGCGTAATACGGAAACCGATACCATCCTTACCCGGCGTGCGCGCAAGCATGCGAACCTCGGCCTGGAATACACCACCGGAGCGTGGATTCTGGGCAGCGAGGTGGTCAGCAGCGGCGAACGCTACAGCGATGCGGCCAATGATGTCAGCATGGGCGGCTACACCCTGTTCAATGTCAGTGCCACCTATCAGGTCGACCGGAACGTCTCGCTGTTCGCACGGATCAACAACCTCTTCGACAAGAAATACGAGTACGTTAGCGATTTCGCCACGCCGGGTCTCAACGCCCTCGTCGGAATCCGCTATCAGCCGAGGTAATCGGTCATGCCCACTCGCCATCGCGCTTTCGCCATCCTCGCCCTCCTGATCGGAGTCGCGCTGGTCAGCATCGTGTTGGCGCTGGCGGTGGGCAGCATCCGCATCCCGGTGCTTGAAGTTTTTTCCGCGCTGTCTGGCAGTGAGGGAACGCTGTCCGGCGATGTGGTCACCAGCCTGCGCCTGCCACGCGCGCTAGCCGGATTTGCCTGCGGAGGTCTGCTGGCCCTGTCTGGCGCCTTGTTGCAGGTACTCCTGCGCAACCCGCTGGCCGATCCGTACATTCTTGGCATTTCCGGCGGTGCCGGGGTTGGGGCGATCCTGGCCATCCTGCTCGGCCTCGGCGTGGCCGGCATCAGTGGTGCTTCTTTCGTCGGCGCGCTGGCGGCGATGGTCGTGGTCTTTGGGCTCGCCCATGGCGACGGGAGCTGGACGCAGACGCGCCTGTTGCTGACCGGTGTTATCGTCGCCGCCGGTTGTGGAGCGCTGGTGGCGCTGATCCTGTCGATTGCTCCCGACCACAAGCTGCATGGCATGCTGTTCTGGCTGATGGGCGATCTCTCGCAGGTGACCAGCCCGAAGCTGGCGCTCGGCGTGCTGGTCGCCGTGCTGTTCGTTGCCATGCCTTTCGCGCGCGAGCTCAACCTCCTGGCGCGCGGGCCGGATACAGCACAGGCTTTGGGCGTACAGGTCGGCAGCCTGCGGCGCGGCGTCTATATCGTGGCCTCGCTGGCCACGGCGGCGGCCGTGACGCAGGCCGGATCGATCGGCTTCATCGGCCTGATCGTGCCGCATCTTGTCCGTCTGGCCGTCGGCAACGACCAGCGCTTGCTCCTGCCGGCTTCGGCGCTGGCCGGCGGCAGCT
>CAZCJW010000159.1:0-7315 GCA_964499185.1 uncultured Propionivibrio sp. | reverse complement strand
CGGAATCTGCTTCTCGCCCAGAAAATCCTTCTCAATTCGATAGGTCGTTTTGTTCGCCTCTGACATGTTCGTCTCCTTGGGTTAAATGAACCGGGGAATCCTACGCGCCGCGAGGGGAGACGGTGACAAGTTATGCACTAATCGCATAACATCAACGAAAAATTAAATAACGACAAAAAAGCAGGAGGAGCGATGCAGATCAAATGGATCGAGGATTTCCTGACGCTGACTGACGCGCGTGCATTCTCCCGCGCGGCAGAGCGCCGAAACGTATCCCAGCCGACCTTCAGCCGACACATTCAGTCACTGGAGGAATGGCTGGGAGTCGCATTGATCGACCGCCGGATGCAGGGTGTGCATCTGACTTCCGCTGGTCGAATCTTCAGAGGCTTTGCCGTCGATCTGCTACGGCGCACGTACGACATGCGCAATGTCCTGCGCGGGCAATCACCCGGCGGCGAAGAGACCGTGCGCTTTTCCGTGGCTCACACCCTCTCCCTGACATACTTCCCTCACTGGCTGACTCAATTGAAAACGGCGCTCGGCCATGCCGTTGTCCGCGTCAGCGCAGTCAACATCTCCGAAGGCGCCAGCGCGCTGATCGAGGGCGGTACCGACCTCTTGATTATCTACCATCATCCGCAGTTGCCTGCCCTGCTCGACCCCGAACGTTTCCAGCATTTGGTGTTGAGTACCGACCGCATGCTGCCATTCTGCGCGCCAAACAAGGAAGGAAAACCGCGTTACCGGCTTCCCGGGAGCATCGACGACCCTGTTCCCTTACTGGCGTATTCCTCGGGAACCTACCTCGCGCACGTGGTTGAGATGATCCTGCTCAATGCCAACGAACGCTGCCATTTCGAGCGTTCATTCGACACTCACATGTCGGAAGCGCTCAAAGCCATGGTTATGGAAGGTCACGGGCTCGGCTGGCTGCCCGAAAGCTGCGTCGCAAAGGAGATAGCCGAAAAACGGCTGGTTGTTGCCGGGGCCGTCAAGTGGAGCTGCCCGCTGGAAGTTCGACTCTACCGGTCGTTGGAATGCACCAATCCGCTGGCCGACCGGATCTGGTCGTTTTTCCTCAACGGGTCGGAAAATTGAGCGCTACGCTGCCTGCGAGACTGGAAATACCCGGTCGTAACCCAGATTGAAAACGTAAGCGTAGATCACGTAGGCCGCTGCCAGACCGATGTCGGCAAGCAGCGCCTCCATCCACCCCATCCCGGTCCACGCCATAACCACCGGCAAGCTGACGAGCAGCAGGCCGGCTTCGAAACCGACCGCATGGAGAACACGCAACGGCACGGGTCGTTGATCGGATTGGCGTCCGGTCATTCGGCCCTCGACCCAGTCGAAGGACGTGTTGTACAGCGCGTTCCACACCGCGGCGATCGCGGCGATCATGGCCAGCAGGCCAAGCGATTCGACGAGCGATACGCCGGTCAGCCAAACGAATGGCGGAGTAATAAGGACAAGCCCGCCGACCTCGAACAGCAGCACCTGGCGAACCCGATCGAGCGGAGAACGCATCTTTGGAATTTTGGAGGACATGAAATACTGGCGGTAAGGCAAAGGAAACGTGATTTTACAGAGACGCTCGCATTCGGACCATCCGATGCGCCACGTTCGAATGCACCACGTCGCACCGCTCAGCGCACCGACGACGCATCCTGTCCGAACAGGACTTTTTTCGCGGCATCATCGACTACCGGAGATTTGTTCACTTCGCTGGCCCGGGCATACGCGCGTCCGGTCGCCGGGCGATCCTTGACCCGCTGAAACCAGCGTTCCAGATGCTCGAAATCTTCCAGCCGCTGCCGTTGCCGCTCGTGGGGGACGATCCACGGGTAGCACGCCATGTCCGCAATCGAATAGTCGCTGGCGATGAACTCCCTTCCGTCTGCCAGATGCTTGTTCAACACGGCATACAAACGTGACGTTTCCTTGACATAGCGTTCGATCGCATACGGAATCTGTTCCGGCGCGTACTGCCCGAAATGATGGTTCTGACCGGCCATCGGCCCCAGCCCACCCATCTGCCAGAACAACCATTGCAACGCCATGTTGCGTCCGCGCAGATCTTGCGGAATGAAGCGCCCGATCTTGTCGGCCAGATAAAGAAGTATCGCCCCGGATTCGAATATGGACAGGGGCTCTCCGCCATCGGCCGGCTCATGATCGAGGATGGCTGGGATTCGGTTGTTGGGCGAGATGCGCAGGAAGTCGGGAGCGAACTGCTCGCCCGCGCCGATGTTGATCGGCACAATCCGGTACGGCAAGCCGGACTCCTCGAGAAACATCGTGACCTTGTGGCCGTTCGGCGTCGTCCAGTAGTAGAGGTCAATCATCTTGGGATAGACTCGGAATGAAGACCGAGGTCTGACATTGGCGCATGCGCGTGGGTTCCACATGCCTCGCAGGCAACACCATTACAATCGAGGCTTATCACCTGGATCTGTCGTGCAATGAACAAAGGTTATTGCTGCATCGGGCTACTCAACCCCAAGTCCCCCGAAAATGTCGGCTCCGTAATGCGTGCCGCCGGCTGCTATGGCGTCAATTCGGTGTTCTATACCGGCGTTCGTTATGACCGGGCCAAGGAATTCGTCACCGACACCAAGAAGGTTCACCAGAAGATCCCGCTGATTGGCATCGACGACCTGCAGCAGGTCATCCCGCTCGGCTGCACGCCCGTGGCCATCGAGTTGATCAAGGACGCCAAACCCTTGCCCGAATACCGGCACCCGGAACGGGCGTTTTACATTTTCGGCCCGGAAGACGGAACGCTGGACAAGAGCATGCGCGCCTGGTGCCGGGATGTTGTATTTATTCCCACCGTGGGGTGCATGAATCTTGCGGCGACGGTCAACGTCGTGCTCTACGACCGTATGGCCAAGGCTCTCAAAAAAGTCAGAGCCTACGATTGATCCCGGGAACGCGGGGAACATCCTATCTTCCCTGAACGGCCTGCGCGACTGCTCCCGGCCACGACAACTCGTGCCCCCTCCTCTACCCGCTCCAATTCGTTTCCGTCGTTATCGACAATGTGCATAAGGCTCGGGATACGCGATTTCATGCGCGGCCGGGAATTCGAAAGATCGTACGTCCGTTCAGCGAGGCGTCTCGTACTCAACCTCAGCCCACATGTACCCGGTATAAGACCACTCCCGGACCGACTTCACTTTGACCTTGGTTCCCGGGCTAAGCACTTCCCGCACGCCTGGAAAACTCCCGGATTCGGTTGGCATTCCTGCTCTGACGTTGATGTTGCCGGTCCTGACTCGAACTGCCACGGAGGCAGAGACAAGCGAGACCGGATCGGCGGATTCCTGGAAATCGAAATACCGGGTTTCCCAACGGCCGTCCTTGGCAACGAACTGTCCGAGGTAAACCCAGCCGGTACGGTTGGCCGGCGA
Organism: uncultured Propionivibrio sp.; assembly: GCA_964499185.1. Taxonomy (GTDB): domain Bacteria; phylum Pseudomonadota; class Gammaproteobacteria; order Burkholderiales; family Rhodocyclaceae; genus Propionivibrio. Next base: position 3,899 of record CAZCJW010000159.1, on the reverse strand, counting down.
GCTTGCCTTTCCATCCGCAATAGCGACCGGGGAAGGCGAGGTTGCTCCGGGAGCGGTAGCCCCCGATGAACTGGTCGAGACAGAGCTCGCCATAATGCGGTCGGCAGCGGCCTGGGTTCCCTGCGACGGATTGAGCTTGGCAAACTGGGTGGCGAATTCGGGACTGCCCAGCGTAGTGATGACCAGCAAGGCGACTTCTTTCTTGCGCTCATCATCTGTCGTCAGATAGGGAACAAACTTCTCCACTGCCTGCATTTCCAGGATACGAGCCTGCTGTTTCTTGTTTTCCTGATCCTGCCTCGTCTGTTGCTCGACAATCGCAGACTGCCGTTCGTTATAACTGTGGGTAAACCACAAGCCCGCAATACCAAGGACCACAGTCGAAATGAAGGTCGACACTTGGGGAAGTCGATCCCAGAAATCCTTCCTCCTGGCCCCTTGCGACTTCAATTCTGCAAGCACGTCATCCAGCGTCGCCTTGGGTTGTTCGCTTTTATCCATGATGTCACCTCGCAACGATTTCTCGCCCATTCATGCAAACCGAACTTCAGGAGATCACCAGGAGCGTTGCACAAGAACAAAGGTTCAGGGATGCCCGGCTTTGGTGTGCCTTGTGGCCTCCACCGTCTCGTTGGCCATCGTCATGATGTTCAGCGTCGCGGCATTCTCGATGGAGATCGCTTCTTCAACCCGCTCGACAAAGAGGCGAAAAGCGCTCTCATCGTCCATTCCCTGATAACGGCCAACGCGCGATCGAAAAAGGAATTTCTCGTGGCCGAGAAGTTGCTCGGTCGATCGGTAGTTCTTCCACTGCTCCCGGTAATGGAAAACGCTTTCCAGCGAAACGGCGATGACCACCATCAGACTAATGACCGTAACAACCAGCTGGACGATCGAAACGTCAAACAGCGTGTGCTGAGAAGGTACGTTGATCAGGACAGGAACAAGGCCGCCTCCAACGACCGAGAATGCTCGCATCCTCAGGTAACGGCTCTTCATCATTACTGCCTTGCCGTCGTACCATTTCTGATACTGATCAACCCTTTCCGCCACGTACTCCTGTGGCGATACCGAAAGGCCGTCGAATGTGCGCTCTTGCTGCATGATGTTGGACTCCTCCGCACGATGCACGATGACCACGCCCCTCTTGAAACATAGCACAGCCATCGTCGCTTGCCACCGCCGCAGGCCTTTCCACACCGCAAATTGGCCATAGTCACAAAGCCACCTTGACGAATCGTTCTACGGACCTATGATGACCTTGTACTACGTCGAGAATTGAGTCATTTCACCTGTGGCTTTCACGACACCTGCCACAAGCAGCTGCTCTGCCGCTTGCCTGGCGCCATCCAAAGGTAGCCAAGCATGAGAATACGAACTTCCACAAAAGTTTCGTGTCCATTGCCAACGCCGGATTGAGTATTCCAGCCTTTCACAGGAGGGTCGTCATGTCCGCAAACCCGCACCACCCGTTTCATCCGATCATCTACGTGCGCGGCTTTGCCGCGACCCAGAGCGAAATTGAGGAAACCGTCGCCGACCCCTACATGGGCTTCAACATCGGCTCGACCAAATCGAGAATGGTGTGGACCGGCGAAATCAAACGCTTTTTTTTCGAATCGCCGCTGGTCAGGCTGATGAACGATCATGACTACCGCGACGTCTTCGAGGATGGCGAAGATATCGTAGCCAGTGATCGTCCGGATCGGCCGATTCCTTACCGCTCCATCGTCGTTCATCGCTATTACGATGAAGCGAGTAAGGACTTCGGCGGTGGAGACACGCCACCGATCGAGCATTTTGCGCGCGGTCTGGACACGCTGATCCAGCGCCTGCGCGAGAAGATTTGCGCCAATCCGAAAAACGGCGTCACGCCCGACGATTTCAGGGTGTACCTGGTAGCGCACTCGATGGGAGGACTCGTCTGCCGGGCCTTCCTGCAAAATCCGAAGATCGGTTCCACGGTTGCAAGGCGAGCGGTCGACAAGGTATTCACCTACGCCACGCCGCACAACGGCATCGACATGCGCATCGTGCGCAACATTCCGGGCTGGCTATCCTTCGGCGACGTCAACAACTTCAACCGGGAACGCATGGCCGGCTATCTGGCCCTGCCCGTCGGCGACGACGTCTCCATCGTGCGCAACTTCCCGCCCGAACGCATCTTCAACTTGGTTGGCACCAACTCACGGGACTACACGGTGGCCGGCGGGCTATCCTCATGGGCCGCCGGCGAAGCCAGTGACGGGCTGGTGCGAATCGAAAACGCCACCACGCACGGCCCGGGGCCCGACGGTAACGACATCACATCGCCGCGGGCCTTCGTGCATCGCAGCCATTCCGGACACTACGGCATCGTCAATTCGGAAGAAGGCTACCAGAACCTTACCCGCTTCCTGTTTGGCGCCTTGCGTGTCGACGGCTCCCTCCACATCGACGACATTTCGCTTCCCGTGGAGGTCGCAAAGGAATTGCAGGCAGGCAAGTCGGTCCACGCCGCCTATCAGTTCGAGGTTGCCGTCAGCGTGCGCGGCTGCCAATGGCAGATGACCCGGCGCGAAGCGCGCGAAAACTCGGCCATATTCCGCAGCTATGACGAGCTTTTCCCCGGCCAGCCCGGCCAGACGCGCGAGCCCGATCGCAGCCGCAGCCCGCATCTATTCTCGGTGTTTCTCGACCCAAGCAAGAGCGTCAAGGCGTCTGGCTCGGTCAGCTTCGCGTTCGATCTGAAAGTCCTCGTTCCCGACTACGAAGTCGATGGCGTGATGTTCATGAAGCGCCATTACGAAGGTGGCTACATCCTGCGCCAGTTGATTCTGCTCGAAGCCTTTCCTGACTCCTCTGTTCCGACGGGCTGGCGGATCAAGTACGGCTACCAGGAAGACAATCCGGGGCGGCCGGGCAAGGACGCCCAGACGTATATGCTGGGCGATAGTTCCGGTCTCGCCTTTGACATTCCGGTGGCACAGAAAACACGCCCCGGCGTCACCGGCAAGTTGCACATCGAAGTTCGCACCTGGAATTAAGGGAACAAACCATGAACTTCATCGGAAAACAGCAGCCGTTGTCCTCGACCGGACTGGGCAGAGCGCTCGAACATATTGGATTGCAACCTGCCGAAGCGGCCGTAATCTGGGCCGTGGTCGACGTCGAAACCTCGGGTGTGACACAAGGTTGCGGTTTCCGCGTCGACGGCCGGCCGCAGATTCTGTTCGAACGGCACATTTTCCGGCGTGAAACGCAAGGCCGTTTCAACCACACAGCGCCCCATCTATCCGGGCCACAGGGTGGATACGGCAGCCTCGCCACCCAATACGCCAAGCTTGAGGAAGCGTTGGCGTTGTGCGCCCGCAACGGCCTTGGCCCAGAACCCGCTCTGCGCTCCGCCTCATGGGGACTCGGTCAGATCATGGGTTTCAACGCGCAGTTGGCCGGATTCGACTCAGCCGAAGCGATGGTACAGGCGATGCGCGACGGCGAAGATGCCCAGATCCTGGCCATGGCCCGTTTCCTGCGCTCCAGAAACCTGCACAAGGCATTGTTGCGTCGTGACTGGGCCGCATTCGCCCGCGGCTACAATGGCCCCGGCTACGCCCAGAACCAGTACGACATCAAACTAGAGCAGTCCTATGTGCGACTGGCCTCGGGATCGCTCCCCAACCTGCAGCTGCGGGCGGCCCAAATGGCCCTGCTCTACCTCGGCTTCTCACCGGGCAAGATCGACGGTGTGATCGGGCAGCGCACTCGCAACGCCCTCAACAATTTCCGGTTGCAGGCAGGACTCCCTCCCGGCAGCGATCTCGACGGCCCATGCTACATAGCACTTTGCCAGAAGGCCGGACTGGAGCCATGACGGCAGGCTATTTTTGACAAGTGTCGCGGGCCGTTTCGGTTCAAGT
>CAZCJW010000158.1:0-7394 GCA_964499185.1 uncultured Propionivibrio sp. | reverse complement strand
CGGAGGGTTTATGGCTTTGTTTTTAAATGAAAACGATGTTCGTCAGTTGCTGACCATGCCGTTGACCATCGAAGCCGTTGAAGAATCGCATAAGGAGCTTTCGTTGGCTCGCGCCATTGATATCCCGCGTCAGCGTACGCGCCTGCCGCAAACCGCGTTGCACATTCTGCAAGGCGCGTTGCCCGGTCGCGATGCTATCGGCTACAAGGCCTATACGAGCAATCGTTCGGGTATTCGTTTTCTGGTGCATGTTTTCAGTGCTGCCAGCGGCGTCCTGCGCGTCGTTGTCGAGGCCGACTTTCTGGGCATGATGCGCACCGGGGCCGCTTCCGGCGTGGCGACCCAGTGGCTGGCCCGTCCCGATGCGGAAGTGCTTGGCGTTTTTGGGGCCGGTTGGCAGGCTGAGGGGAACATCGAGGCGGTGGCTGCTGTCCGCAAGCTTTCTAAGGTCAAGGTTTTCGCGCGCAATTCGGAACGCCTGGCCGCGTTTTGCGCGAAAATGTCTGATCGCCTGGAACTCGATGTCGTTCCGGCCGCGTCCCCCGAGGAAACGGTGCGTGGCAGCGACATCGTCAGTACCATCACTACAGCCAGTTCGCCACTGTTCGACGCGGCGTGGTTGTCGCCGGGGACGCACATCAATGCCGCGGGTTCCAATTCGCTGATACGCCGCGAAGTCGGCGAGGATGTCCTGAAAGTCAGTTGTCCGATCGTCGTCGATAGCGTAGAAACGGCGCTCAAGGAAGCCGGCGACCTGCTCCCTGCTCTTGAAAAGGGGCGTCTGAGCGAACGTCAACTGGTCGAATTGGGTGATGTCATCCTTGGGCGCCATCCGGGCCGGTCGAAACCGGAAGACATTACCCTCTTTGAATCGCAGGGCATGGCGATCCAGGATATTTCCGTGGTCGTGCGGCTGGAGGCCCTGGCTCGCGAACAGGGGCTGGGGGTCGAGTTGCCTTATGGGGGGTAGCGGTTGCTGACGCCATGGCCGCTGAATTGATTGACTGTTTTCTCGTGTTGCCAGGAGAATGCTCACGGGGCGTTGTTTCCGCGGCGCCAGTCGTGGGCGAGGGTTGAATTTCAGTGACAGGGAGATGATGTGGCCAGTACGCTGAGCGATGCGCTCGAAATCGTTGTTCGGACAGACCCCGGCATGATCAGGGAGCTCAACGAGGATGCCGTCTTCGCCAATCCGGTGCGGGGTCTGGTAATCCTGGCCGATGGGATGGGCGGATACAACGCCGGGGAAGTGGCAAGCGGCATGGCGACATCGTTCTTGGCGTCCGCCCTGGAAACCTCCTTTTTCGACATGCCGCCAACAGGTGCGAGGGCGCCCGGAAAAGAGTCGCTTGCCGGTCGTTGCCTTCAGGACAGCATTGCCAGGGCCAACACGGCGATCTACAACGCGGCAAGCAGCGAACCGCAGTTCTCCGGGATGGGCACGACACTCGTTACGGCCGTGTTTCACGATAACGCGGTGACGGTGGCGCACATTGGTGATTCAAGGCTCTATCGCCTGCGTGGCGAGGAGTTCGGTGTCGTGACGCGTGACCACTCTTTGCTACAGGAGCAGATTGACAGTGGCATGATCACGGCCGAGGAAGCACGCTACTCACAGAACAAGAACCTCGTCACGCGTGCGCTGGGTGTTGAGCCATCGGTGGAGCCGGAGATAAATGAACATGACGTATTGCCCGGTGACATTTACCTGTTCTGCTCGGACGGGTTGAATGACATGATCCCGGATGAAGAAATCCATCTGGTCCTGCAAACGTTGTCGGTGAACCTGAATCTTGCGGCCAAGCAACTGGTCCAGATGGCCAACGACAACGGTGGGCGCGACAATATTTCAGTGATTCTGGTCAAGGTTCTGCACGCTTTTCCGGCGTGACGTCATTTTTTGGATAGGGTGGCAAGCGATGGCAAAGCTGATATTGAGCATGGACGGTCTGGTCCTCAAGGAAATCACCCTGACCAAGGAACGCATGACGATTGGCCGGCGGCCGACCAACGACATTCAGATTGACAATCTGGCGATCAGTGGCGAGCACGCGGCGGTGGTGACGATTCTCAACGATTCGTTCCTGGAGGATCTGAACAGTACCAACGGCACCCTGGTTAACGGCCAGCCGATCAAGAAGCATTTTCTCAAAAACGGTGATGTCGTCGAGCTCGGCAAATACAAGCTGAAATACATTGCCGAGCAGGCGCAGCAGGCCGAGGCAGATTACGAGAAAACCATGGTGCTGCGCCCAAATTCGCTGAAGCCTCAGTTTTCAGCCGCTCCTGCGGCGCAACACGCCGCCGAACCGCCTGTTCAACCTCCGGGGGCTTCGTCAACTCCTCCGGCAGCGCCATCGGCAATTGGCACAATCCAGCTGTTGAACGGCGCCCATGCCGGGCGCGAACTCGAACTGACCAAGACGCTGACCACGCTGGGCAAGCCCGGAATCCAGGTGGCAGTGATCGCGCGTCGTCCTCAGGGCTATTTCATCACCCACGTCGAGGGGGCGAAGTTTCCGACAGTCAATGGCCAAACACTGGATGCACAGGCGCATTCGCTGAAGGACCATGACGTAATCGAGATCGCCGGCATCAAGATGGAGTTCTTCCTGCAAGGCGGATGACCGGCTTACGTTCCGAGGCTGCCGATAGCGCGAAGTGTGACAAACTTCCTGTTGCCCGCCGGGGTATGCAGGTTACGATTCACTATTCAATTTAGTTTGCGGATGATATTCTAATGTCATCTGTTCGGGCGGGCTTGGAGTGAATCGGGGGAAAGATGAAAGTCCGGGTTCTAGGCTGTAGTGGGGGCATCGGTGGCCGGCATCTGCGTACCACATCGCTGCTGGTCGATCACGACATTCTGATCGATGCCGGAACGGGGGTGGCCGACCTTCCTCTTGCCGAACTTGCAACCATCGACCATGTCTTCATCACGCACTCGCATCTCGATCACATCGCGGCGCTGCCGTTGATGATCGATTCGGTGGCCGATTTGCGCGACCGCCCGCTGACGATTCATGCCACTGCAGCGACGCTCGAAACGATCCGCAGCCATGTGTTCAACTGGGCGATCTGGCCGGATTTCAGCGAAATCGCCATACGCGAGCGGCCGGTCATGCAGTACCGGCCTGTCTCCGTCGGAGAGAAAATCGTTCTCGGGGCGCGCAGCATTACTGCCGTACCGGCAGAGCACACGGTTCCGGCGGTCGGCTACCATCTCGATTCCGGCCTGGGAAGCCTGGTATTTACCGGCGACACCACGGTCAACGATCAGCTTTGGCCGGTTCTGAACCGGATCGGCAACCTGCGCTATCTGATCATCGAGACGGCGTTTTCCAATCGTGACGAGGCGCTGGCGCGCGTCTCGAAACATCTCTGTCCGCGCTTGCTTGGCGAGGAACTGGCGAAACTTGTCGTTCCGGCAGAAATTTACGTTACCCACCTGAAGCCCGGGCAAGTCGATTCGATCATGGAGGAAATCGCCCGAATGGATGGGGAAGCCAATCCGCGTATGCTGCAGAATGAACAGGTTCTGGAGTTCTGAGCAGGAATGAAATGCAACCTTCGATTCTTGTCGCGCCCGCTTCGGAGCTGAAGTAGTGGATACATCGGGCGACCTGTCGCAGCGTTACGAGCAGCTCAACGAAATCGGAGCATCGCTCTCGAACGAGCAAAATATTGGCCGTTTGCTGGAGAGCATCCTGCTCGCGGCCAAGGCGATTACGCACGCCGATGGCGGTACGCTCTATCGCGTGAGCGAAGACCGGCAAACCCTGCGTTTCGAGATCGTCCGTACCGATTCGCTCAAGCTGGCTTTCGGTGGAACCAGTGGCGAACCGATATCGGCGCAGTTTCCTGACTTGCCCTTGTTCCACGAGAACGGAGAGGCCAACAGCACGCTGGTTGCAGCCTATTGCGCGCTGCATGCGCAAACGGTGAACATCGCTGATGCCTATACGGAGGACGGGTTCGATTTTTCCGGCACGCGACGATTCGATCAGGTGACAGGATACCGCTCGCAGTCGTTTTTAACCGTGCCGATGAAGAATCATGAAAACGAGATCATTGGCGTTCTGCAGTTGATCAATGCCATCGATGCGGAGACCGGGGGTATACGGGCGTTTTCCGATGCTGACCGTCGGCTCGCCGAGTCGCTTGCTTCCCAGGCCGCCGTGGCACTGACCAACCGCCTGCTGGTCAGCCAGCTGGAAGAGTTGTTTGAGTCGTTCATCACGCTGATCAACCTGGCCATCGACGAAAAATCACCCTATACGGGAGGCCATTGCCAGCGGGTGCCGGAGTTGACCATGATGCTGGCCGAAGCCGTTTCGGACACGCGTAGCGGTCCGTTGGCTGATTTTAAAATGACCGACAAGGACCGCTACGAGTTGAAGATTGCCGGTCTGCTCCATGACTGCGGCAAGGTGACCACCCCGGTCCATGTGGTCGACAAGGCCACCAAGCTGCAAACCATCTTCGATCGCATCCAGTTGCTCGATACCCGTTTCGAAGTCATTCGCCGGGATGCTGAACTGGCCATGATGCGGGAACTCCTGGCGGGGGCCGACAAACTGCTCGCCGAGCGCGAATTCGCGGACAAACTGCAGAGAATTGCCGAGGATCGTGCCTTTCTCGGGCAGGTTAACAAAGGCAGCGAGGCGATGCGCCCCGAGGATCAGGATAGGGTGCGGAGCATTTCGAAACGTTATCGCTGGGTCAATCCTGAAGGCGATGAGATCGATTTTCTGAGTGAAGAGGAAATCGAGAACCTGACCATCCGCCAGGGAACATTGACCCGTGCCGAGCGGGAGACGATCAACCACCACATCGACGCCACCAACCGGATGCTGGAGTCGCTACCGTGGCCGATGCATCTGAAAAACGTTCCGGAATACGCGGGTGGTCACCATGAACGCGTCGACGGCCGGGGATATCCGAAGGGACTGACGTGCGAGCAGATGTCGCTGCAGGCGCGAATCATGGGGGTTGCAGACATCTTCGAGGCGCTGACCGCGCGCGACCGGCCCTACAAGCCAGGGATGAAACTCTCGGAAGCCTTGCGCATTCTCGAGGGTTTTGCGCGTAACGGGCATATCGACCCCGACCTGTATGAAGTGTTCATCGGACAGAAGGTCTATATGAAATATGCCCGGCAGTACCTCGATCCGGTGCAAATCGATGTACTCGACTGACCGCCGCCCCCGGCAGAAGTGAAGTTTCGGATGGGGCGACGAGGATTCCTCGCGAAGGCGACATGTTTTATCTCCGTTCCCTGCGCATCAATCACCCATGGAATGACTATTGGTTCAACCTCAACGCCGCTGGAGGATGACCATCACTTGACTTCGCGCCCAGATCAATTCCGCGGGTCGGACCGCGAAGGGCGGCGTGCTAGAATTGCGCGTTCGACAGAATGACAATACCGACACTGAAGTCAGGAGTTGCCGGATCAGCCGGTCAAAGAATTGGAACAAGCCGTGGATACCTTTGCAAAAGAAACACTTCCGATCAGCCTAGAAGACGAGATGCGCCGTTCCTATCTCGATTACGCGATGAGCGTGATCGTCGGCCGAGCGTTGCCGGATGCCCGGGACGGTCTCAAGCCAGTTCATCGGCGGGTGCTTTACGCCATGCACGAGTTGGGCAATGACTGGAACAAACCCTACAAGAAATCCGCCCGTATCGTCGGTGACGTAATCGGTAAATACCACCCGCACGGCGATACGGCGGTTTATGACACGATCGTGCGCATGGCGCAGGATTTCTCTTTGCGCTACATGTTGGTCGATGGCCAAGGTAATTTCGGTTCGATCGACGGTGACAATGCGGCGGCGATGCGTTACACCGAAGTGCGCATGGCGCGTATCGGTCACGAACTGCTGGCCGACATCGACAAGGAAACCGTCGACTTCGGGCCGAACTACGATGGTTCGGAGCAGGAGCCGCTGGTCATGCCGGCGCGGATCCCCAACCTGCTGATCAATGGCTCTTCGGGCATTGCCGTGGGCATGGCGACGAACATCCCGCCGCACAATCTCAATGAAGTGGTCGACGCCTGCCTGGCCTTGTTGCGCAACCCCGAAATGTCGGTCGATGAGTTGATCGACATCATCCAGGCGCCCGATTTTCCGACCGCCGGGATCATCTACGGGGTGTCCGGTGTGCGCGAGGGCTACCAGACTGGCCGTGGCCGCGTGGTGATGCGTGGCCGCACGCATTTCGAGGACATCAAGGGGAGTGCCGATCGCCAGGCGATCATCATCGACGAACTGCCGTACCAGGTTAACAAGCGCACCCTGCTGGAAAAGATCGGCGAACTGGTCAATGACAAGAGAATAGAAGGTATCGCCGACCTGCGCGACGAGTCCGACAAGTCGGGCATGCGCGTGGTCATCGAACTCAAGCGCAACGAAGTGCCCGAAGTCGTGCTCAATTGCCTGTACAAGCAGACGCAACTGCAGGATACCTTCGGCATGAACATGGTGGCGCTGGTCGACGGCCAGCCGCGTTTGCTGAACCTGAAGCAGATGCTGGACTGCTTCCTGTCGCACCGGCGCGAGATCATTACCCGGCGTACCGTGTATGAACTGCGCAAGGCGCGTGAGCGGGCGCACATCCAGGAAGGCCTGGCGGTCGCGCTTGACAACGTCGACGAAATCATCGCGCTGATCAAGGCCTCGCCGACGCCGGCAGATGCGCGGCGGGGGCTGATGTCTCGGTTGTGGCAGTCGGCGACCGTCGCCGAAATGCTGCAGCGGGCCACGCTGGACGCCACGCGGCCGGAAGGGCTGGCGCTGGAATATGGCTTGTCGAGGAGCGGCTATCTGCTCTCCGAGGCCCAGGCGCAAGCCATTCTCGAACTGCGTCTGCAGCGCCTGACCGGGCTCGAGCGCGATAAGATCGTTGCCGACTTTGCCGAACTGCTGGAACGCATCGCCGACCTGATGGATATCCTGGCTCGTCCGGAACGTATCGCCGAGATCATCTGCGAGGAACTGGAGGCGGTTCGCGCCCAGTTCGGCGACAAGCGCCGTTCGGAGATTGTCCTCGATACGCAAGATCTCGGCATCGAGGATTTCATCACGCCGCAGGACATGGTGGTCACCCTTTCCCACTCCGGCTACATCAAGTCGCAGCCGCTTGGCGATTATCGCGCCCAGCGGCGAGGTGGGCGTGGCAAACAGGCGGCGACGGTCAAGGAAGACGATTTCGTCGACCATTTGTTTACTGCCAATACCCACGATTACATCCTGTGCTTCTCCAACCGCGGCCGCGTGTACTGGCTCAAGGTATATGAGGTGCCGCAAGGCGCACGCAGCGGGCGCGGCAAGCCGATCGTCAACATGTTCCCGCTCGAGGAGGGCGAGAAGATCAACGCCATCCTGCCG
>CAZCJW010000157.1:0-7431 GCA_964499185.1 uncultured Propionivibrio sp. | reverse complement strand
ATGAAGTCATGCGCGAACTGCAGCGGCGCGAACTGCCCGAGCATCGGCGCCATGCCGGCGGCCAGCGCGCCAGCGATCAGCACCACCCAGGCGCCGGCGCGGAACAACGGAGTGGCCGTGGTGCTCTCGACCGGTTTCTTGCCCAGCAAACGCCAAAGGTCATAAGCGAACTGCAGTATCCGTGGCCCCTTGCGCGCCGCCCACCAGGACTTGGTCCGGTTGACCACGCCGACCAGCAGGATGGGCATGACCAGCACGAAGGTCCAGTGGATCAATGGCAGTGCCGTTTTCATCGCAGCGCTCCTTCGGCCAGCAGCACCAGCGAGGAAATGATCACGATGGCGGCCAGCCCGATTGAGAACGCCAGTCGGGGGTCGTCTTCACGCATCTTTTCGGAAAGTTCAACCGCCGTATCGTCGCCGTGGTCGATGACGTTGTACAAGCGCCTCTCCACGGCGTCCACGCAGTCCGTGATGACATAGCTGTCGCGGGGAAAATATCCCGCCGGAGCCTTTTGCCGCTTGAGCAAGACCATGATGGTCTTGAAATGCTGCGAGAAATCGGTGGAAAAACTGCTCCCCGAGTATTGCATCCGGGTGTTCGGTACATCGTAGCCGCACCCCCAGGTCTGGTTTTTGTCCGGCAACTGGCTTTTGCGTCGGGAACGCAACCACAGCACGGCCACGATCACCGCCACCAGGGCGCCCGAAATCAGCCCGATGCGCGACAGGGTACCGACAACGGAATCAAGGACGCCGATGGCGGCGGCGCCAGGCAGGACATGCAGGAACAAGGACACGGGATTGGCCACCACGGCGAACCCGGCCACCGGCACCACACCGAGAACCACGGTTCCCAGGGCATGGAGTCCCATGGGCACGAGCATCCAGCGATTCGCCTCGCGTCCTTCGGGTAGCCGGGGATCGCGCGCGCTGCCCAGGAAGATCACCCCGAACGCGCGGGTAATGCTCAAGGCCGACACCGCCCCGACGAAGGCCAGCGCCGCCGCCACCAGGCTCAGTGTCAGTCTGGCCCAGATGCCCATGCTCGCGTTGCTGAACAAGCCCGAATAGATCATGAACTCGCTGGCGAATCCGTTGAAGGGCGGCAACGCCGAGATGGCCACGCCGCCGATGATGAAGCACGCGCCGGTGATCGGCATCAGTTTGAACAGTCCCCCGAGGCGCTCCATGTCGACGACGTGCTTGACCTGATAGACGCAGCCCGCCGCATAGAACAACTGGCATTTAAAGAACGCATGATTGAGCACGTGCAGCAGGCCGCCACCGAAACCCATGGCCACCAGCCCCGGGCTGTCCCAACTGAGACCGAGGAGCCCCACACCGAAACCGATGCCGGCGATCCCGACGTTTTCAGTCGAGGAATAGCCGAGCAACCGCTTGAGATCGCGCTGGCCGACCGTATACAACCCACCGATCACCGCCGAAGTTACCGAAAACGCGATCAGGAACCATCCCATCCATTCGTCCGGCTTGCCCAGAAGGAGCGTAAAGCGCAGCAAGGCATACAGGCCGGCCTTGTGGATCACTCCCGACATCAGCGCCGAGACATGCGCCGGGGCGGCCGCATGGGCACGCGGCAGCCAGGAATGAAACGGAAAGAACGCGGACTTCAAGCCAAAGCTTGTCACCAGCAGCAGGAAAACCGCATTGCGCAATGTGCCGGGGTGGCGGCTCATCCATCCCGCGATATCGTCAAAGGCCCAGGACTGAACCTGCGCATAGAGAATCATCACGGCCGCAACGAGAAACAGCAGGCCGATATGCGTTGAAACCAGATAATTGAAGCCGGCGAAGCGCACCTTGGGATTCGTGTAGTCCCAGATCACCAGTTGCCACGCGGCCAGCGCCGCCACTTCCCAGCCGAACAGGAAGGAAACCACTTCATCGCCGGTATAAACCAGAACAAACGACAAGGCGATCATGTTGAGCAACGCAAAGTGCACGCCGACGTGGCGCGGCCCCGCAAAATACTTCTTCAGGTAACCCACGGCATAGACGCTGCCGAGCAGGGTCATCGGCAATGACCAACTGAGGAAGAACGCCCCCAGCGCATCCAGCCGAAAGTGAACCGCGCCGATCGGATACGCCCAGGAAATCCCGCCGGTAACTTCGGGCCCACCCATCAGTACAGGGACAGCCACTGACCACACCAGCAGCATCGCCACCGCTTGCGAAAATAGCCCCAGCGCCGCGCGAACGCGGTTGTCCATATCGAGCAGGCAGATTCCCGCGCCGACGACCAGAGCAAGAACGGCCAGGATCAGTTCATTCATGGAAGACGAGAGCAGGAGAAAGCGATAAATTATACTTGTATACGATAATGATATAAATCGAAAATGACTTTGATTATAATATTATTATCATTTAAAAATAACCGGGAGCGTCATCATGGAAGACCGGACAGCCAGACTCACCATCCTGATCGATCCGAGAAAGAAGAAACTGTTCGAGGAACTCTGCGCACGGCAGGATCTGAATTCGTCGCAAGTCGTGCGCAAATTGATGCGCCAGTACATGCTCGACAATCTCGCAGCGGATGAAATTCCGGACTGGCTGGTTCCTCGCGCCAGGAACGACGAATCCCGGAAATAGGGGCGGCTCGCCCCATAAACTTCAATGGCCGGTTCGACCGGAGCCTGTCAACGGTCTGGCTTTACTGGAGGAACAAGACCGGGCAGCCATTTGCGATATATTTCCGCCATCGCACCGTCGGCCATCATGCTGGCCAGCGCCTGGCGGCAGGCGTTGACGATCGTGTCACTGGTCTTCATCGAAAACACGATGTATTTCGGGCTTTCGCTAACCAGATAAACCGCCTCAAAACGTTCGGGATCAAGGCCAACCTCGCGGGCCACGGGTTCGATGTTGACGTCGTTGAGCGCCACCAGATCAACCCGCCCGGCATCCAGCATGCGCAACGCCTGCTGCGGGGTGGCAACGGCGTGGACATTGGTCAGCCCGGCCTTGAGCAGGATTTCATGCAGGTACCAATCACGAGGTACGGCGACATGCCGGACACGGCCGGCATCGGCAAGATTCTCCACCTTCATGCCGACGCCCTTGCGGGCGTAGAGTTGGCCACGAGTGCTGGCGATCGGCCCGACCCACTTGAACAATAGCTCACGTTCCTTGGTCAGCGCGGTGACGAACAGCCCTGTATTTTCCTGCCGGAGTGTCCTGGCATAGCCGCGCGACCAGGGCACCAGATTGATCGTCGCCGTCAGGCCGGCCCGGTGCAGAATCTCGCGAACGATCTCGACCCCCCCACCCCCAACGTCTCCGTTACGCTCGAAGGTCAGCGGCGGATAGTCCTCGGTGAACAATTCCAATACCGGTCCCGCGGCAAAGCCGGGGCCGGTGGTTCCGGCAAATAACCAGCCGACGATCAGAAAAAGCCGGCCGAACCTCGCCAGGCGGCAGATCACCATTCGCTCCGACAGCGTTTCAGACACCCGTCAGAACGGAATATCGTCATCCATGTCTTCGAAGCTCGGCGCCTTCTTGGCCGGGGCCGGACGATTGCCGCCGGACGGGGCCGAGGACGGCATGCTGCCACCGTATTCGACTTCGCCGCCCGAGGACGACGCACCCTGGCGGCCGCCGAGCATCTGCATTTCGCTGGCTTCGATTTCGGTCGTGTAGCGCTCCTGGCCTTCCTTGTCCTGCCACTTGCGGGTACGGATGCGGCCTTCGATATAGACGGCCGAACCCTTTTTCAGGTACTGCCCGACGATCTCCGCCAGCTTGCGGTAGAACACGACGCGATGCCATTCGGTGATTTCCCGCTTCTCGCCAGAGGCCTTGTCCTTCCATGACTCCGTAGTGGCCAGCCGGATGTTGGCCACGGCATCGCCGTTCGGCATGTAGCGGGTTTCCGGATCGGCACCGAGGTTGCCGACGAGAATTACTTTATTGACCGAAGCCATGCTGTCTCCCTGATCGATGGGTATGCGAAAAGCGCGATTATAAAAGAGTTTGGGCCGACTACCGCGGCCCGGATTTTGCCGGGAGGGTCATCGATACGCCGAGCGCGAGCCACGCCAGCAGGAGCACCCCGCAGACGAGCCAGAGCGCCCCGGCCCCGCCGGTCCGGGCCAGCCAGCCACCGCTTGCGCCACCGAGAAACAATCCCAGCGACTGCGTCGTGTTGTAGACGCCGAGGGCCGCGCCCTTGGCATACGGCGGTGCAAAACGCGAAATCAGCGAGGGCTGGGTGGCTTCCAGGATATTGAAGGCGACGAAGAACAGCAGCAACCAGAACGACAGGGCATAGATGTTCTGCCCCAGCCAACCCAGACCGATCTGGACGGTGAGAAGGAGGACGATGCACGCATTGAAGACCAGTTTCATCCGCCCGCGCTTTTCAGCCGCGATGATGGCCGGAACGACGGCAACGAATGACAGCAGCACCGCCGGCAGATAGACCTTCCAGTGCTCTCCCACCGGCAACCCGCCGCCGGCCACGAGCGCCGATGGCAGCAGCACCCACATCGCCGTCTGCACGAAATGCAGGGAGAACACGCCGAAGTTAAGGCGCAGCAGCTGCGGATGACACAGCACTTCGGCAAAGCTCGACCACTCCGGTTGCCGGCGCACGACCGGTGCCTCAGGAACGAGTTTCCGGACAATATAGATGGCGATCAGGGACAACGAACCGGTCAACGTAAAAATCCCGGCCATCCCGACATTAGCGTAGAGCAGCGGCGCGGCGACCATCGACAGGGCAAAGGTCAGGCCGATCGACGAACCGATCATGGCCATCACCTTGGTCAGATGCTGTTCGCGCGTCAGATCGGCCGCCAGGGCGGTCACTGCCGCCGAGACCGCGCCGGCGCCTTGTAGCACCCGCCCGATGATGATGCCGTGGATGTCCGTCGACAGCGCGGCCACGAAACTGCCGACCGCGAATACGAAGAGCCCGAAGAAGATCACCGGCTTGCGTCCAAAACGATCCGAAGCGACGCCATAGGCAATCTGGAACAGCGCCTGGGTCAACCCATAGGCGCCGAGCGCCATGCCCACCAGCGCCACGTCGTTCCCGGACGGCAGGTCGCGGGCATAGACGGCGAACACCGGCAGGATCAGGAACAGCCCCAGCATGCGCAACGCGAAGACGAACGCCAGGACGATGCCCGAATAACGCTCGTCGGCGCTCATTGATTCATGGGTCGGAGAAAGCATCGAATTCCGTGTGATCGCGTTCCGTGTTGCGTCGAACTGACGAAGAAAAAAAAGACCGCGGAACAACAGACTGGTTCAGGCGGTCGTATCGGCGAAATTTCCCGCGTATATTATCAGGTTTGCTTTTCCCCCAGCCCCACCCTCCCCATGGAAGAATTCAAGGAAATCCGCATCCGCGGCGCGCGCACGCACAATCTCAAGAACATCACCCTGGACCTCCCGCGCAACCGGATGATCGTGATCACCGGGCTATCCGGTTCCGGCAAATCCTCGCTGGCGTTCGACACCTTGTACGCCGAAGGCCAGCGCCGCTACGTCGAATCGCTGTCGGCCTACGCCCGCCAGTTCTTGCAGATGATGGACAAGCCGGACGTCGACCTGATCGAGGGGCTGTCGCCGGCCATCTCCATCGAGCAGAAGGCCACCAGCCACAACCCGCGTTCGACGGTCGGCACGGTCACCGAGATCCACGACTACCTGCGCCTGTTGTTCGCCCGCGCCGGCACGCCGTTCTGCCCGGAACACCAGCAACCGCTGGATTCCCAGACCGTTTCGCAGATGGTCGATCACGTGCTGGCCTTGCCGGCTGAAACGAAGTTGATGATCCTCGCCCCGGTCGTCGCCAACCGCAAGGGCGAACAGCTCGACCTGTTCGCCGAGCTGCGTGCCCAGGGCTTCGCCCGCCTGCGCGTGGATGGCAAGATCTACGAGATCGACGCCCTGCCCAAGCTGGCCAAGACGCAGAAGCACACCATCGACGTCGTGGTCGACCGCCTCAAGGTCCGTGACGACATGCGCCAGCGCCTCGCCGAATCCTTCGAGACTGCGCTGCGCCACGCCGACGGCCGGGCCATTGCCTACGAGATGGACACTGAGAAGGAACACCTCTTCTCGGCCAAGTTCGCCTGCCCAGTCTGTTCGTATTCGTTGCAGGAACTCGAACCGCGCATCTTCTCGTTCAACAACCCGATGGGCGCCTGCCCCAAGTGCGACGGCCTCGGCGTGATCCAGTTCTTCGATCCGAAGCGCATCGTCACGCGCCCCGACCTGTCGCTGGCCGCCGGTGCCATCCGCAGCTGGGACCGGAAAAACCAGTTCTACTTCCAGTTGCTCACCTCGCTGGCCGACCACTACGGTTTTGACGTGGAAACCCCCTTTGACCAGCTGCCCGATGACATCCGCAATATCGTGCTCTATGGTTCGGGCCGGCAGGTCATCCGCTTTCGCTACCTCAACGAAAAAGGCACGCGCTTCGACCGCTCCCATACCTTCGAGGGTATCGTCACCAACTTCGAGCGCCGCTACAAGGAAACGGACTCGCAAGCCGTGCGCGAGGAACTGGCCAAGTTGATCAGCAACAAGACCTGCCCGACCTGCGACGGTGCCCGCCTGCGCAAGGAAGCGCGCCATGTGCATATCGGCAGCGGCCCCGATTCGCTGACGCTGCACCAGATCAGCCGCCTGCCGCTGGGCCAGGCGCGCGACCACTTCCTCAACCTCCGGCTCACCGGCAACAAGGCGCAGGTCGCGGAAAAAGTACTCAAGGAGATTACCAGTCGCCTGCAGTTCCTGATCAACGTCGGCCTCGACTACCTGTCTCTCGACCGCTCGGCCGAAACGCTCTCCGGTGGCGAGTCGCAGCGCATCCGCCTCGCTTCGCAGATCGGCTCGGGCCTGACCGGCGTCATGTACGTGCTTGACGAGCCATCGATCGGCCTGCATCAGCGCGACAACCACCGCCTGCTTGAAACACTGATGCACCTGCGCGACATCGGCAACACGGTGATCGTCGTCGAACACGACGAGGACGCCATCCGCAGCGCCGACTACGTGGTCGACATCGGCCCCGGCGCCGGTGTGCATGGCGGCGCCATCGTCGCCGAAGGCACGCCGCAGCAGGTGATGGCCAACCCCGCATCGATGACTGGCGACTACCTCGCCGGCCGCCGCCGCATCGAGGCGCCAAGCGTACCGCGTCGTGCAGATCCGGAGAAGGTGCTGAAGATCGTCGGCGCGCGCGGCAACAACCTGAAGAACGTCACCCTCGAACTGCCGGTCGGCTTGTTCACCTGCATCACCGGCGTCTCCGGTTCGGGCAAATCGACGCTGATCAACGACACGCTCTATGCGGCTGCCGCCAAGCACCTCTACGGATCAACAACCGAGCCTGCAGAGCACGACGAAATCGTCGGCCTGGACCAGTTCGACAAGGTGATCAACGTCGACC
>CAZCJW010000156.1:0-7452 GCA_964499185.1 uncultured Propionivibrio sp. | reverse complement strand
TCTGCAGGAAGATCGACATGCCGATGGCCGAAATGAGCGGCGCCAGCCGGGTCGATCCGCGCAGCGGACGATAGGCCAGGCGCTCGACGGCCCAGCCATACACCGAGGTAAACAGCACCGCGACGATGAGCACCACGACCAGCGCGAACGGCACCGAACTGACGCCAAACGCCGCCAGCAGCGTGAAGCCGGTGACCGCGATGAAGGCGCTGACCATGTAGATGTCGCCATGGGCGAAATTGATCATCCCGATGATGCCGTACACCATCGTGTAGCCGATGGCGATCAGCCCATAGACCGCGCCGAGCGTCAGCCCGTTGATGAGTTGCTGCAGAGCAAGAGCCATAAAGTGTTCCTAAGACAGAATTCCGTCGTTTTTTGAGCAGGGGCGCAGTTTACCTTTCTGGAGGCTGGAATACACGGCAAACCGCGAGACGGGCCTATTCCGTTTCCAGGTCATTCGTGACACGAAGACGAGCCGTAGATAGTACGAACAGCACGGCAAGGCGAAGTCGACACAGTCACGGATGGGCTAGAAACGGAATTACTCCTCCCCCTTGTCCAGTGACATCAATATGGCGTTCCCCCCCGACGCCGTCGTATCCACCGATAGCGTGCGCTCACACGCGAAGCGATACAGGTAGTGCGGCCCTCCCGCCTTCGGCCCGGTGCCGGACAAGCCCTCGCCGCCGAACGGCTGCACGCCGACCACCGCACCGATGATGTTGCGGTTCACGTAGGTGTTGCCAACGTGCAGTCGCTGAGTGATGTGCTCGATGGTCTCGTCGATCCGGCTATGGATGCCGAGGGTCAGGCCGAAACCGGTGTTGGCTATGGAATCGCAGACTTTGTCCAGTTCGTCGGAACGCCAGCGCACGACGTGCAGGACCGGTCCGAACACCTCATGCTCCAGACGCGAAATATCGTCGATCTCGTAGGCGCGCGGCGCGAAGAAACTGCCGTTCTCGGTCAGTTCGTCGTCCAGCTTGCAGGTGTAGATCGGCGTGGCGAAGCTGTCCAGTTTACGGCTGTGGCGCTCAAGCATGTAGCGCGCGTCATCGTCGATCACCGGCCCGACGTCGGTACGGATGTCGGTCGGATTGCCAACGCGCAGCGTCTGCATCGCGCCGCATAGCATCATCGACACTTTGTCGGCGATGTCTTCCTGCAGGAACAGCACGCGCAGCGCCGAGCAGCGCTGACCGGCTGAGTTGAATGCCGAAGCGACCACATCGCGCACGACCTGCTCGGACAGCGCCGACGAGTCGACGATCATGGCGTTCTGCCCGCCCGTTTCGGCAATCAGCGGCACAATGGGCCCTGGCTTGGTGGCCAGGGTCTGGGCGATCATGCGCGCCACCTCGGTCGAGCCGGTGAAGGCCACGCCGGCACAGCGCGGATCGGCGACCAGCGCCGCACCGATGCGTCCGCCGCCGGGCAGCAA
The DNA here is from genome assembly GCA_964499185.1 of uncultured Propionivibrio sp. Classification (GTDB taxonomy): domain Bacteria; phylum Pseudomonadota; class Gammaproteobacteria; order Burkholderiales; family Rhodocyclaceae; genus Propionivibrio. The sequence goes on along the minus strand of CAZCJW010000156.1, from coordinate 6,008 downwards.
GGCCAGCGCGTCGGCCGGCACGCCGGCGGAGTGCAGGAATCGGACGGCCAGCGCGGCGATCAGCGGCGTCTGCTCCGCGGGCTTGGCGACAACCGTATTGCCCGCCGCCAGCGCCGCGGCAACCTGCCCGACGAAGATGGCCAGCGGGAAGTTCCACGGACTGATGCACACGAACACGCCACGCCCATGCAGTGACAAGGTGTTGCGCTCCCCGGTCGGACCGGGCAGGAGGATCGGCTCGGCAAACTTCTCGCGCGCCTGCGCCGCGTAGTAGCGGCAAAAATCGATGGCCTCGCGCACCTCTGAAACGGCGTCGCCCTGCGTGCGTCCGCCCTCGCGCACGATCAGCGCCACGAGTTCGGGCAAGCGATGCTGCAGCATGTCCGCCGCACGGTCGAGGATGGCGGCGCGTTCGACCGCGCTGGTGCCCTCCCAACCTCTGAAAGCCGCCGCGGCACGGGCCATGGCCTCGGCCGCATCCTCGCTGGTGGCTTCGGTGACGTGGCCCACCACGTCGCGCCGGTCAGCCGGTGCGCAGACCTTGCTGCTCTTGCCCTTGACCGCCTTGCCGCCGATCAGGGGCGCCGCTTCGTAGTGTTCGGTGATGCTGGTTTCGATGGCCCGACGCAGACTGTCGAGCGTGGATTTGTCGTTCATGTCCAGTCCTTCGCTGTTGGCGCGCTCGGCGCCGAAAAGATTGCGCGGCAGGGGAATGCCCGGATGCGGTTTGACGGCCAGCGCCGCCGCCTTCTCGACCGGATCGGCGACCAGTTGCTCGATGGGCAGGGAGGCGTCGGCGATGCGATTGACGAAAGACGAATTGGCCCCGTTCTCCAACAAGCGCCGCACCAGGTACGCCAGCAGTTCCTCATGGCTGCCGACCGGCGCGTACACCCGGCACGCGTGGCCCCATTTGTCGGGCCCGACCACTTCGTCGTACAACTCTTCGCCCATGCCGTGCAGGCGCTGGTACTCCCACTCGGTACTGCTGCCAGCGATCTCGGCGATGGCCGCCAGGGTATGCGCGTTGTGCGTAGCGAAAGCCGGATAGAAGGCCACCGGGTCGGCAAACAGGCGCTTGGCGCACGCCAGGTAGGCCACGTCGGAGGACACCTTGCGGGTAAACACCGGGTAGTTAGACAGTCCGCGTTCCTGCGTGGCCTTGACCTCCGCATCCCAGTAGGCGCCCTTGACCAGGCGCAGACCGAAGCGGTGCCCGGAGCGATGCGCCAGATCGGCCAGCCACTCGACCGTCGCCAGCGCGCGTTTCTGATAGGCCTGCACGGCCATCCCGAGGCCATCCCAGCCGGCCAGTTCGGAATCGAGCGCCAGCGCCTCGATCAGATCGAGCGAGAGTTCCAGCCGATCCATTTCCTCGGCATCGATGGTGAAACCGATGTTGTAGCGCTTGGCCTTCAGCGCCAGATCCTTCACCGCCGGCCACAGCTCGCGGCGCACGCCCTCCTCGTTCGCCACTTCGTAGCGCGGATGCAGCGCGGAGAGCTTGATCGACACCGATGGCGCTTCCAGCGCCGGTTTTCCGCCGGCCGCCGCACCGATGATCTCGATGGCGCGGCCATAGGTTTCGTAGTAGCGCAAGGCATCGGCCGCCGTGCGCGCGGCTTCGCCGAGCATGTCGAAGGTATGCCGGTAGCCGTTCTTTTCGGCAGCGACGGCCCGGTCCAGCGCCTCGTCGATGGTACGCCCCATGACGAACTGCCGCCCGAGAATGCGCATGGCCGTAATGATGGCCTGGCGGATGACCGGCTCGCCGACGCGGCTGATCAAGCGCTTCAAGGTACCGCCAAGATTCTTTTCGGCGCCGTCGAGATGGACAATGTGGCCGGTGAGCATCAAGGCCCAGGTTCCAGCATTGACGAACGTACTATGCGACGCGCCCAGCCGGTTGGCCCATTCTGTATTCCCGATCTTGTCGCGGATCAGTTTGTCGACCGTTTCCGTGTCCGGGATGCGCAGCAGCGCTTCGGCCATGCACATCAGCACCACGCCTTCGCGCGAGGAAAGGTCGTAGGTATTCAGGAAGGCATCGATGCCGGTGGTCTTCAACCGCTTGTCGCGGATCGTTTCGACCAGTGGCCGGGCACGCTCGAAAATGCGCCGCTGTTCTTCCGGAGTAAAGCGCGCCTTTTCGATCAGGCTGTTGACGATCTGCGTTTCGTCGGCGCGATAAGTCTCACGCAACGCCTGACGCAGCGCGCTGCTATTCGATAAGCTCATGATTTTTATGTCCCGTGGAGGGGGTCAGGCCACGCGACGGATTCTGTGATCCGGAAACCGGCGGCCCGGGGAACCGTTCCCCGGCTTACGCCGGGGCAACGATCAAGACACGATTATTTCTTCACGTAATCGTACTGGCCGCCCTTCCACTGATACACCATGAAGCCGGGCAGCTTGTTGTCGCCCTTGGCGTCAAACGAAAGCTTGCCGATGACGGTGTCGAAGCTGCCGCCACGCATGGCCTTCTCGAGATCGGCGTACTTCACGCTCTTGGCCTGCTCGGCGGCTTGCGCGAACAGTTGCATCGCCGCGTAGGCGTACATCACGTAGCCTTCCGGTTCAACCTTGGCATCGCGGAATTTCTTGACGACGTCGGCCGCGGCCGGGTTCTTGCGCGGATCGGGCGAGAAGGTAAACAACACGCTATCAGCCGCCGGGCCGGCCGCAGTCACCAGTTCGGTGTTGGTCATCGTGTCGCCGCCCATGATCGTCAGCTTCAGGCCGGCCTGCTGCGCCTGGCGCAGGATCAGCGCGACTTCGGTGTGGTAACCACCGTAGGCCATGACTTCGACGCCGGCCGACTTGAGCTTGCTGATCAACCCGGAATAGTCCTTCTCGCCGGCAGTGATCGATTCGCGCAACGCTGGCTTGGCGCCCTTGGCCTGCATGGCCTTGGCCATTTCGTCGGCAAGACCCTTGCCGTAGGCGCTCTTGTCGTCCACCACGGCGATCTTCTTGCCCTTGAAAGTTTCAGCCAGATAGCTGCCCGCCACCAAGCCCTGCTGGTCGTCGCGCCCCATGATACGGAAAATATTCTTCAACCCGCGTTCGGTCACCTGCGGATTGGTCGACACGGTGGCCATCGGAATCTGCGATTCGTTATAGACATCCGATGCGGGGATCGTCGAACTGGAGCACCAGTGGCCGTGCATGAAGACGATCTTCTTGTTAACCATGGTATTGGCCACGGACACTGCCTGCTTCGGATCACAGGCATCGTCGCCAACTTCGAGCTTGAGTTTCTGCCCGAGTACGCCGCCCTTGGCATTGATGTCGGCAATGGCCATTTCGGCGCCCTTGCGAATCTGATCGCCTGCCGAGGCGTATTGCCCGGTCATTGGACCGGCGATGGCCACGAGGTGATCGGCGTGAGCCACAGAACCCAGCATTGCCAGCAGACCGCAACCGGCGAGGAGAATTTTCTTGCCCATCAATCGAACTCCTATGTAAATGTTGTTAGAACTGTCCGAAGAATCCAGCGAGTCGCGCCGAGGCAAATCACGCGAACCGCGCAAACACCCGCCACGACCCCGCTAGCATTTCGCGTGCCAACCATCTCGTTCCATAATAAACAAGTAGTTACACGAAAAACAATGGCGCACCCTCCAATTGCCGCACGGTTTCTGGTCAAAAGACCTGACCGCCGGCACCACAATTGTGCCACCACGGCAAACATACCACCGGTTCGCCCAACCCAAAAGAGTGCATCCGCTGTTTCCTGTACCGAACAACGCGATATCGGCCACCCGGATCCGCACCACAGAAGGGTGGGAGTTGCAGAGAGAGACGTCTAATCAAATAATTGACATGAATCAACATCACCGCCGCGAAAGTGGCAACTTTTGCTCAAAAACAACACCTGCGGCTTGTTAAGGATGTGCTGACTTATTGAAGAGTCGTCATTCCGGCGAAGGCCGGAATCCAGAAAATTCCACGAACTGGACCCCGGCCCTCGCCGGGGTGACGAATATTTCAGCGTTTTTTTAACAGAATCCGATTCCTTGACAAATTTGATGTATATCAAATAACGTACGTTCAATAACAACGACGAGAACAGGGTTTCATACCCGTCGGCAGGACGTTGACGGCCTGCCAGCGAGTGTCTAGCCTGCATTTGAAGCTCAAGGATACTTCCTCGACAACCGGGACAAGACAAGAAACCCAGCCCGGACTAGAATGTTAATATTAGAAAACAATGATTAACTGTTATTTGCAACTAAGGCCCTCGCTGCGCGCCAATTCCACACCGTGAATACAAAACCCGCATCCACTCAGCCCCCGTCACGCTCGTGGCGATCACGTCTGACCTTCCATCTGGCGATCGTACTGATCGCCAAGGTCATTCTGCTGACGCTGCTCTGGCACGCCTTCATCAAGCCGAACAAGGTCAAGGTGGACATCGACGCCATGAGCAGCCGTATCGCCACGCCCACGCCTTCCGTTTCCCAAGCTCGCCCTTCAATCACTCCAGGAGATAACAAATGATCGACTCGACGGTCGTTGACCTGTCGCGCCTGCAATTCGCGGCGACGGCGATGTACCACTTCATCTTCGTCCCCTTGACGCTGGGGCTGTCGTGGATCCTGGTCATCATGGAGTCGGTCTATGTCATGACCGGCAAGCCGATCTACAAGGAAATGACGCAGTTCTGGGGCAAGCTGTTCGGGATCAATTTCGCGCTTGGCGTCACCACCGGGATCACCCTCGAGTTCCAGTTCGGGACCAACTGGGCCTACTACTCGCATTACGTGGGCGACATCTTCGGGGCACCGTTGGCCATCGAAGGCTTGATGGCCTTCTTCCTCGAATCAACGATGTTCGGCCTGTTCTTCTTCGGCTGGAACCGCCTGTCGAAACGGGGCCACCTCGCCGTCACGACATTGATGGCCCTGGCCACAAACCTGTCGGCCATCCTGATCCTGATCGCCAACGCCTGGATGCAGGACCCGGTCGGCTCGGCGTTCAACCCGGTCACCATGCGCATGGAACTGACCGACTTCGCGGCGCTGGTTTTCAACCATACGGCGCAGTCCAAGTTCGTGCATACCGTGGCCGCCGGCTACGTCACCGGTTCGCTGTTCGTGCTCGGCATTTCCGCATGGTATCTGCTCAAGAACAAGCACGTCGAATTCGCCCGCCGCTCGTTCCGCATCGCCGCCGCCTTCGGCATCGCCGGCACGCTGTCGGTGATCGTCCTTGGCGACGAATCGGGCTACGCCGTCTCCGAATCGCAGAAGTCCAAGCTGGCGGCCATGGAAGCCATGTGGGAAACCGAGCCGGCACCGGCAGGCTTCAACATCGTGGCCTGGCCGAATGAGGAGAAACAGGCCAACGATTGGGAAATCAAGGTGCCATTCATGCTCGGCCTGATCGCCACCCGCTCGATCAGCGAACAGCTTCCCGGCATCCACGAGATCCGTGCCAAGAACAAGGAGCGCATCACTTCCGGCGTCCAGGCCGTCATCGCGCTGGAAGATATGCGCAAGAACCCGAACGACGTGGCGGCGCAGGAAAAATTCAAGGCGCATGGTGCCGACATGGGCTACGGCCTGCTGGTCAAGCGCCATGTCGCAGACGTGCGCCAGGCGACGCCGGAGATCATCGAAAAGGCGGCGAAGGACTCGGTGCCGAAGGTCGCACCGCTGTTCTGGAGTTTCCGCATCATGGTCGGCCTCGGTTTCCTGATGCTCGGGCTGTTCGTTATCGCGATCTGGCTGTCCATCTACAACACACACCAGAAGCACCCGCTAATCATGAAGGCTTTCCTGTGGAGCCTGCCCGCGCCATGGATCGCCTGCATGTGCGGCTGGTTTGTCGCCGAGTACGGCCGCCAGCCCTGGACAGTATTCGGCCTGTTGCCGACCCATCTTTCGGCCTCCAGCCTGTCGGTCGCCAGCCTGTGGGGATCCATCGCCGGATTCGTCGCTTTCTACACATTGCTGCTGATCGTCGAGATGTACCTGATGTTCAAGTACGCCCGCCTCGGCCCG
>CAZCJW010000155.1:0-7551 GCA_964499185.1 uncultured Propionivibrio sp. | reverse complement strand
TGGCTGTTCCGCGAGATCGAGCATTACCTGAAAACCGGCACGCACCTGCTGCCACCGCGCGTCAGCGAAATCCACGACATTCTGCTGGCCCACCTGGAAGACCTTTACGATTTCTACGGAGTGGACACCGGCGTGCGCGTCGCGCGCAAGCACATCTCCTGGTACACCAAGGGGCTGGTCGGCTCGGCGGCATTCCGCCACCGCATGAACCAGTTGCCGGACATCGTCCAGCAACGTGCCGCCGTCAACGAATTTTTCCTGAGTCTGGCCGAGCACAGCGAACACCTGCGCTACGACCCGACCACTGATAACAACATCGAGGGACTCGCCGCATGAAAAAGACCAACGATATCGCCGCCTGCATCCGCGGGGCACTGGAAACCTATTTCCATGACCTCGACGGCGAAACGCCGAGCAACGTTTACGACATGGTGCTGAAGAGCGTCGAACGGCCGATGCTCGAAGTCACGCTGCAGCAGGCCGGGGGCAACCAGACTCTGGCGGCTGAAATGCTGGGCATCAACCGCAACACGCTGCGTAAGAAGATCACTGAACACCAGTTGCTTTGAGATTCGGTACAAACCTTTAACCACAGAGGCTACGCAGAGAAACCCATCGATGACAAGGTGTTCTCTGTGTTCTTCCTGCGCCACCATGTCTCTATGGTGAGTTTTGATCTGCCGACCTTCCCGTTTTTTCCATCCTGAGAAAGCTCTCTTCATGAAGATTCGCCAAGCTCTGATCAGCCTTTCCGACAAACGCGGCGCACTTGAGTTCGCCCAAGGACTCGCCGCTCAAGGCGTCAAGCTGCTGTCCACCGGCGGCACCGCCAAGTTGCTGCGCGATGCCGGACTCGCCGTGACCGAAATCGGCGACTACACCGGCTTTCCGGAAATGCTCGACGGACGCGTCAAGACGCTGCATCCGAAAGTGCATGGTGGAATTCTCGCCCGCCGCGATCTGCCCGATCATCTGGCAACGATCGAGCAGCACGGTATCCCGATGATCGACCTCGTGTGCGTGAATCTCTATCCCTTTGCCGCGACGATCGCCAAGCCCGGCGTGACGCTCGAAGACGCGATCGAGAACATCGACATCGGCGGCCCGGCGATGGTCCGCTCGTCGGCCAAGAACTACGCCGGCGTCGCCGTCGTCACCGACCCGGACGACTACCCCGCGCTGCTCGGAGAAATGAAAGACAACGATGGCGCATTGACGCTGGCGACCCGCTTCAACCTCGCCAAGAAGGCCTTCACCCATACCGCCCGCTACGACAGCATGATCGCCAACTGGCTGACCGGCCTCGACGCCGGCGTCGAGACGAAAGCCGATGACGCCGCGCCGACCCCGTCGATTTTCCCCGACCGTTTGCAACTCGCTTTCGACCGCGTCGAGACGCTGCGCTACGGCGAGAACTCGCACCAGAGCGCCGCCTTCTACCGCGACACCAACCCGGTCGAGGGCAGCATCGCCGCCTACACGCAGCTTCAAGGCAAGGAGCTCTCGTACAACAACATCGCCGACGCCGACGCGGCCTGGGAATGCGTCAAAGCCTTTGAGACCCCGGCCTGCGTGATCATCAAGCATGCCAACCCGTGCGGCGTCGCCATCGACGTCAGCCTGCTCGGCGCCTACGAAAAGGCCTTCAAGACCGACTCGACCTCTGCCTTCGGCGGCATCATCGCCTTCAACGGCGAAGTCGGCATCGACGTGGTCAACGCCATGAGTGAGCGCAAGCACTTCGTCGAAGTTCTGATCGCTCCGTCCTACACGCCCGAGGCGACGGCCGCGCTGGCCAGCAAGCAGAACCTGCGCGTGCTGGTCGTGCCGCTCGGCAACGAGCTGAACACGCTGGAATTCAAGCGCGTCGGCGGTGGCCTGCTGGTGCAGACGCCCGACAGTTTCGTTGCCCAGGCGAGCGGCCTCAAGGTCGTGACCAAGGTGCAGCCGACCGCACAGCAGATCGAGGACCTGCTCTTCGCCGAGCGCGTCGGCAAGTTCGTCAAGTCCAACGCCATCGTCTTCTGCGGCGGCGGCATGACGCTGGGCGTCGGCGCCGGCCAGATGAGCCGCGTCGATTCGACCAAGATCGCGGCAATCAAGGCCAAAGCGGCCGGTTTATCTCTTGAGGGCTCGTGCGTTGCTTCGGATGCCTTCTTCCCGTTCCGTGACGGTCTTGACGTGCTCGCCGAAGCCGGTGCCAAGGCGGTAATCCAGCCAGGCGGCTCGATGCGCGACGACGAAGTCATCGCCGCGGCCGACGAACATGGCATCGCCATGGTGTTCACCGGCGCAAGACATTTCAGGCATTGACGCTGTGAGGAGTGAAGAGTCGGGCGTGAGGAGTAAAATCCCCCCTGACATTTACTCCTCCCCCTAACTACTTACTCCTCACGCCTCATATGAAATTACTCGTCATCGGTTCCGGCGGACGCGAACATGCACTGGCCTGGCGGCTTGCCAAGTCTCCCGGAATGCAAAAGGTCTATGTCGCGCCCGGGAATGCCGGCACGGCGCATCAGATCGAAATGGAAAACGTGGCCATCACCGATCCGGAAGCGCTCGCCGATTTCGCAGAGAAGGAAAAAATCCACCTTACCATCGTCGGCCCCGAAGCACCGCTGGCCGCGGGCGTAGTCAATGTCTTCCGCGCGCGCGGCCTGAAGATCTTCGGCCCGACGAAGGAAGCCGCGCAACTGGAAAGTTCGAAGGATTTCGCCAAGCGCTTCATGACCCGGCACAACATCCCGACTGCGACCTTCGAGACCTTCAGCGACACGACGTCGGCCCATGCCTATGTCGAAAAGAAGGGCGCGCCAATTGTCATCAAGGCCGACGGCCTCGCCGCCGGCAAAGGCGTCGTCGTCGCCATGTCTCTTGACGAAGCGCATTGCGCCATTGACGACATGCTCTCGGGCAACAAGCTCGGTGATGCAGGCGCGCGGGTAGTGATCGAGGACTTCCTCGACGGCGAGGAAGCCAGCTTCATCGTCATGGTCGACGGCAAGAATGTGCTGCCGCTCGCTTCCAGCCAGGATCACAAACGCATATTCGATGGCGACACCGGCCCCAATACCGGCGGCATGGGCGCCTACTCACCAGCCCCGGTGGTCACCCCGGAGATACACGCCAGGGCGATGCGCGAGGTGATCCTGCCGACGGTACGCGGCATGGCCGCCGACGGCATGCCCTACACCGGCTTCCTCTACGCCGGCCTGATGATTGGCAAGGACGGCTCGGTGAAGGTCGTCGAATTCAACTGCCGCATGGGCGACCCCGAAACGCAACCAATTATGATGCGCCTGAAGTCCGACCTGGTGACACTGGTCGAACACGCCATCGCCGGCAAGCTGGACCAGATCGAGGCCGAATGGGATCGGCGCGTGGCGCTGGGTGTCGTCCTCGCCGCAGCGAACTATCCGGACACGCCTCGAAAAGGCGACGTGATTAGCGGTCTTCCGTCCGAGAGCGACAATGTCTGCGTATTCCACGCCGGCACGACGGAACAGGACGGCAAGGTGGTCACCGCTGGCGGAAGAGTTCTCTGCGTCACGGCGCTCGGAGAAAACGTGAAGCAGGCGCAAAAACTGGCCTACGACGCGATCACCGGCATCCACTTCGACGGCATGCAGTTCCGTCGCGACATCGGCCACCGCGCCATCTTACGATAAGAGGCGGCAACCGGGGGCAGTTCTGCCTCCGGCCGCCGGACAATCAGGCGTTGCGTCCGTACGGCACCCCCAACCGCTTCATCATGTTGCGCAGCGTACTGGCATTCACCTGCAGTATTTCGGCCGCACCACGGCGCCCCTGGACCTTCCCGCCGCAATTCCGCAGTGCGGATTCGATATGTTGCCGCATCGCCTCGTCGAGACTCAATGACACCGCCGGAACGGGTTTGGTTGTCGGCAGCCCCGGGGCCTCCCCCGGGAACAGGGCAGGAATGTCGATTGTTCCGTCCTTGCGCAGAATCAGTGCACGCTCGATGACGTTTTCCAGTTCCCTGACATTGCCCGGCCAGTCGTATTCCGAAAGACGCCGGAGGGCTGATGCCGAAACCAGCGGTACTCTCGTCAGATTGAGTTCGCGGCTTTTCTTCGCTACCAGGTATCCGACCAACTCGGGAATATCTTCTTTGCGTTGCCGTAGCGGCGGAATGAAGATCGGAAACACGTTCAGGCGAAACCAAAGATCCTCGCGAAACAAACCTTCAGCGACCATTTGTTCGAGACTCCGGTGGGTTGCAGCGATAATCCGGATATTCACGCGAATCGGTTCGACCCCGCCGACACGCTGGATTTCCTTGAATTGCAGGACACGCAGCAGCCGGACCTGAACCGGAGGCGGAAGCTCACCAATTTCGTCGAGAAAAACGGTCCCCTTGTCGGCACGTTCGAAGAAACCGCGTTTCTGGAAGAACGCCCCGGTAAACGCCCCCTTTTCATGACCGAAGAGTTCGGCGTCGATCAGCGACTCGGGGATGGCACCACAGTTAACCTTGATGAAGGGGCCGTCCTTGCAAGGCGACATCCGGTGGATCGCGTTGGCGATCAGATCCTTTCCGGTGCCTGTCTCCCCGCGCAAAAGCACGGGGCTGTTCAGCGCCGCGACCTGGCGCGCCATATCGATGACATTTCTCAGCCCATACTCGCTGCCGATGATCCGTTCGCCGGCCGGTGACATTGAATCGCGGCCCGCCTGTTGCCGCTCTCCGGCTAACTCCTTTTTCCGCTTGCCCAACTCCTCTCGATGAAGCGCGTTGGCGGCCGCTAGCGTAAAAGGTTCCAGAAAGGACGAGAGCAAGCGCACATGCGAACTGTCGAAACGGTCGGTGCCTTCGGCACGCACAAATAATGTCCCGACACGCTTGCCGTCGCTGTCGAGATACATGACCAGCGAGGAATAATCCTGCGGCAGGAAATAGCGCTTGAGGCTGCGTGCAACGGGATCGGCATCCGGCTGGTTGACCATGCGCATGACGACCGGACTCAGCCCCGTCCGCTCGACGACCGTGTGAGGAATATCCATCCCGAGCAGACGTTTGCGTGTCGCCGGTTGCAGTTGCATGATTTCGTGGCTGTCACGCCCGCCGTCTTCTGTGGCCATCGCGATCTTGCGCAGCCCGCCTTTTTCCTCGTCATAGACCCAGACGATCATCAGATCGACGGGGAGACGCCGCTGCAGTACCAGTAACGCGCGATGCAGCGAGACAGGGAGTTCGAGCGAACTGCAGATCGCCGAAGTCACCTCCCTGAAGAATCCGGATTCGTTGTCGTCCACGTGAAATCTATCCCATTTGGCAGTTTGTAACGAATTGTAACTCAGACTGTCTTATATGAAACTTAAACTACCTTATTTGACAGAATTTGTGTTTAAACCCCGAGAGAGCTCAACGCTCCCGACGAAATAAAAGACGGGAAGCCTCCAGTTTGGACATTTTTATTAGTTCATTAGCGAATGGCACGCATATTGCAGTGAGCTTCCGGCACTTATTAACCATAGGGGGAAATCATGTTACGAAGACTCATCTTGTTCATCACCATCGGCGCACATTTGCTATTCACCGCACTATCGGCATCGGCGGAGGAAATCACCACGGATGTCGTCATCATCGGCGCCGGCGCTTCGGGCATGACGGCTTCCGTCGCGGCGGCCGAAGGCGGCGCCAAGGTCGTTTTGCTGGAGAAGATGGGCGTGGTCGGCGGAACCGGCAACTTCGGCGAAGGCATCTTCGCTGCCGAAAGTCACCTTCAACGCGCCAAGAACATCAACTACACGCGCGACGACGCGTTCAAGTTCCTGATGGAATATACGCACTGGCGCGCCAACGCTCGTCTCGTTCGGGCAATCATCGATAAGTCGCCGGACACTATCGAGTGGCTGGAGAAGCAGGGGGTCGAGTTCACCGAGCCCGCCGCCAACTATCCCGGAGGGTTGATGACTTGGCACCTAATGAAAGGACGCGGCAAAGGCGCGATCCAAGCGCTCTATGCCAAGGCACAGCAACTCGGGGTCAAAGTGATGCTCAAGACCCCGGCCACTGACCTCATCGTCAAGGATGGCAACGTCAAGGGGGTTATCGCCAAGAACGCCGAAGGCGAGACGATCCAGATCCATTCGAAGACGGTGATCATTGCATCGGGAGGCTTCATCAACAACAAGGACATGCTGGCCAAGTACACCGACTTCGGCCCGGACATCGTGCCGGTCGGCAGCATCAACAAGACCGGCGATGGCATCAAGATGGCCTGGTCCGCCGGCGCCGACTCCTTCGGCACCGGCGTCCTGCAACTGTACCGTCCCGGCATCCCGGGCGAGGGCCCCGAGTCGCACCTCAACGCCCCCGCGCGCCAGCCGTATCTCTGGGTCAACCAGCTCGGCGAGCGCTTCTGCGACGAGAGCGTCATTTTCTCGTGGCCTTATGCCGGTAACGCCCTGGCCAACCAGCCGGGCCGCGTGATGTTCGTCATCATCGATGAAAACACCAAGAACTATATGATCGAGAAAGGCATCGACGTCGGCGTCGGCGTCATGGTCCCGGTCGCCACCAAGCTCACCCGCCTGAACGAGGAAATCAAGCGCGGTGTTGAGAAGGGCAAGGTGTTCGTGGGCGACAGCATCGAGGAACTCGCCAAGCAGATCAGTGTCCCGCCCACCGCGCTCAAGTCCACGATCGACGAATACAACAAGATGTCCGATCAGCGCCAGGACACGCTGTTCGTCAAGAGCAACAAATACCTTCAACCGGTCCGCAAAGGCCCGTTCTACGCCTTCAAGGCCGTGCCGTTCGCACTCGGCACCCTCGGTGGCATCAAGATCAACCACAAGACCGAGGTAATCGATACCAAGCAACAGGCGATCCCTGGCCTTTACGCGATCGGTAACGACGCGGGCGGCATGTACGGTGACAGTTACGACGTCGTGCTCGCTGGCGGAACCTGGGGTTTTGCCGCCAACTCCGGGCGAATCGCCGCCGAGAACTCCCTGAAGTTCATTGGCTTGGCGAAGTAAGCAAACGGCTACACCGGGGCGCGGGCGGACCACCGTCTGCCTCGCGCCCCTGCGCTCAACGAAAGTTTCGAATGAAGAACACGCTCTCCGTAATCACACTCTTCCTGGCCATGATCGCGATGCTGACGCTGTCCGTCTTGCCGGCCGCAGAAGCGGCCGGTTTCCGCGAGAAGGGCGTTCATCACGACCAAGGCGTTGCCTGCAAAGACTGCCATCAAGTCGAAAAACCGAAAGATGCCCCATCGCACAAAGCCTGCCTGGAGTGTCACGGCCCGTACGAAAAGATGGCCAAGAGAACCGGCAAGCTGGAGATCAATCCGCACGACAGCCACCTCGGCCCGATCGAATGCCTGCAATGTCACGGCGTCCATGAACCGATCGAGCACGAACAGATCCCGTGTCTCGAATGCCATGCCGAATTCAAGTTCAGGATCAAGTAACCCCGTTGTACAACCGGCTTCTTGTCACTCATGAAATACCAAACACTGATCGCGCTCCTGTGGGCCGCCATTGTGGTTGTTCCCGCCCTGGCCCAGGACC
>CAZCJW010000154.1:0-7585 GCA_964499185.1 uncultured Propionivibrio sp. | reverse complement strand
TCCGACAAGATTGCCCGCTTCATCCGCCTGTGCGATGCCTTCAACGTCCCGATTGTCACCTTCATCGACTGCCCGGGATTCCTGCCGGGCACCGGCCAGGAATACGGCGGTGTCATCCGCCACGGCGCCAAGATCATCTACGCCTACTGCGAAGCCACCGTGCCGAAAATCTCCATCGTCACGCGCAAGGCCATGGGCGGCGCCTACGTCGCCATGAGTTCCCGGCAAATGCGCACCGACGTTACCTTCGCCTGGCCGACCGGCCAGATCGCCGTGATGGGCGCAGAAGGGGCGGTCAACATCCTGTTCCGCGAGGAGATCAAGAAAGCGGCCGACCCGAAGGCGCGCGAGCAAGAACTCCTCGCCGAGTATCGCGAGCGCTTCTTCAACCCCTACCGGGCAGCCGACGTAGGCCAGATCGACGAAGTTATCGAACCGCGCGAAACCCGTCCGCGGCTGGCGCGCGCCCTGGAGATCCTGCGCACCAAGGTCCAGCAGAACCCGCCCAAGAAACACGGTCTGTGTCCGGTGTAGCGGTCGTGTGCCCGCATCGGAAATAAAAGATCCCACATTTACTACAGACGAGAGGTTTCAATGGAGAACATAGGTTGGGGCTTACAGATGACAGTGCTCGGCATGGGGCTGGTCTTCGCCCTGCTGGCCCTGCTCTGGCTACTGCTGACGGTGGTTCTGAAACTGGACAAGGAACCGGAAGTGGAAGTTACTGCGCAGGAAGCCACCGTCGAGGCCGAACGCATTGCCGCGATCGCCGACGACGCCGTGGGGGCCCAGACGCCCGAGCGGCCAACGGTTAACGGTATGCCGGCTGACCTGGTGGCGGCCATTCTTGTGGCCACCCACAAACACCGACAAACCATGCGGCGCCAGGCGGCGCCACTCGTGCGCACCGTCTGGCCGGGGAGCCAGATCTACGCCAGCCGTTGGCTGGCCACGGGCCGTGCGCGGCAAAACAACAACTGGCAGCCGAGAGGAAAATAATGCGACGCTATACCTTGAACATCAGTGACCGTGAATTCGTCGTCGACGTACAGGAAGTCGACGCCGACAACTTTGAAGTCGTCGTCGGCGGCGAAACGTATCAGGTCAATCTGGCCAACGAAGAGAACCTCAACGAGGCGACTATCACCCCGGGGTTCGCGCCCAGCACCGCCCAAGCGGCCGCTCCCTCCCGCAAGTCGGCAACCTCGCGCCCGGCATCGACAACCACGCCGGGCGCCGCGACACCGGCTACGGCTCCGGCAGCCCGCAAAACGGCTGGCGGTGGGAAAGGCACACAGTCGGCTCCCATGCCGGGAGTCATCCTCGAGATCAACGTCAAGCCGGGCGACACCGTAACCCGCGGCCAGCAAGTGGCCATCCTCGATGCAATGAAGATGCACAACGTGATCGGCGCCGTACAAGCCGGAACGGTGGCCGACGTTTATGTCGAACCCGGACAGTCCGTTGATCATGGCTCCCCCATCCTCAAGTTCAAGGAGGAGTAAGCCATGATCGATCAAGAAACGATCGGCCTGCTGATGAAGGGAGTCAATGGCGTCACCTGGCAATCCCTGGTGATGATCGGCGTCTCGTTTGTCCTCTTCTACCTGGCGATCGCCAAGGATTACGAACCGCTGCTTTTGCTACCGATCGGCGCCGGATGCCTGCTGGCCAACCTGCCGCTCTCCCCGCTGGTGGCCGATGACGGCATGCTTAAGGTGCTGTACGACATGGGCGTAGGCAACGAAATGTTCCCGCTGCTCATCTTCATCGGCATCGGGGCGTTAACCGATTTCGGACCACTCCTGGAGAACCCGAAGTTCGTGTTGCTTGGCGCCGCCGGGCAGTTCGGCATCTTCCTGACCCTGCTGCTTGCACTATTGCTTGGGTTCACGCAGAACGAAGCGGCCTCGATCGGCATCATCGGTGCCATCGACGGACCCACCTCGATCTACGTCTCGGGCATTCTCGCTCCGCACATGCTCGGCCCGATCACGGTGGCAGCGTACAGCTACATGTCGCTGGTGCCGATCATCCTGCCCCCGGTCATCCGTTTCCTGACGACCAAGGAAGAACGTCTGATTCGCATGCCTTACAGTTCGCGGAAAATCAGCCGGCGCACGCGGATCATGTTCCCGATCATCGTCATCGCCATCGTCGGAACGCTGGTGCCGTTCGCCACGCCATTGATCGGCATGCTCATGCTGGGCAACCTGATGAAAGAATCGGGCGTCGTCGAACGGCTGACCAAGGCTTCCTCGAACGAAATCGCCAACGCCGTCACCCTGTTCCTCGGTTTGGCCATCGGCTCGACCATGGTCGGGACGGACTTCCTCAAGCCCAGCACGATGTTCATTCTGGTGCTCGGTCTCTTGGCTTTCGCCCTGGACGGCTGTGCCGGCGTGATGTTCGCCAAGATCCTCAACTGGATCTCGGGCGGGAAAGTGAATCCGATCATCGGCGCGGCCGGAATCAGCGCTTTCCCGATGGCGGCTCGTGTCTGCCAGCGCGTGGCTCAGGAGGAAGACTTCGAAAACTTCCTGCTCATGCACGCCATGGGTGCGAATGCCGCCGGGCAGGTGGCCTCGGTGGTCGCTGGAGGCGTTCTACTTGCGCTGATGGGAGCCGGGGGCTGAAACGCAACGAGCTTTTCTCTGTCCAAAGAGTCCCCGCCCGCCGGGGACTCTTGCTTTGGAAAGCTTTTAGGCGCCACGCCTCGGCTCGAAGATCAGGCGCACGGCCAGCCCTGCCAGCACAAACCCCATCACATGTCGCTGCACCGCTATCCAGCGCGGGTTTTCGGCAAACCACGCCGCGATACTCGCGGCGAACAGCGTGATCAGCAGGTTGATGGAGAAACTGACGGCGATCTGGGTGACCCCCAAAGCAATGCTCTGCGTAAACACCGATCCGTGCGCGGGGGAAACGAACTGCGGAAACACGGAGAGGTAGAACACCGCGATCTTGGGATTCAGCAGATTCGTCACGAAGCCCATCAAGAACAACCGCCGCGGTGAATCCTCCGCCAGTTGCCTGGGCTCGAACAAAGAACGCGCCCCCGGCCTGACCGCCTGCCAGGCCATCCACATCAGGTAGGCCGCACCGGCCCACTTGAGCAATTCATACGCCAGCGGAACCGCCAGAAAGACCGCCGTCAATCCGATCGCCGCCGCGAACATGTGCACCAGAAAGCCCGAGACGACGCCTAATAGCGATATCACGCCGGCCTTGCGCCCCTGGCAGATCGAACGCGACACCAGGTAGATCATGTTCGGGCCGGGCGTCAGAACCATCAGGAATGCCGCACCGGCGAAAAGCAGGAGATCGTTGGCGGGAATCATGCAAAGACCTTATCACATCACGCCGATAGCAGGCTGCAGAAGCGCTCCAGATCGACGTTGCCGCCGCTGATGACGATTCCCACGCGCTTGCCCTTGAGTTCAACCTTCATTTCGCGGGTGGCGGCGAAGCCGAGGCAGCCGGTCGGCTCGACGATCAGCTTCATGCGCTCGGCAAAGAAACGCATGCATTCGACGAGCTGCGCGTCGGTCGCCGTCAGGATGTCGTCGACATCGCGCCGGATGATCGGAAAGGTGATGTTGCCCAGGTGCTGCGTCTGCGCGCCGTCGGCAATGGTCTTCGGTGTGTCGATATGGACGATGTTGCCGGAACGGAAAGAGCGCTGCCCGTCGTTGCCGGCCTCCGGCTCGACCCCGTAGAGTTTGCATTCCGGCGCCAGCGCACGTGTGCTCAAGGCCGTCCCGGAGAGCAACCCGCCACCGCCGAGCGGTGCAAATAATGCGTCGAGCTTGCCGACTTCCTCGAACAACTCCAACGCCGCCGTGCCCTGCCCGGCAATCACATCCGGGTGGTCGTAGGGCGGAATCAGCGACAGGCCGTGCTTCTCGGCGAGGTCGCGTCCGATCTGCTCACGGTCTTCCTTGTAACGGTCGTAGACGACCACATTCCCCCCATAACCACGCGTGGCCGCCACCTTGGCCGCCGGCGCGTCGTGCGGCATCACGATCGTCGCCGGAATGCCGAGCAGGCGCGCGGACAGCGCGATGGCCTGCGCATGGTTGCCGGAGGAAAAGGTCACCACGCCGGCGCGACGCTGCGTGTCGTCGAACTTCGACAAGGCGTTGAACGCTCCGCGGAACTTGAAGGCACCCATGCGCTGCAGGTTCTCGCACTTGAAGAACACTTCGGCACCCAGCGCGTCGTTGATCGTGCGCGAGGTCATGACGGGGGTGCGATGCGCGTGCCCCTTGATCCGCGCCGCGGCGGCAATGACATCGTCGAAGACGGGAAGAGTCGGTGTATTCATGGATTAAACGTCCGAAAGTCAAAAAAATCACCAGGGCCAGGGGATGCGTGTTCCGCCCCCCGTCTCCCCGGCCCGCTGAAAAAGCATCCTCGCCACGGTCAGATCCTGCAGCGCCAGCCCCGTCATGTCGAAGACGGTGATCCCAGCGTCGGTCCGGTCGAATCGCGATCGACCGGTGAGCAGGTCGCCAAACTCGGTGCAGGGTGTTTCCGGCGCCCATTGCAACTCGCCGATCCGCCGGGCCTGCCCAGCGTCGTCGACAAACAGGCGTACCCGCGACAGAAGGCCGTCCGGCAGTTCGCGCTTGCCCGCGGTGTCGGCCCCGACACAGTTCAAATGCGTACCCGGCTGCACGGCCTCCGGATCGAACAAGGCGCCTTTGCCGGGTGTCGCGGTGATGACCACGTCGCTGCCGGCGACAGCGGCATTGCGGTCGTTGAAGTGGCGAATATTGCATCGCTCGGCGAACAAGCACTCGAATGCCGCATCGCGTTCCCCGCTGTGCGTTACATAACCGACCTCCCGCAACGAGGGCATCAGCCGCAGGGCAAAATCGAGCTGGATGCGCGCCTGAACGCCCGTACCGAAAACGCACACGCTCCGGCTCCCGGGCCGGGCGAGTTGCAGCAACCCCAGCCCACCCGCCGCACCGGTGCGCTGCGTGGTGATCGCATTGCCGTCCATGATGCAAGTCGGCCGGCCGGTCGCAGGATCGATCAGAACCACCGTGGCCTGATGCGGCTCGCCGCCGACGGTGCGATTTCCCGGCCAGAAGCCCGCTGCCTTGAAGCCGAGCAACCCCTGCACCGGAACATCACCCGACTTGATGCCAAATACGCCACCGGTCGACAACGCCTCGCGCACCACCGGGAAAACCCGTCCTTCGCCCCGGCTGTGCAGTTCGAACGCCTCACTCACCGCCCGCAGCACGTCATCCGGTTGCAGCAGGGTCTCAACCGCTGCCTTGTCGAGCAACATCAATTCGGCGTTATTTGACATATCCATACACCGCGGCACGCGACACACCCAGATGCGCCGCGATCGTCTCGACGGCGCGGCGGATTTCCAGCAACCCGGCGGCCTTTAGTTCCTGGAGCAGCGCCCGTTTCTCGTCCGCCTTCAGCGAACGCGGCGTCGTCGCCAAGCGCGCCGCGAACTGATCGATGCGGGCCCGGATGGCGTCACCCCCTGCCGGATCGAGCGACTCCCGGCGAGCGGCTCCCGTATCGACCGCCAGGAACTGCCCGACCACGCTTTGCAGGCTGCGAAACAGGGTGAGATCGACGTTGATGCATAAGGCCGCGACATAGCGTCCGCTCGAATCCTTCACGCCAACCGACGTGCTCTTGGCTTGGCGCCCATCGGCAAACTGGTTCGCGTAGTTCGCGATAACCTGCGGATACGCCGGATCGGCGATGCGCGCCAACCCCAACTCCGTCGCCGGATCACCCACCGCACGGCCTGACAGGTTGTTGTGGATAGCCAGGATGGCATGACCGGGATCGGTCAGATCGTGAACGACGACCTCGCAGAAAGGCGCGAAGGTTTCGCCGAGACCGTGGGCGACCTGCTTGAGCTGGTCGAGCAGGACGTTTTGTTCGGGTGTGTGCTGAGCCATGTATTCATTTTGTAAATTCATGTACATTTTGTCAACACAAGCCTGCCCAAGTCTTGCCGCGTTGCCGCGAAAACAGGCTTACTTCTTGAACAGATCGTCGAGTGGATTCGACTTCTTCTCGGCGGAAGTGCCGACATGGCGCGCGGAGAATTCCTCCTCGACGTTGTCCCGGTAATAGCTCCACGCCGCCCCCGAGGTCGACAACCGACGCCAGACCTCGTCTCCGACACCCGTGTGTTCGATCACACTCCCGTTATCCAACTCGACCCGCAAGGTCCGCGCGCGCGGGTCATATCCCACCGCGCGCAGCTTTCCGGAATTGATGCGTTTCATTTCCATGATTGCCTTCCCTCGTCGCTCATGCCTGCAGAGTGCGAACCACCCGGCATGGGTTGCCCACGGCCAGGACCCCCGGCGGGATATCCCGGGTCACGACACTTCCGGCACCAATGACCGAGCCGTCTCCGATTGTCACCCCGGGGCAGATGATCGCCCCGCCACCGACCCACACGTCATTGCCGATCACCACCGGAAGCCCCCGCTCCAATCCATTGCGCCGTTCCTCAGCAGACAGGGGATGCAGCGGCGTATAGATATGCACGCCCGGACCGAAGAGCGTATTGCGACCGACCTGCACCCGCGCCACGTCGAGAACGACACAATTGACGTTGAAATAGGCGTTTTCACCGAGAACGATGTTGTAGCCGTAATCGCAAAAAAACGGTGGCGTGACCGTTACGGCGACCGTGCTGCCGAACAAGGTGGCAAGCAGTTGAGCCTTGTCCTCGGCCCTTTCCGGAGACAGGGCATTCAGCTCCTGGCACAGCGAACGGGCGCGCAGCCGGTCCGCCTTCAGTTGCGGGTCGCCCGGATCGAAAAACTCCCCGGCGAGCATTTTTGCCTTTTCGTCGCTCATCGTTACGCCCCTTGCATCAGATCGATTCGCACCGCACCCAGGCGGCGCGGTGCGCAGGGCGACGCCAGCCAGGACTGCATCGCCGCGGGGGCACCGGCGGCCAGCGCGACGCCGTCGTTCAGATCGACGAGGCAAACCCCTTCCGGCGTATTCCCGTCTATGCGCTGTATCAGGACCGACTGAACCAGACGCGGGTCGTCCAGCCCGAGTAGTTCCGCACTACTGACGCTCGACAGCCGACGCAAGACGCGAGCCACGAAATGAGCCCTTTCGTCGCTGGCCCGGAACAAAATCAAGGCCTGCGCATGACCATTCGCCCCCAGGCTATCCGCCGTTCCATGGAAAGCTTCCATTTGCAGCCCGCGACCCGAAAAGACCTCGGCCACGCTGTGCACCGCACCCGGACGATCGTGCAAACCAATCGCCAGTACGTGAAGAACAAGATCATCCACCACGAACCCACTCCCGTATCTTGTTGCTGCACCGCACCCCGCATTCCTGCAGCATTCGGATCTCCTCGTCGGAAAGATCATCGCCCGGCACCACCCGGCGCACGGCGCCTTCCAGAATCAGCCGGTTGCCAATCGGGCCATGAATGCCCAGTTCGCCGCGGTGCGCATACTGCGCGCACACCTCGACGGCCCGCCCCTCGCACAGCGCCTTCACCAATTCCACGGTCGCCGTGGCCGTCGCGGAGATCGTCTTGGCCTGCGAGTAATGCACC
>CAZCJW010000153.1:2586-7598 GCA_964499185.1 uncultured Propionivibrio sp. | reverse complement strand
AGCCAGAGCGACAGCGCCGCGGACGTGGCCGGCGAGATCGTCGCCGCGCTGGTGCGCAACGCCCGGGAACTGCACATCGGTTTTCCGGAACGCTTCTTCGCCTGGCTGAATGGTTTCGCGCCCGGCCTGATCGACCGTGGTCTGGCCGGAAAGCTGCCGATCGTCAAACTCCACGCCAATTCCCGTTAAACGCCGTGAAAGGATTCACCATGCGCTCGATCATCAAGACTTCCGCTGCCGTTTTGCTCGGCGTGCTGCTTTCCGCCGCTGTCCATGCCGCCACGCCCGAGGAAATCATCCGCCCGATCCAGGACCAATGGGCGGAAATCAAATACCGCACCCCCGAAAAGCAGCAGGCCGAGCAGTACGAGGCCTTGGTGCAGAAATCCCGGCAGATCGTCGAAAGCCACCCCGGTCTGGTGGAGGCGCTGATCTGGGAAGGCATCGTGATTTCCAGCGAGGCCGGTGCGCGGGGCGGACTGGGGGCGCTGTCGCTGGCCAAGGAGGCGAAGCTTCGTTTCGAAGAGGCGTTAAAGATCAACGACAAGGCGCTGGGTGGTTCGGCCTACACGAGCCTGGCGACGCTTCTCGCCAAGGTGCCCGGCTGGCCGATCGGCTTTGGCGACAAGGCGCGAGCGGAGGACTATTTCAAAAAGTCGCTGGCCATCAATCCAGACGGGATTGACCCGAACTTCTTTTATGGGGAGTATCTTTACGATCGGGATCGTTTCCAGGAAGCGCGTCAATACCTGGAGAAGGCATTAAAGGCCGCTCCGCGTTCAGGCCGCGAACTGGCGGACAATGGGCGCCGGCAGGAGATCAAGGCGCTGCTGGCGAAGCTGGATAAAGACGCCAAGTAATTACGAGGCAAACGTGCGAATACTGCTGGTCGAGGACGACGCAATACTGGGAGACGGCGTTCTTGCCGGACTGAAGCTGGCGGAACACGCCGTGGATTGGGTGCGTGACGGCGAGGAGGCCCGGTTGGCCTTGCTCGATCATCCTTATGATGCCTGCGTTCTCGATCTCGGCTTGCCCAAGCGGGACGGGATCAGTGTGCTGAAGGAACTGCGCGGACGCGGCAATCGCCTGCCAGTCCTGATCCTGACGGCGCGCGATTCGAGCGCCGACAAGATTGCCGGGCTGGACGCCGGAGCCGACGATTACCTGACCAAACCGTTCGATCTGGCGGAGTTGCAGGCCAGGCTGCGCGCGCTGGTCCGGCGGGCGGCCGGCGAAGCCAGGCCGACCCTAGAACATGGCGGTGTGGTGCTTGATCCGGCCTCCAGGCAGGTGACATTCAACGGCCGGGGCGTGGCGCTGTCGGCCCGCGAGTACGCTTTGCTCGACGATCTGTTGCGCCACAAGAACCACATCCGCACCCGCGCGCAACTGGAAGAGAGCATTTACGCCTGGGGCGAGGAAACGGGCAGCAATACGGTCGAGGTATTCGTGCATCACCTGCGCAAGAAATTCGGTGCCGATTTCATCCGCACCGTGCGCGGACTCGGCTACCAGTTGGGGGACGCCAGCTAATGCCGGGTTCGTTGAATAGCGGCCGCATACCGTCGTTGCGCTGGCGCTTACTGCTCCTGGTTTCTCTGGCTTCGCTGGCCATTCTTGTCCTGGCCTCTACATTCAGCTATCGCCGGGCACGCCACGAGGTCCAGGAACTGATGGACGACCAGTTGGCGAAAACCGCCCAGTTGGTCCTCGCGCAGGCACAGCTCGGCGAAGACCATTTCATCGACCTGCCTGAGCGGATTGCCGGGATTCGCGGCCTGCGTTCCCGGCGCAACCATCTGACTCTTGAGTACCAGATCGGCAAAGCGAGCGGAACGGTGCTGGTGCGCTCGGCTCATGCGCCGACGACGTCCCTGGCCGGAACGCTTGGCTACGCCAACGTAATGCAGGGGGAAGAACGTTGGCGCAGCCTGATCCTCGAATCCGCCGATGGGATATATCGTGTGCAGATTGCCGAATCGATCCCGAAACGCGACAAGGAGGCGCTGGAAATCGCGGTCAAGACCGTACAGCCCCTGGTTTTTATCTTTCCGCTGCTGCTGATGGCGATCTACTTCTCGGTGCGGCGTGGACTCAAGCCGATCGATGATCTGGCGTCCGAAGTCGCAACCCGCTCCTCCGATAATCTGACGCCGCTGGCCGGACGCGACATACCGAGAGAGGCACAGCCGCTGGTGGCGGCGATCAATCGTGTGTTGTTCCGTCTGGGCTATTCACTGGAAAGCGAGCGTCGCTTCACCGCCGATGCCGCGCATGAATTGCGTACGCCGCTGGCGGCCGCGCGCATTCAGGCGCAGGTGGCGTTGCTTAGTCCGGATGACGAAAAGCGCAATCATGCGCTGTCTCAGGCGCTTGCCGGGCTCGACCGGGCCACCCGCCTGGTCGAGCAGATGCTGCGCCTGGCCCGCCTCGACCCGCTGGCCCAACTGCCGCAGAAGCAATCGATCGATCTCGTCGAACTGGCGCAGCGCGTCGCCGCGGGAGTGCAGGATGCGGTGCCGCATGCGCGGATCGCTCTCGACCTGGCGGATAATTCGCAGTCCGTCGATGGCGACCCCGATCTTTTGGAGGTTGCTCTGCGCAACCTGCTGGACAACGCCATCCGGTATTCGCCGGACGAAAGCGAGGTCACCGTCTTCCTGCGGAACAGAGATGACGCTTTGGTGCTCGGCGTCAGCGACAACGGACCGGGAGTGGCCCCGGATGAGTTGCCGCGATTGATGGAACGCTTCTATCGTGGCGCGTCGGTTACGGCCGAAGGCAGCGGACTCGGACTGACCATCGTCAGCCGCATCGCTGAACTGCATGGTGCCACGCTGGAACTGGCCAACCGGACCGGTGGCGGTTTCGAAGCGCGGTTGTGCTGGCGGGGGTGATGCCCGTTATCTCATCCGGTC
This sequence comes from uncultured Propionivibrio sp., assembly GCA_964499185.1. GTDB lineage: Bacteria > Pseudomonadota > Gammaproteobacteria > Burkholderiales > Rhodocyclaceae > Propionivibrio. Next base: position 4,677 of record CAZCJW010000153.1, on the reverse strand, counting down.
GCGCCGCGCCAGATCGGGGAACAGCCTGATCCAGGACGCGGCGACGAGCAGCGTGCCGATGCCGCCCAGCACGACCGAGCCGACCGGCCCGAACAGCGCGGCGGTGGCGCCCGATTCGAATTCGCCGAGCTGGTTAGAGGCGCCGATGAAGATGGTGTTGACGGCGGCCACCCGGCCGCGCATCTCGTCGGGCGTTTCGAGCTGCATCAGGGTCAGGCGGATGACCACGCTAACGTTGTCGACCGCGCCCGAAACAGCCAGCGCGAGCAGCGACAGCGTGAAGCTGGATGAAAGTCCGAAGACGATCATGCACACGCCGAAGGCGGCCACGCAGGCCAGCATGCGGTGGCCAACCCGTTCCTGCAGCGGCCAGCGGGCGAGGGCCAGCGACATGGTGAGCGCGCCGACTGCCGGGGCAGAACGCAATAGTCCGAGACCAACCGGCCCGGTGTCGAGGATGTCGCGGGCAAAAATCGGCAACAGGGCGGTGGCGCCGCCGAGCAGGACGGCGAACAGGTCGAGCGACATGGCGCCGAGCAGCACCTTGTTGGTCCACACGAAGGAGACGCCGGCAAAGACGCTGCGCAGCGTGTTGGCCGAATGCGACGGCTGATGGGTGTAACGCACGGCCAGGGTGAGACCGAAGGCGATTAGCAGCAGGACGGTTCCGGTGCTATATACCGTTGTTGCGCCCACCGTGTACAGCACGCCGCCGAGCGCCGGTCCGCAGATGACCGCCGTCTGCACACCGCTGGTGGACAGAGCGATGGCGCGCAACAGCAAGGCCGGCGGCACGAGTTGCGGGGTCAGCGCCTGCTGCGCCGGCTGCTGGAACGCGCGGGCGATGCCGAACACGATCGATACGCCGAGCATCAGCCCGCGCGTGGCGAAACCGCCGGGAATAGCGGACAGAAGAATCAGCGCCACGAATGCCTGGGCGATCATGCAGGCGGCGAAGACGCGGCCACGGTGCAGGCGGTCGACGACGTGGCCAGCCGGGAGTGTCATCGCCAGTTGCGGCACGAACTGGAACAGCCCGACCAGCCCAAGATCCCAGGCGCTGCCCGTGATGTCGTACATCTGCCAGGCCACGGCGACCATCAGCATCTGGTTGGCGATAGTGCCGGACAGGCGGGCCAGCCAGAAGAGGACGAACGGCCGCTGGGCGAGCAGCTCCGAAAACGAGGAGCCCGGATCGGCGGTTCTCAGCAAGGAAGGCCCGGTGCGCAAGTCATCGTCGCCGTTGCCGGGACGACCGTCCTTTTCTCCGAGAGCCAGCCGTTCAATCCGCTGCTCACGTTGTAAACCGTCTTGTAGCCCGCCTGTTCAGAAAGAAATTGCGTGGCTGCCCGGGTACGATTGCCGCTTCGGCAGATCAGGATCACCGGTCGGTCCGGTGTGGCGATACCCTTGGCCGAGGCGAGCCACTGCGCGGGGTTGGCATTGCCCTTCTCGTCGAAAAAAGTGAGCAGCTTGCTGCCCGGAATGACGCCGGTGCTTTTCCATTCGCCGGCCGTGCGGATGTCGATGACCGGCACGCCTTTTGCCGTCAGGCGGGCCAGTTCGGCGTTGTCGATGTTGATCACTTCGGCGTGTGAGGGCCCTGCAATCAGGCAGGCCAGGAACGCGGCTAGGGAGAAGGGTGAACGTTTCATGGTTTGGATCGTCCGGAAGAGAAGCAGGAGTGAGTCGCGAGACAGCTGCTTCCGAGTATACCTCCCGGATGCGACGTCTGAATCGTCGCGCGCTTCACTTACCTGCGGCTTGACCGTTGATCGCTCGGAGGTGCGTCGAGTCGAGTAAGCTATGCGTTCTTTCCTCAAATTGCATGGCATCGGGGACATATCACTTGAATGCGCTCAAGCAACCGCGTGACGGCATCTGGCGATGGCTGCTGTCGAGTACCTGGCTCCTGGGTCTGTTGCTTGGAGCAGCGGGCGTGTTCGTATTCCTGCAGGTACAGGCCTGGAGCGAACGCAACGAGTTTGCGCGTCTTGACGATCTGGCCACGCGCCAGCTCGATCTCTATGTGGCGGCGCTGGAGAGCGAGCTGCTCCGGCATGCCGATCTGCCCAGCCTGATGTCCGTCAA
>CAZCJW010000153.1:0-2486 GCA_964499185.1 uncultured Propionivibrio sp. | reverse complement strand
AGATTGCTCCGCTTGAAATCACCGACGTCCTTCCGATCGGCCGGGGCGCTCTGTGGGTCAGCCTGCCCGGCCCGGAGCAAGAGCCGCCGGCCCAGTTCGTGGCCCATAGCCGCCTGTTGGCAAGCACCGGGTGGCGCGTCGTGTTGCTGTCCAACCCGGCGGAGATCCGCGACAACGTGCGTGCGGTCCAGTTTGCCGCTACCGCTGTTCTGGCTTTCCTCGGCCTCCTGGCGCTGTACCTCCACCATCGCCGCAAGGCCATGCGGCAACTGATGGCGGCGCGGAATGCCCTGCAGCTCGCGCACGATCACCTGGAAGTCACCGTCGCCGACCGCACGCAGGAACTCAGGGCCGCGAACCAGGAGTTGCTTCATGAAATGCATGAGCGTCAGCAGGCCGAAGCGGAACTGTTGCAAGCCAAGAAGCTGGCCATGCTCGGACAGATGTCCGCCAAGATCTCCCACGAGATCAGCCAGCCGCTGACGGCCTTGCGCGCGCTGGCCACCAATTCCCGCGCCTTCCTCGCGCAGGAAAAATGGCCGCGGGTCGATGCCAACCTGAGCGACATCGCGGACATTGCGGCGCGCATGAGCAATATCACGCGTCAGCTGAAGGTATTCTCGGGAAGGGCGAAGAGAACGGTCACGCCGTATCGCGTGGTGCCGCTGGGGCAGGCGGTGCAGGGCGCGAGGCACCTGTTGCAGGAGCGCTTCGAGCGCGAGGGCGTCGTACTGTCGCTGCCGGAGAGTGAATGCCACGTAGTGGGTGACGCCGGGCAACTGGAACAGGTCTTCGTGAACCTTTTCAGCAATGCGCTCGATGCCCTGCGACAAGTGACGCACAAGCGTATCGAGGTGGCCGTGGAGGATCAACCGGGGTCGCCTCGCGTGATGGTGCGGGTGAGAGACTACGGCCCCGGCATTCCGGCGGAGATGCAGGTGCATCTTTTCGAGCCGTTCTACACCAGCAAGCCGACCGGAGAGGGGCTGGGGCTGGGACTTGTCATCTGCGCCAGCATTGTTCGCGAGCACGGCGGGCAGTTGCGCGCCGAGAGCAGTCCGGCCGGTGCAGAATTCATCTTCGATCTGGAGCGTGCGGTCGAAGAGCAAAACGGGGGAGTGGTGAATGTTTGAAGGGGTTCAGATCATCTATGTCGAAGACGACGCTTCGGTGCGCAACAGCCTGACGCAGACGCTCGAACTCGCCGGCTTCTCCGTTCAGGCCTGCGCCACGGCCGAAGCGGCGCTGCCGTTCCTGACACCGGACCTGCGCGGTATCGTTGTCAGCGATGTCCAACTGCCTAAAATGAGCGGCTTGGACCTGTTGCAGCGTGTCCGGCAGCTCGACCCGGAGATTCCGGTGATCCTGGTCACCGCCCACGGCGACGTGGATATGGCGGTGCACGCCATGCGCGCCGGCGCGTACGACTTCGTTGAAAAGCCGTTCTCTCCTGAACGCCTGGTCGATGTCGCTACACGGGCGCTGGAAAAGCGGGCCTTGCGCATGACAGTGCAGGATCTGCAGCGCCGCTTGCAGCAGCGTGCCGGCATTGAATCGGTCCTTCTCGGCAAGTCCCCAGCCATGGGGCAGTTGCGCGCACAACTCCAGAACCTCGCCGACACGTCGGCCGACGTCATGGTGCTGGGGGAAACCGGCACCGGAAAGGAACTGGTAGCGCGCTGCCTGCACGACTACAGCAAACGGCAGAAGCATCGTTTCGTCGCGGTCAATTGCGGCGGCATGCCGGAAACCTTGCTGGAGAGCGAGTTGTTCGGCCACGAGGCGGGCGCGTTTACCAACGCGCAGAAACGGCGCATCGGCAAGATCGAGCATGCCGACCAGGGCACCCTGTTCCTCGACGAAATCGAGAGCATGCCGCTGTCTTTTCAGGTGCGCCTGTTGCGCGTGTTGCAGGAACGCAGTCTCGAGCGGCTGGGCGGAAACGAGACGATCCCGGTCGACGTCCGCGTCGTTGCCGCCTGCAAGGCCGATCTGCTGGCGTTGAGCCGGCAACAGAAATTCCGCAGCGATTTGTACTATCGCTTGGACGTCGCCGTGCTGCAACTGCCGGCATTGCGCGAACGCCGCGAGGACATTCCCGAACTGTTCGACTATTTCGTGTTGCAGGCTGCGGCACAGCACAACCGCCCGGCGCCCACGCTGATGGCGACGCAATTGCGTGCGCTGATGGCCCATGACTGGCCCGGCAACGTGCGCGAACTCCGGAACGTGGCCAACCGGTTCGTCCTCGGTTTGCTCACCGACGAGATGCGCCTGTCGTCAGTCGCACAGGAACAATCAATGACACTCGCCCAGCAAATGGACTGCGTGGAGAAAATGCTGCTTGAGCAGGCGCTGAAACAGTACGCCGGGAGACCGCTGAAAGTGATCGAGGCGCTGGGAATCGGCAAGAAGACGCTGTATGACAAGGTGCACAAGTACGGGATTCGGATGGACGACTACCGCGTTCCGGTTGACGGGGCCGA
>CAZCJW010000152.1:0-7614 GCA_964499185.1 uncultured Propionivibrio sp. | reverse complement strand
TCCGGCGCGTATAATGCGCCCTTTCGCAAGCGCGCCTTATCTACCTGCCGATGCGCATCCTCCTGGTCAAAACTTCATCCCTGGGCGACGTCATCCACAACCTCCCCGTCGTCAGCGACCTGCGCCGACAGTTTCCCGAGGCCACTATCGACTGGTGCGTAGAAGAGCTCTTCGCCGATATCCCGCGCCTGCACCCGGCGATCGCCGATGTCATCCCGGTGTCCATTCGCCGCTGGCGCAAGTCTCTGTTTTGCGCGGCCACCTGGTGCGACATCCGGGAGTTCAGGAAGCGCCTCGGCCAGACAGCCTACGATGCCGTCCTCGATACGCAGGGACTGATCAAGAGCGGACTCATTACTTCCTTCGCCCGCGGACGGTGTTACGGCTACGCTGCCGAAGTCGCCCGCGAACCCCTGGCCTCTTATTTTTATGACAAGACTTTTGTCATACCACCCAACGCCCACGCCGTTGAACGCAATCGCTGGCTCAGTGCCGCCGCTTTCGGATACCCCGTGGACCTTCCGCTCGATTACGGCATCGCCCCCCCCGACCTCGCGTTTCCCTGGCTGAAGGCCGAACGCCATGCGGTGCTGTTGACGGCCACCAGTCGTGACGACAAGTTGTGGAGCGAAGATCACTGGATTACTGTGGCCAGGCACCTCGTCGACCGCGGCACGATTCCGGTGCTGCCATCCGGGAACCCGAGCGAACGGCAGCGCGCCGAGCGCATTGGTGCCGCGGCCCCCGGATCAGTAGTCGCACCGCCCTTGACGTTGAAGGAACTGGCGTCGGTCATCGGCCATGCCACGCTGGCCGTCGGCGTCGATACTGGATTGGTGCATCTCGCCACGGCGCTGAATGTTCCGACCATCGCCCTCTACATAACCACTGACCCCGCACTGACCGGCGTCCATGGCACGCGGAACTTCCGCAATCTTGGCGGCCCCGGCCGCGCACCGGGCGTAGCCGAAGTTGTCACCGCCATTGCACAGGAGTTGCGTTAATGATCCGCCTGATCTACGCCATGCTGTTCTACCTGGCACAGCCCCTCGTCTGGGCCCGGCTGGCCTGGCGGGCGCGCAAGCAACCGGAGTATCTGCAGCACGTCGGCGAACGCTATGGCTTCCATGCACAACTCCCCCCTGCCCGGTTGCTATGGCTGCACGCCGTATCGGTCGGCGAAACCCGAGCCGCCGAGCCGCTGATCAAGGCGCTTCTCAACGAATATCCCGATCATTCACTGCTGATCACGCACATGACGCCGACCGGGCGCGCGGTCGGCAAGGAGTTGATCGGCAAATTCGGGCCGCGCCTGATCCAGGCCTATCTGCCTTATGACCTCCCCGATGCCTGCAACCGCTTTCTCGACCACTTCAAGCCACGCCTCGGGCTGCTCATGGAAACCGAGATATGGCCGAACCTGATCGCCGCCGCCAGCCAGCACGGAATCCCGATGCTACTGGTCAACGCCCGCCTGTCTGCCAAATCGCAGCGGGGCTACCAGCGCTTCCTGCCACTCATCCGGCCAGTTCTGCAAAAGATTGCCTGCGTCGCCGCGCAAACAACGGGGGACGGAGATCGCCTGAAGACAATCGGTGCCAAGGAAGTACACGTTACCGGCAACATCAAATTCGACGTCTCACCGGCGCCCGAGAAGATTCAACTGGGGGCCGACTGGCGCCGCTCTTTTAGCAACCGGCCGGTATGGCTCGCGGCCAGTACACGTGAAGGCGAGGAGCCGTTCATCCTCGACGCCTTTTCCCGACTCGATTTGCCCGGGCTATTGCTGTTGCTGGTACCACGCCACCCGCAGCGCTTCGACGAAGTGGCGGCGATGCTCAGCGAACGCAAGCTGCCATTCTGCCGGCGCAGCGAAGGTGGCTTCCCGAATCCTGACACACGCGTCTGGCTCGGCGACAGCATGGGCGAAATGCCGGCTTATTTCGCGTCGGCCGACATCGCCCTGATCGGAGGAACCCTGCTGCCTTTCGGCGGGCAAAACCTCATCGAAGCGGCGGCCTGCGGCTGCCCGGTGCTGGTCGGACCGCACACCTTCAACTTCGCCCAGGCCAGCGAAGACGCGCTGGCCTGCGGTGCAGCGCAACGCGTCGCCGACGCGGAAAGCGCCGCCGCATGCGTCAAGAAGTTATTGACAGATCCAAAAGCGCTTCAGAATATGCGCGAGGCGGCCATGAGTTTCAGCCAGGAACACCGCGGAGCCACCGCCCGGACGATCGCCCTGGTCAAGGAATTCATTCCGTCCATAAATCGTCAGTGACGCGAAGACGCGCCGACTTCGGAAACGGAATTAGGGTGCCTCGAACAGCGGATTGATCTGCTCAAGGTCGCTCTCGCTCAGCGCACCAACAGCCGCCTTCAGCTTGAGCTGCGAAAGCAGGGTGTCGAAACGGGCCTTGGCCAGGTCGCGCTTGGTAATGAAAACCTGCTGTTCCGCATTGAGCACGTCGATGTTGATGCGCACACCGACTTCATAACCGAGCTTGTTTGATTCCAGCGCACTGGTGCTGGAAACCAGCGCCGCATTGAGAGCCCGCACTTGCGCCAGGCCGTTGACCACGCCGAGATAGGATTGGCGTGCGCCGAGCGTTGCCGTACGGCGCGCGTTTTCGAGCGCGGATTGCGCCGCCGATCGATTGGCAATCGCTTCGCGAGTCCTCGAATTGACCGCACCGCCCTGAAAGATCGGAATGGTGAGTTGCAGCCCGACATTGCGCACATCGGTTTCCAGGTTGGAATTCCCGGCGAACGACAGCGCCGCGTTGTTCTGGCCATAGTTGGCCACCGCGTCGAGCGTCGGATAATGGCCGGCCCGGACGCGCTCGATTTCCTTGGTGGCCACCTCGACAGCCGCCTGTTGCGACTGGACCGAAAAGCTGTCGCTCTCTGCAGCCTCGACCCATTTTTCCATGCTGGCCGGCTGAGGGGCGGACAGGGAGGCATCGGCGCGTAGCCGGTTGAGCTCCCCAACATCCTTGCCGACCACAACCCGCAGGGCATAACGCTTGACCTCCAGATCGTTCTCCCCGGCAATTTCCTGTGCGCTGGCCAGGTCGTATCGCGACTGGGCTTCATGGGTATCGGTAATCGTGGCCGTACCCACCTCGAAATTTTTCTTCGCCTGTTCCAGTTGCTGCGAGATGGCCTGCTTGTTGGCCCGCACGGCCCTGAGGTTCTCCTGCGCATAGAGGACATCAAAGTAGGCCTGTGCAACACGCAGGATAAGATCTTGCGACGCCTGGGCGAAATTCGCTTCGGCCTGGACGACCTGCCACTTGGCCTGCCCGTACTGAACGATGTTCTGCCAGCGGAACAAGGGTTGGGTCAGGCTGACGTTATACGCGTTGGTGTTGTATTCCTTGTGCGTCTGCGCCCCGTTATCGACCCGGTATTTGTTTTCATTCCACACCGTGTTGGCCGTGCCGCCGATGGTCGGCAGCAATCCCGCCAGCCCCTGCGGCAACTTCTCGCGCCCGGCCTCGACCGTTGCGCGGGCCGCCGCGTATTGCGCATCGTTGGCCAGCGCTTCGCGGTAGACGTAAAGCAGATCGGCGGATAACGCCTGCCCGGAAAGAAAAAACACTCCCGACAGTACCGACAGACGACTTGCCAATAGCTTCCGGCGCATGAAAAAGCCTCGCAGTAGTGACCCGATGGATTAGAAGGAGAACTTATGGGGCTGCCGCGCATTGACCAGCGACGCAACCACCGTCTCGAACAGGTTGACGGTGCTGAACGCGTTCTCGTCGACACGCTTGACCAGTTGCGCTTCCATGGTCGGTTCCTCGCCGACGATAGCCACCAGGCGGCCGCCAACCTTCAACTGGCGGAGCAATGATTCGGGCAACACCGGCATCGAGGCGGAAACCATGATCGCGTCGTAGGGAGCGTAGAGATCCCAACCCAATGCAGCGTCGCCCAGATCAACACTGACATTGGCAACACCTGCCTTCTTCAGGTTGGTGCGGGCCAGATCAACGAGGTCCGGATCGATCTCGACGGAGTAAACAAACTCGGCCTTGGCCGCCAGCAATGCCGCCATGTAGCCGCTGCCAGCACCGATCTCCAGCACGGTATCGGTATTCTTTATCGCCAATTCCTGGAGGAGGCGCGCCTCGAGCCGCGGCGCAAGCATCTTCTGCCCCGCCAGCGCAGTGGCCTTCAGCGGAATTTCCACATCGGCAAAGGCCAGATCCTTATGCGCAGCGGGCACGAATTCCTCGCGCCTCACGACCGACAGCAAACCCAGCACGCTCGCGTCGAGCACGTCCCAGGGACGAATCTGTTGCTGGATCATGTTGAAACGCGCTTTTTCGGTATTCATCGCCACGGCTGCCATTTCATTCCCCGTCGAAAGGATTCATCAGGACGAATCGATGGTCGTTGAAAATAGACGAAGATTATACCTTGACGCAGCCAGCCTCGGCATGCCATGCGGCAAGCGACGCACTCCGGAAGAAGTTCTTCTTGCCTCCAGAAGCAGAAACGCTGCCCGAGGGCAGCGTTTCTGAACAACGGCAGTGATGCTGCTGCGCCTAGGCGCCTTTGGCCAGGCGGCGTCGCTGCAGCAGGACAATCAACCCGAGCAGCGCAAGCGTCGGCACGTAGAACCACTCCTTGGCTGGGTTTCCTGTATCGACTTCGAGGGCGGTGATCTTGAAGCCCTGCTCGGCGCCGGCTTTCTCGGCCTTGCTACCGAATTTGACCTGTACGATATCGAACTGCTCGCCGCTGGGAATGACACGCAAGCCGAACTGGTCCAGACGCTGACGCGCCGGACCGGCGGCACCGAGGTCAAGCAGAACCCCGCGCTTGACGTCCCGGCCGTTCATGTCGACGCCTTCGATCCAGACCCGCAAGTGACCGTTGTTCGGTGCCTGCTCGACGATCTGCAGCATCTGCTTGGCGGACGCCTTTTCGTAAGGCGGGAAATAATCATCCATGAAGAACCCCGGGCGGAACAGCGCGAAGGCGATGAACAACAGCCCGACCGTCTCGTACCAGCGGCTGCGCGTCAGGAACCAGCCCTGCGAGGCCGCAACGAATACCAGATTGGCCGCGATCGCCGAGGCGATGACAATCAACAGATGAGGAATCGAGTCGATGCCGATCAGCAGCAGCTGGGTGTTATAGATGAACATGAACGGCAAGATCGCCGTGCGGATGCTGTACCAGAACGCGGTGAACCCGGTCTTCATTGGGTCGGCCCTGGCTATACCCGCCGCGGCATAGGCTGCCAGGCCCACCGGCGGCGTCACGTCGGCCATGATGCCGAAGTAGAAAACGAACAGGTGCACGGCGATCAGCGGCACGATCAGCCCGGCCTGCGATCCCAGCTCAACGACCACCGGTGCCATCAGCGTGGACACGATGATGTAGTTGGCCGTCGTCGGCATGCCCATGCCGAGGATCAGCGACGCCATGGCGACCAGCATCAGCATGGCCAGCAGGTTGCCGCCGGAAATGGCCTCGACGAGTTCGGTCAGCACCAGGCCGATGCCGGTCAACGTCACCGTGCCGACGATGATGCCGGCCGTGGCGGTGGCGATACCTACGCCGATCATGTTGCGCGCGCCGATTTCCAGCCCCGAATGCAAGTCGCAGAGCCCGGTCCGAATTTCTTCGCCGAGGTTGCCCTTGCCACGGAACCAGGCGCTGATCGGGCGTTGCGTGACCAGGATGAGGACCAGGAACAGGATCGCCCAGAACGCCGACAGGGCGGGGGACAGCTCCTCGACCATCAGGTTCCAGATCAGTGCCACCACGGGCAGCAGGAAATGCAGGCCGCTCTTGATCGTCGGCCCGGGGTCGGGCAGCGAAACGATCGGCGCATTGGGATCATCCAGGTGCAGTTCGGGGTATCCCGCTTCGTACTTGAGCAGGCCGATATAGGCCGCCAGCATCAGCACGCTGGTGATGATCATCGACGCCCCGCCGGTGACCGCCTTTATCCATCCCAAGCCGTAGTACACGGCGTTGGACAGCAACACGATACCTCCGGTGATCAGCACAAAGTTGATCAGGCGCTGCTTGAGCGGCGGCACGTTGGTACGCGGAATCCCGTGGATGTTGGCCTTGCAGGCTTCCAGATGCACGATGTAGAAGAGGGCGATATAGGAGATGATCGCCGGCAGCGCGGCGTGCTTGATGATCTGCACGTACGGAATGCCGACATACTCGACCATCAGGAACGCTGCGGCTCCCATGACGGGCGGCATGATCTGCCCGTTCACCGAAGCCGCCGTTTCGAACGACGCCGCCTTGTGCGGCGCATAGCCGACGCGCTTCATCAGCGGAATGGTAAAGGTGCCGGTAGTCACCACGTTGGCGATCGAACTGCCGGAAATCACCCCGGTCAGGGCCGACGAGATCACGGCCGCCTTGGCCGGACCGCCGCGCAGATGCCCAAGCAGGGACAGCGCCGACTTGATGAAGTAGTTGCCGGCGCCGGCCTTGTCGAGCAGGGCGCCGAACAGCACGAAGAGGAAGATGAACCCCGAGGATACGCCGAGCGCCACACCGAACACACCCTCGGTCGACAACCACAGGTGCGACATGCCCTTGCTGAACGACGCCCCCTTGTGGGCAATCAGGTCCGGCATGTGCGCGCCGAGGAATATATAGGCGATGAACACCACGACCAGGATCGCCATCGGTGAACCGACGGCACGCCGTGTCACCTCGACCAACAGGACCAGACCGGTGACGGCCACCGCCAGATCGAGGCCGATCGGCTGACCGGGACGCGCGGACAGCTGTGCATAGAACAGGAAGAGATACGCGGCACAGAAGGCTGCGGCAATGGCCAGAATCCAGTCCTGGATCGGGATGTATTTGCGGGGTGAACTCTTGAGCGGCGGGAAGAGCAGATACCCGAGGAACATGGCAAAAGCCAGGTGAATCGCGCGTGCCTCGGTATCGTTGAGCACGAATATCCCGAGCGAGAACGGCAGAGGGGAAGCAACCCACAGCTGGAACAGCGACCAGGCCAAGGCAACATACATCACGACCTTGGCCGCCAACCCACTGGGCTTGCGGCCGCCGGTATCGGCCTCTTCGACAAGCCGCTGGATCTGCTCTTCGGTCAGTTCCAACTGTTTTGATTTTGGTTCGCTCACTGAAAAACTCCCTCTACTAAATACTGCAGAACGCAAGACGGCTCCCCGAGGGAGCCGTCCGACCATCAGCAGGTGATTTCAACATCACCTGCCGGGATGATTACATCCAGCCCTTTTCCTTGTAGTACTTGACGGCGCCCGGATGCAGCGGCGCCGACATGCCGCTGGAGATCATGTCCTTCGGATCGAGGTTGGCAAATGCCGGATGCAGTTTCTTGAATTCCTCGAAGTTGTCGAACACGGCGGCGACCATGGCATGAACCACGGCATCCGGCACTTTGGCCGAAGTCACGAAGCTCGCCATCACGCCGAATGTCTTGACCGCGTCGGGGTTACCCGGATACATGCCGCCCGGGATCGTCGCCGTGGCGAAGTACGGATAGTCCTTGACCAGCTTGTCCACCGCCGGTCCGGTGATCGGCACCAGCTTGGCGCCGCAGGTCGTCGTCGGATCCTGGATGTTGGCGGCCGGGCTGCC
>CAZCJW010000151.1:0-7624 GCA_964499185.1 uncultured Propionivibrio sp. | reverse complement strand
GCGTTTTCGATACTTCGTTCCATGCCACGATGCCGCCGGAGTCCTATATCTACGCCTTGCCGTACGAATGGTATGAAAACTACCATGTGCGCCGCTATGGCTTCCACGGTACGTCCCATCGTTTCGTTTCGGAACGCGCTGCACAGATCCTGGGCATCGCCAAGGATCAGTTCAACTGCATCACCTGCCATATGGGCAACGGTTCCTCCTTCACCGCGGTCAGGGAGGGGAAGTCGTACGACACCAGTATGGGAATGACTCCCCTGGAAGGCATCGTCATGGGAACGCGTTGCGGCGATGTGGATGCCGGCATCCCGACTTACCTGGCGGCCAACGTCAACATGTCCTTTGCGGATATCGACAATGCCCTCAACAAGAAATCCGGGTTGCTGGGTATCTCCGGGGTCAGTTCGGACATGCGCGACCTGTGGAAGGCGGCTTCCGAAGGGAATATCCGCGCCAAGTTGGCGATCGACGTGTTGCGTCACCGCACGCTCAAATACATTGGCGCCTACGCGATCGAACTCGGGCGTGTCGATGCTATCGTGTTTACCGGCGGCATTGGGGAAAACGACATCGCATTCCGTGCTTCGGTGGTTGAACGGCTTTCCACGCTTGGCATCAAGCTGGACACGGAAGCCAACAACGTGCGCGGCCAGGAAGTGGTGATCTCAGCGGCCGATTCGCCAATCAAGGTGATGGTGGTGCCGACCAACGAGGAACTGGTTATTGCCCGCGATACCCGGGACATCGTAGCCAAATAGATTTCTCCAGTACCGCTTTTCAAACGACAAAGACGGCTGCGGCCGTCTTTGTCGTTTATGCCTTCGTTTAGAATCCCGCCGATGGCTTTCTAGCCGGAACCATTCGTCCGGATTTTCGGTTGGTAGCCGATACGAGAGTGACTCGTATCCTTCAGCGGAGAGAAGTGTTGAAAGTACTCGTTCCCGTAAAGCGGGTGATTGATTACAACCTCAAGGTTCGCGTCAAGGCCGATAGCTCCGGCGTCGAGACGGACAATCTCCGGATGTCGATGAATCCGTTCGACGAGATCGCCGTGGAAGCGGCCATGCGTCTGAAAGAAGCCGCGTGATATCGAGCAACCTGATTCGGTCCGGGCGCCCGGATCTGGTTTTGGCCGACATCATCGTTACGGGAGGAAGGGGGCTGGCCAGCCGGGAAAATTTCCATGCCGTGCTTGAACCTCTGGCCGACAAGTTGGGCGCAGCGCTGGGCGCCACCCGTACGGCCGTGGATGCGGGCTTCGTACCGAACGATCTGCAAATCGGGCAAATCGGGCAGATCGGCAAAGTCGTCGCGCCGCAGCTCTATATCGCCGTGGGACTGTCGGGGGCCATCCAGCATCTGGCGGGGATGAAGGACAGCCGTATCATCGTGGCCATCAACAAGGATTTGGAAGCGCCGATCTTCCAGGTGGCCGATTTCGGCTTGATCGGAGATTTGTTCGAGATTGTCCCGGCGCTGACGAAGGCGCTCGATTGAGCGGCCAAAAAGCGCCCGCCTGAGTTTAGAATGACGAAGTGATCATGCGAGCGAAAAGGAGCCTAAAGTGAGCCCAGCGATTCCTCGTGTTTCCCTGGCATTCCGTGAAGCGTTCGCGGCCGCAAAAGTTGGCGAACTTATTTTTCCGACCAGCCTCGACGCCAGCCGGCGTGTGCTGAAAGCGGTGGAAAATCCGGATATCGGCCTGGCTACACTGGCCAAGATCGTGGTTTCGGAACCACTGCTGTCAGCCAAGGTGATCCGGCTCGCCAATTCCGTGGCGATGAACCCGACGAACCAAGTCATTCGCGATGTGCGGCAGGCGGTCGTGCGGGTCGGCATGGATCCGATCAAGGCCTTGGCCATGGTGCTGATCATGAACCAGTTGCGCCAGTCGCAGCGTCACAGCGGCACCCGCAATCTGTCCAACCGCCTGTGGGAACGCAGTGTCAACGTGGCTGCACTGGCCTATGTCATTGCCAAGAAGATGACGAACCTGAATCCCGACGAAGCCATGTTTGCCGGCATCGTGCATGATCTCGGTCGTTTCTTCCTTTTGTCGCAAGCCGCTGATTACCCTGAACTGCTCGAGAATCCAGAGGCGCTGGCAATGACCATCAACGATCTGGCGGAGCGTGCGGCGCGGATGGTGCTTGGCGAGCTCAACCTGCCAGCTTCGGTCGTAGACGCCGTGCTCGCCTCGAAGCAGTACGGGAAAACCATGCCACCAGCGACGCTGGGCGACGTTCTGTTCATTGCCGGCGCCTTGTCTCCACGGCATGATCCGTTCAACGAACTCGACGCGCGCGTGATACCGATTGCCAATACCGCAGCGGCGCTCGGGCTTGATCAGAGTACGGTGGCGGAAGTCGTCGCCGCTTCCGGCGACGAAATCTACTCGATCGTCGTCGCCCTCGAGTCCTGAATAATGGACCGCTGGTTCAGCGGGATTGCCGCTTACCTGTTGATGCTTGCGGCAATCATGCTCGGCGGATGCGGCGTGGAGACCTCCGGAACAGCGGCAGGCGTGGCCAAGCTTCAGACGGAACAGGCGAAGCGGGGCAAGGAGTCGCTGGATGCCGTCAGGGCAAATATTGACGCCGCGACGAATGCCTCGCAGGACAAGCTCAAGCGCGCCGAAGAGGGCGAACGTCCCTGATTTCAGGTGTCCGAGTAATTCGGCCCCTCGCCCGCCTGCGGCATGACCCATACGATTTTCTGGGTCGGGTCCTTGATGTCGCAGCCCTTGTGGTCAATGTAATTGGCGGCGTTGATCTGCAACCGGGGCAGCGATTGCAGCCCTTCTGCGGTAATCGAGCGGGCGCCGTAGGCGATGTGTTCCCCGCCTTCCAGAAAAACACGCAACGCCGGGTGTGTCTTGAGACGCTCAAATTCTTCGAACGGCGACAAATAGCGATTAGCGTAACCCAGGCCAGTGACGAAACCGACCGACACCTGTCGTTTGTCCATGTCGGGCAGACGCTGATCTCCGAGGACAACTGCCGGAGGCGGATCGCCGCCGCCAGCCCGGCCAACCCGCCGCCGACGATCACGACATGGTAGTCATTGATTCGCGAGCCATGGAAGATGCCGCCAAAAAGATGCTTTTTTGCTTTTAGACACCGGATCGTATGGAATACGGAATCGTGGCGTCAAGAAACCGAGAAACGGAGAATATCAATGAGCGCAATCGGCAATTTCCTGTGGTTCATCCTGGGTGGCGTATTCATGGGGCTGGGATGGTGGCTGGCCGGTGTGCTGGCTTTCGTGTCGATCATCGGTATTCCCTGGGGCCGCGCGTGCTTCGTGATCGGCAACTTCACGTTCTTTCCGTTCGGCAAGGAGGCCATCGACCGGGAGGAGCTCTCGGGAGAGAGGGATATGGGAACGGGGAGCCTCGGTGTCGTGGGAAATATCGTCTGGTTTTTGCTTGCCGGCTGGTGGCTGGCCATCGGGCACGTGATGTCGGCGATTGCGTGCTTCGTGACGATCATCGGCATCCCGTTCGCCGTTCAGCACCTCAAGCTGGCGGGAATTGCACTGGCGCCCATCGGCAAGACCATCGTGGACAAGGAACTGGCGGACGCGGCTCGCAACAACCGAGCACAGGACGAGTTGTCCCGGATCAGGAAAAACGGGGGGTAGGGGCTTGGCTGTCATCCCGGCTTTCGCCAGGATGACGAAACTCTTGAGCGTGTGTCGCTGGTTTCAGTCTTTCCCGCAGCACTGCTTGAATTTCTTGCCGCTGCCGCACGGGCAGGGGTCGTTGCGACCGATTTTCGGCTCGTGGTTGCGGATGGGGTCAAGGCCTCGCTTGGCGATCCAGAATCGGTAGATATCGGTGACCGCCTGCGGCAGGTCTTCTTCGCACTCCTGTTCGATTGCTGCACGTTCGTCGCCTTGTGGCCATTCTTCGCCGTGTTCCTTGGCGGCGGCTTCCGCCTCGCCGGTGAGCACCATCAGCGGGAACAGGCGCTCGTCCAGGTAATTGACCTGATCCTCGGCGTCTTCGCTGTCGTCTTCCTCGAAGTACTCGAACCAGTCGTCCTCGGCCTGGTCGACTCCGGCCAGATAGGCCTGGCACCACGGCAGGTAGTCGCTGGGGCTGTCGTCGCCTTCCTCTTTCGGGTAGAGCAGCAATACGGGGGGATTGCCGGCGGCGAGTTCGGCCTCGAGAGCCTGGGCGAAGCGCCGGATGATTGCAGCGGCTTCCTGGCCAGCGGGGCTATCCAGGGCGTCGTCGCCGCCCAGAATGTCGATCAGACGGTCGTCTTCGGGGATCGGTTGCGGGCCGGAGAGGGCGGCGCACAAATAACCCTGGAGTTCGTCGAGGCGCATGGCTTCTTCGAGCGCCGGGTCGTCCAGGAGGAATTCAAGACGGTCGAGATTTTCATCGTCGAGTTGGGCCTGCATGGTGTCCTGTTCTGTCATGGCGCTTATCCTCGCGTGTTGGATTGCGTGGCAAAATCGGCGAGGTCGACCTTGGGTTCAGGCTTCCAGCCTTTCTTGCGGTGCTCGGCAACGACATTGGTGAAGATGCCTCCACGCACGAAAAACTTGGCGGTCACGCGCATGAAACGCGGCTTGGTGGCCTTGACCAGGTCGTCGAGGATCTGGTTGGTGACGGCCTCGTGGAAGCAGCCTTCGTCGCGGAAAGACCAGATGTAGAGCTTGAGGCTCTTCAGTTCGACGCAGGTCTTTTCCGGGATGTAGTCGACGATCAGCGTGGCAAAATCCGGCTGGCCGGTTTTCGGGCACAGACAGGTGAATTCGGGGATTTCCATGTGGATGTGGAAATCGCGGTGTGGAGCAGGATTCGGGAAGGTTTCGAGGGTCTTGGTCGGCTGGGTCGTCATGGCTCAAACGGTTGGAACAAACAAAATGATATTATAGGCGCCCCGATACGCCAGTGCGCCGTCATACTGCGGTTACCGTCACTTTATTTACGCAGCCTCAAGGGCTGCGTTCTGCTTGATGCGTCTGACAAAACTAAAACTCGCCGGCTTCAAGTCCTTCGTCGACCCGACAACCATTGCCTTGCCCGGGCAACTGGTTGGCGTCGTCGGTCCGAACGGCTGCGGCAAGTCCAACGTGATGGACGCCGTGCGCTGGGTGCTGGGAGAGTCGAAGGCTTCGGAGTTGCGCGGCGAGTCGATGCAGGACGTGATTTTCAACGGTTCCGGAACGCGCAAGGCGGTGTCCCGCGCGTCCGTCGAACTGGTCTTCGACAACTCGCTGGGGCGCATCGCCGGGCAGTGGTCGCAATACACGGAGTTGTCGGTCAAGCGCGTCCTGACACGCAACGGCCAGTCCGAGTACTACATCAACAACCTGCACGTTCGGCGCAAGGACATCACCGACCTGTTCCTCGGTACAGGCCTCGGGCCGCGCGCCTACGCGATCATCGGGCAAGGCACGATCTCGCGCATCATCGAGGCGCGACCGGATGAGTTACGCGTTTTCCTCGAAGAAGCGGCGGGGGTCACCAAGTACAAGGAACGCCGCAAGGAAACGGAAGGCCGGTTGGCCGATACCCGCGAGAATCTGACACGCGTCGAGGACATTCGCACTGAACTCGGTTCGCAGATGGAGCGCCTGGAAGGGCAGGCGGCCATCGCCAGGCAGTACCGGGAATTCAACGATCAACTGACGCGCAAGCAGCAATTACTCTGGCTGTTGCGCCGGAACGAGGCC
Organism: uncultured Propionivibrio sp.; assembly: GCA_964499185.1. GTDB lineage: Bacteria > Pseudomonadota > Gammaproteobacteria > Burkholderiales > Rhodocyclaceae > Propionivibrio. The sequence continues at coordinate 1,927 of CAZCJW010000151.1, read as the reverse complement.
CAAGCCGAGCGCGAGCGATTGGCGCGCGAGATCGAACAGGCGATCAACCAGCTCGAAGGCCAGACCGCCGCCTTGCGGGAAACCGAGGCACGCCTGGAAGAAGCGCGCGAGAGCCATTTTGCGGCCAGCGACGGCCTGCACAACGCGCAGAGCGAACTGTTCACCGCCAATGCGGAAGTAGCGCGCCTGGAAGCGGAGATTCGCCATCGCCGCGAGTCGCAGCATGAGTACCAGTCGCGGTTGGTCCAATTGAGCGATGACAAGGTTCATTGGCAGGGACAGATCGAGAAACACGAGTCCGAGCATGAGCGCTGGCAGGAATTGTCGATCTTGGCAGACGAACGCGTCGAGCAGGGCGAAATGCGCCTGGCGGCTCAGCAGGAGCGTCTGCCCTTGGCCGAAGACGCCCACGCCGAGGCGCAGGATGAAGTCAATCGACAGCGCAACGATCTGGCGCAGGCCGACAAGCGCCTGCAGGTCGAGATCGCCAATCGCGGTCATGCCCAGCGTTCGTTGCAGATCATTGCCGGTCGCCGTGAGCGGCTGCAGCAGGAACGCGAGGCGCTGCCGGTGCCGGATAGCGCCGAGTACGAGTTCAAGCAGGAGTCTCTCGCCGAATTGCGGGGGCGCATCGCCGACGCGCAAGAAGAGGTCGTCAGGCACCAGAAGGAACTCCCTCAGCTTGAGCAGCAACGCCGGGAAATCCTGTTGCAGGTCCAGCATGCCCAGAAGGAACGTGCCGAAGTGCATGCCCGCCGGACAGCGCTGGAGCAGTTGCAGAAGCGGGTGCAGGCTGACGGTAAACTTGGGGATTGGCTGCATCGGCATCGCATCGACAACCGTCATCCGTTGTGGAAATCGCTGCACGTCGAAGCGGGCTGGGAGGATGCCGTCGAGGCCATCCTGCGCGAGCGGCTCGGTGCGTTGCCTGCCGAGATCGTCGATCCGGCGTGGAGCAAGGATCGTCCGGGAAGCAAGCTGACCCTGTTGTTGCCGCTGGAGAATCTGTCGTCGGCCGCGAACGACGGAAGTTTGCGGGCGAAAATCCGGTGCGATGATCCCCGCCTCGCGTCCATTCTGGACGGATGGTTGGGTAACGTGCTAACGGCGCCCGACCTGGCGGCGGCGCTGGCCCGCCGGGAGAGCCTGGCGGACTCCGCATGCTGTGTTACGCCGGGCGGTGATGTGGTGACACGGCAGAGTGTCACCTTTTTTGCCCCGGACGCCGCGGAACACGGGTTGCTCGAACGACAGCGCGAAATCGAGGATCTGGGTAGCGTCATCGACCGTCTGGAGGATCGCGTAGAGCAGGAGCAAACGCGTCTGGCCGAGATCGAAACGCGCATGGCCGATGCGCAGAACACCTTGCAGACGGCGCGCAAGCATCTCGACGACTTGCAGGAACAGGCGCATGCCATCCAGGTGGAGACGCTGAAACTGGCACAGGCGCTGGATCGATTCCGTGACCGTCAGGCGCAGATTGATGCGAGTCTGGAGGAAATGGCCGCCGAAGAAGAAGGCGAGAACGAGCGGTTGTTCGTCGCCGACGAGGCCATCGAAGCGCAGCGCGAGCAGATTCGCGAATTGCAGCAAGTGATGGGCTCGGCGCTGGCACGCCTGGAGCAGGCTGAGCGCGCCCTGCGCGACGAGCGCGAACAGGTGAATGCCGTCGAGCGGGAATTGCGCGAGGCACAGTTTTCCCAGCGCGAATGTCGCGGCAAGATCGAGGAGATCGGTAACAACCGCGCGTTGGCGAAGAAACAGATCGACCGCATCGTCGAGGAACTAGTTCGCTGCGAGGAAAACGCGGTAGCCATGCAGGCCGAGGATCTCGAGCCGAAGCTGCAGGAAGCGCTCGATCACCGCGTCGCACGCGAGCAGGCGCTTGCGGCAGCGCGCGATGCGCTGGAAAATGCGGCCTCGACGT
>CAZCJW010000150.1:2205-7672 GCA_964499185.1 uncultured Propionivibrio sp. | reverse complement strand
CGGAATCTGCTTCTCGCCCAGAAAATCCTTCTCAATTCGATAGGTCGTTTTGTTCATTTGGACTCCTGCCTTTCGGTTGCGGCCTGTTGCCGCGCCACTTGTCTGCGGTGCTTTATTCTTTGCACGGAGCGTGCCAGCGTATCTGTTCCTGTAATACATTGAATATTAATAAATAGTTTTCTCTATCGTGATCCGCCGTTCTGGTTTCCGTCCTATTTGAGCAGATTGCGTTCGGAAAACCGAACGGTCGGGCGGTGACGAAATTCGATGTTTCGGGGCAGTTTTCATTGCCGGACTGCTATGATCGCTATTGCCATAGTATTCTCCCGGCATGAGGTACAAAGGATTTCGGGTGTAACCATGAATCAGCATGCAGACAAGGACAAGGTGGGTGAAGAACTGGCGGCACAGCGCTTCCAGATGCTTGAGGATATCGCCAGAGAATTGGCAGGCGAGGTGGTGTTTCCGACCTGTTTCGATACCGTCCTGCGTTTACGCAAGGAACTGCAGAATCCGAACCTGACCATTGCCCATATTGCTCAAATTGTCAGCGTCGAACCCTTGATTGCTGCCAAGCTGATCCACCTGGCGAATTCGGTGGTTTATTCCACCCAGGGCAAGCCGGTTCTCGACTTGCCATCGGCCATTACGCGACTGGGGCTGAATGTGGTGCGGGCGACGGCGCTGGCGGTCGCCATGACGCAGATTCTTCATGCCAAGGACATGGCTGCGTATTCGCACGTGGCGCGTGCGCTTTGGGATCATTCCATCCGTAGCGCTGTGGGAGCGCGCCTTCTCGCGCATACCTATACGCGAATCAATCCGGAAGAAGCGCTGCTGGCGGGACTAGTGCACGATCTGGGCGCCTTCTACATGCTCTACCGTGCCACGCAGTATGCGGAACTCCGGGAGCGACCGGAGACCGTCAAACATCTCATCATGCAGTGGCACGAAGGCATCGGCGTGACCCTGCTTGGCACGCTTGGATTGCCCGAGGAAATTGTGCAGGCGTCTGTCGATCACGATCATCCGCGTTCAGTGCCGGACATTCCGAAGACGCTGGCCGACATTGTCTACATCAGCAACATCCTTGCCGGAGCGCACTACGAATGGCTGTACCAGGATTTCGATCCGCAAGCGGTAGCGTTTAAGTCGATCCATGAGAGGTACTCCGGGGTGTTGCCGGAGCTTGAGGTGCTGGCCCGCGAAATGCGTTCGGTGCTGGCGTAAGAAACCAGATCAGATCCAGTTGAAGGGGGTCATCATGCTGTCGTTCCAAGAAGCGAAGGAACTGGCGCGGGAAGACATTGACGCGCTAAAAGGACCGGCCTTGATCGAGTTCGGCGCCTCCTGGTGCGGCTATTGCATGGCAGCGAAGCCGCTGGTCGCGGCGGCCTTGGGCAAGTATCCCGGCGTTCAGTTCGTCTGGGTGGAGGACGGCAAGGGCAAGGCTCTCGGGCGTTCATTCCACGTCAAACTCTGGCCGACCCTGATTTTCATGAAAGACGGTCGGGAAGTCGAGCGCTTGGTGAGACCGTCCGATACCGAGTCGATCGAACGATGCCTTGCCAAGACCGTGGCCCCGTGATTGGCGAAATAGGGACAGGGATCAGTATCCGTCAGTCTGACGTTTTTCCCCCTTGGCAGGGCGTTGCGGAGGTTAACTGGTAACTCGCACAATTTCAGCGAACCGGAGCTGATCTCTCTCTCTCAATGCCGGCGGCCTCTTTGTTGATCAACCAAATGTAGGACAAATAATCAAAATATCGAAAAAATATTCCCCAAAACTCTTGATTTATCCGAAAAGCTGTCCGACAATAAGTCAAAAAAGAAGATTCAATCTACAGGAGGGTTTTATGAAAAGTCTCGCGAACAGCGTGCCAGTCCGGATTATTTCTGCCATTCAGAATTACATCGTCCTGGCATTGCTGGTCATCATCCCGTTGCTTGTATTTGCTCAGGTCATCCTTCGCTATGTACTGCATCTGCCGTTGATGGGGATCGAAGAGATTTTGCTCTTCCCTGCCATCTGGCTGTATTTCCTCGGGGGCAGCATGGCCTCCCAGGCGCGCAACCACATCGATTGCGGCGTACTCGTGCTGTATATCAAGAAGGAGAAAAGTCTGGCGCTGTTCAGGCTGGTGCGCATGGTGCTCTCGGTCATTATCGGTTGTTGGGCGACCTACTGGGCATTCTGGTTTTTCTCCTATTCGCTCGATAAATGGAAGCAGAGCGACCTGCTGTATATCCCGATGTTTTTTGGCGAAAGCGCCATTTTCATCGGCTGCGCCCTGATGGTTTTCTTCTCGATCGTCGAATTGATCGACCGGATCAACGAATACCGTGCTGCGGTAGCCAAACACGAATAATCAGGGAGAAAAAAGCAATGGATATGCTGACAATTGTTGCGCTGGATGTGCTCATCCTCGTCTTCCTGTTGATGATGAGCGTGCCGCTGCCGTGGTGTTTTGCCGGAGCGCTAAGCTTCATGGCGCTGGTTGGCGGCGCGTCGATGAAGAGCATGATGCTCTGGGGCTTCAACCAGACCATTGGGTTGGTATTGCTGGGAAGTCCGCTGTTTATCCTGGCGGGCATGTTGATCGGCGCCAGCGGTATCGCCCGTTATCTCTTGGATTTCGTCGATATCTTCGTTGGGCGAATCAGGGGCGGGTTGGGGGCTGTGGCCGTGTTCACCTGTGGCGTGATCGGTGCCATCTCGGGTTCCGGGTTTACCGGCGTGGCCGCTACCGGGCCGATCCTGATTCCGCGCATGGAGGCGATGGGCTACCCGCGCGGATACGCGACGGCACTCGTTACCGTTTCGTCAATCCTCGGACTGCTGATACCGCCCAGCATCGTCATGATTTTCTACGGTTGGGTGACCGAAACGTCGATTCTGGCCGGGTTCCTGTCGACGGTCGGGCCGGGGCTGATGGTCATCGTTACCTTCTGCACAATCAATTTCATCTGGGCGCGCAAGTTCGATCTCAAACTTGCTGAAAAGCTGCCTCGAGCTGAACAGCGCGCCAAGAACGCGAAAGCGACGCTCTGGGTTATACCGGCATTGTCGCTTCCTTTCATTATCCTCGGCGGCATCTACGGCGGCGTATTTACACCGACCGAGGCAGCGGCGGTCGGCGCGGTGGTGGCGCTGCCGATCGGCTTCTTCGTCTATAAGGAGTTGTCAGGCAAGAAGCTGGTTCCTTTGGGTATCGAGACCGGGCAGGCGATCGGGTCGATCCTGACGATGATCTTCTTCACCCTGATGCTCAGCCAGACGTATGTCCTGCTAAAAGTTCCCGAGGCACTGATCAGCATCGTGATGGGGATTACTACCGATCCGTTCTACATCCTGATCATGGTCAACCTGCTTCTCTTCATCGTCGGCATGATCGTCAATGACATTACCGGGATGATCCTTGTCGCGCCGCTGTTGCTGCCGCTGATGAAGACCATTGGCGTGGATCCGATCCACTTCGCTGCCATCATGGGCGTCAACCTGGCCATGGGCGGCGTGACCCCGCCGTATGCCAGCATCCTGTATCTCGGCATGCGCGTCGGCAAGTGCGAGTTCAAGGACATTCTCGGCCCGACGATGATTTTCCTGATCTTTGGTTACGTGCCGGTCGTCTTTGTTACGACGTACTGGCCGGATCTGTCGTTGTGGTTACCGCGCATGGCGGGGTTGGTTCAATAGTCGGGGAATGCGGTTCCGGTTTCCTTTTTTCGGGCAGTTCATGTGTTCAAGGAGTTTTCAATGAAAATGAGCAAATTAGGGATGGCACTCGCAACGGCGCTTTTCATGGCGACATCCGCCGTGTGCGCGCAGACGACATTCAAACTGGGCCATCCGCGGCCACTGGGTACGCCGACAGATGTCGACATGCAGGCCTTCGCGGCAGAGGTGGCCAAGGGAACCGGCAACCGGATTCAGGTCAAGCTCTATCCGTCCAGTTCGCTCGGCAACTATACCGTTGTCCAGGAGCGTGTCGGTCTGGGCGACGTCGAAATGCAGTTGGCGCCGGCCGGCACCAATGTAACCAAGGGGTTGGGTATCGTCACGGCTCCCTACCTGGTTGAAACGTTCGACCAGATTCCGGTCGTTTTTGCGCGTGGCGGCAAGTTGATGACCGCGGTCGAAAAGATGTTCGAGAAGGAGGGCATCAAGGTGCTCGGCCTGTATCCGAAGTACTTTGGCGGTGTGGCCCTGTCGAAGATGCCGGATGACCCCAAGGGGACCGGCAAGAAGGGCATGAAGGTTCGTGTTCCGGGCATCAAGTCCTTTGAGAAGACCGCCGAAGCGCTGGGCTTCCAGGCGACGCCGGTCGCTTTCTCAGAAGCATTCACTGCCTGGCAAACCGGTATCGTCGATGGGGCGATGGGCTCGGGCGCTGAAGGTTACTGGTCGACGTTCAAGGATCTGACCAAGGTTTATCTGCCGCTCAACAGCCACCTTGAGATGTGGTTCCTCTATGTCAGTCTGGATGCCTACAAGAAACTGAGCGCGGCGGACAAGAAGGTGCTTGATGACGCAGGCCTGGCCATGGAAAAAGCCCGCTTTGCCGTAGCCGCCAACGAAACGGCCGAGTACGAGGCAAATCTTGCCAAGAACGGCACGCAAGTCGTCAAGTACACGCCGGCCGAGCTCAAGGCGATTGCCGACAAGGTGAAGACAACCGTCTGGCCGCAGATCAAGGGTGACTACGGCGTCGAACTCTTCGACAGCATCACCAAGAAATAAGCCCTCCCGGCCGGGTGAACGTGCGCCCGGCCATTTTTTCATAGGTAATTGTCCAACATTTGAACAGAAATTCAGGGGGTTTTATGTCTTCCGCGCAAAAACGCACATGGGCCGTCATCGGAGGTGGCAACGGCGGGCAGTCGGCTGCCGGTCACCTGGGCATGCTTGGCTACCCGGTTCGTATCTATGACATTTTTGAAGAATCGATGGCCGCCATCAACAAGCAATGTGGCATCAAGGTGGGCGGCGTGATCGAAGGTTTCGGGCCGGTCGAATTTGCGACCACCGACATGGGCAAGGCGGTGAGCGGCGCCGACATCGTCATGGTCATCGCTCCAGCCACGGCTCATCGCGATATCGCCAAGGCCATGGCGCCCCACCTCAGGAAAGGCCAGATCGTTTTTGTCCATCCGGGCGCGACACTAGGTGCCCTCGAGTTCAATCAGGTATTCATGCAGCAGGGCGTCGAGCGGGGCGCGGTCACCCTGTGCGAAGCACAATCGCTGCTTTACGCCACCCGCCTGGTAAGCCATGGCGAGGTTTCAATCAAGGGGATCAAGAAGTCGCTGGCGGTCGGGGTGCTCCCGGCTTCTAGAACGACGGAAACGATTGCCGCCTTGAGCGAAGCGTTCCCGGAGATTCACGCCGCCAGAAACGTGCTGGAAACCAGTTTGACCAACCTGAACGCCGTCATGCATCCGACACCCTCCCTGCTCAACGCCTCGC
>CAZCJW010000150.1:0-2105 GCA_964499185.1 uncultured Propionivibrio sp. | reverse complement strand
TTGACCAACCTGAACGCCGTCATGCATCCGACACCCTCCCTGCTCAACGCCTCGCTGATCGAGTCAAAGTGGGACTGGAAATATTACATGGACGGCATTACGCCAACGATCGGCGCCTTGGTTGAACGTCTGGACAAGGAGCGCGTGGCCGTCGGAGAGGCGGTCGGACTCCATCTGCCGGGTGTTCTGGAAATGTACCGGGACATGTACGGTGTCGAGGCGCCGACGCTCTCGGAAACGGTTCGTCTGAACAAGGCCTATTGGGAAATCGCCGGGCAGAAACGCGTCGATACCCGTTACATTCTCGAAGACATTCCGACGGGCCTGGTCCCCATCATTTCGATTGCCGAAAAGTTCGGGGTTTCCTGCGGGATCATGAAAACGATCTGCGATCTCGGGAACCTGCTGCTTGACCGTGATCTCGTGTCTAACGGACGCACGTTGGAAAATCTTGGGTTGGCCAATCTTTCGCCGCAGGAGTTTCTTGCCTTCATCGAGAATGGCTAATGGAGTTGCAACGCGTAAAGGTTGTCTTCCAGCGAACCGAAAGCTTTTGGTTATAAAAAGCTTTCGGTTGTGTTAAAAAAGTTTAAATAAACTTAATTGCACATCGTGCGTTATTCTCTCGAATGATGAAAAACGATTCCGGAATACCGGGAATCGAGCGTTGAGGCGGCCAGAGAATGTCGGCACGGTGCCGACAGGTGGCGATTGGGCCGAATAGTCTTGGACGACGTTGATGTGCAGGCGGAACGCAGCAAGCGAGCGAGCAACCATCCAAAAATGGCACCTGAGTGGGCCAGTGTCGGAAGGGCCACAGCTGTCAACGGGTTGCTCGCAAAGGCAGAGACATGCCGACGTCCGAATTTCGGGACGCCCTTTGATTTCCTGGATTACGTTCGCCGGAACGACGAATCCGCGACCAATCAGCGCATCATTAACGAGGGGAATCTCTTCCCCCTTCTGCACGCTTTCCATTTTTCGATCGCTGAAATTTTCAGCCATTTTTTCCGGCTTCTGCGCGTTGGCTTCGCCACATGGGCGTGCCATGAATTTGCCGGGCCGATGCCATTCCTCTCGTATTTCCGATCAGCGCCCACAGGATTCGGTCGCGCTATCGACACCGATTTTTCTTTAAACCTGGAGCTTCACGATGATCAAGAAGATACTTTTCCAAGACACCAGTTTCCGGGATGGATTCCAGTCCATCTTTGGGGCGCGGGTGCTGACCAAGGATTTCATACCGGCGGTTGAGGCGGCGGTGGCGGCCGGGATCACCCATTTCGAAGCCGGCGGCGGCGCGCGCTTCCAGTCACCGTTCCTGTACTGCGGCGAATCCGCTTTCGACATGATGGACGCCTTCCGCGCGGCGGCAGGTCCGGACATCCGTCTGCAGACCCTGGCCCGCGGCATCAACGTCGTCGCCCTCGAGCAGCAGCCGGCCGACATGATCGACCTGCACGCGCGCATGTTCAAGAAGCACGGCATGACGCGCATCCGCAACTTCGATGCGCTCAACGACGTCAATAACCTCGTTTACTCCGGTCAGTGCATTGCCAACGCCGGGCTGGAACACGAAGTCGTGGTGACCATGATGGAACTGCCGCGCGTTTGCGCCGGCGCGCACGATGCCGAGTTCTACACCAAGACCCTGCGCCAGATTCTCGACTCCGGGGTGCCCTTCAGCAGCGTCTGCTTCAAGGACGCCTCCGGTACGGCCAACCCGCGCAAGGTGCATGAAACCTTCAAGCAGGCGCGCAAACTGCTCGGCGACAAGATTGAACTGCGCATACACAGCCACGAAACCTGCGGCACCGGCATTGCGCAGTACATCGCGGCCATCGAAGCTGGCTGCGACGGAGTGTGCGTCGGCCGCGCGCCCCTGAGCGGCGGCACCGCCCAGCCTGACCTGTTCTCTCTGTGGCACGTGCTGAAAGGCACCGACTACGATCTCGACATCGACATCGACAAGATCATCGAAGCCAACAACGTCACCAAGGAATGTCTGAGAGACTACGAATTCCCACCCGAAGCCCTGGGTCTCGACACTGAAGTCATCTTCAGCCCGATGCCGGGTGGCGCGCTCACCGCCAACACCCTGATGA
>CAZCJW010000149.1:0-7754 GCA_964499185.1 uncultured Propionivibrio sp. | reverse complement strand
CACCAGGATAGTGCGCACGGCGACCGAAATGCCGCGTTTCAGGTGGAGCAGACAAGGCATGCGATGGGTTCCGGGAGAAATAGGACTGGCAGCGCTGCGCAAACAGTCCGTCACACCGGCGAAAGCCGGTGCCCAGTAGGGTGCCGTTGCTGGATTCAGGCTTTCGCCGGAACGACGGACGTCGTGTTTCTCGACGCTGTTACTTCTTTGTCAACTTCTGCACCAGCGCCTTGTCGTACCAGGGCTGTCCCTCGTACTTGGCGTAGAAGGCGTCGATGTTCTTCATGAAGCTGGCGCGGTCCGGATTCATGTTGAACGTGGTGCCATTGGCCTTCATCGTCTCTATCGCCTTGACGTTGTCGCGCTCGATTTCATCGAACGACCAGGCCGCCATCTTGCGCGCCTCCTCCTTCACGACCTTCTTCAGGTCATCGGGTATTTTCGCCCAGGCCCGGTCGTTGGCCACCATGGTCAGGCCCATCCACATGTAATTGATCATCGAGTAGTGCTTCTGCACCTCGTAGACCTTGCTGGCGACGGTGTGGTACGGCGCGTTGTCCTGCGCGTCGACCACGCCGGTCTTCAGCGCCATGTACAACTCGGTGATCGGCATCGGGGTGACGATGGCGCCCCAGGATTTCCACAAGGCCACGTAGGTGTCGATTTCCGGCACGCGGACTTTCAGGCCCTTGATGTCGTCGACCGTATTGATCGCCTTGTTCGATGTGCTGATGTGGCGCATGCCGTTGTCGCCGGTGGCCAGATACACCAGATTGAACGCCTTCAATCCCGAGAAGATTTCCTCGCCGACCGGGCCGTTAACCACTTCGAACGCCTGCTTGGCGTTGGTGAACAGGAAGGGCAGGTCGAAGATCTTGGCCTTGGGGTAGAAGCTCGAGTACCCGCCGGTACCGGCGAACATGATGTCGATGGTGCCCATGCGCGTGGATTCGATCGCCTCGCGGTCATTGCCCAACTGCCCGGAGTGGAATACCTGGATGTTCAGCTTGCCGCCGGCGGCCTTGTTGACGTTCTCGGCGAACAGCGTCAGCGCCTTGGTCGGCACCGCCGTCGGATTGGTCGGTACGTAGGCTTTGAGAGTCACGGCCTGGGCATGGGCCAGCGAGGTTCCCAGGCAGGCGATGGCGGTGAAACAGGCGGCACGAATCAGCTTCCTCATTTGACACTCCTTGCGATCGAATTATCAAGAAAACGACCAACACCGCCCTTGAGCGGGGTGGCTTACTTACCTGCGCCCAGCGAAATATCCTCCAGCGTTTTGAACATGTGATCCTTCATGCAGCGCTGTGCCGCAGCGGCATCGCGCTTTTGCAGCGCCGCTACGATCTTGCGGTGCGGCGAAACGGCGTTCCTGGCATGCGCCTCGACCTTGAAGCTGTGTGCCCGGAACTGTTTGAACGCCTCGGTGACCAGCGCGTTGAGGTGGATCAACAGCGGGTTGTGCGAGGCCTCGGCGATGGCGGCATGCAGCCTTTCATCCAGCGCGCCGAGATGTTCCCCCATGCTTGCGTCGAACGATCCTGCCGCGAGCACGGATTCGAATTCCTGGCGGATCGTGTCGATTCCGGCAATTTCGTTGTTCGTGCCGCGTTCGACCGCGAGCCTGGCGGCCAAAGGTTCGAGTTGCATGCGCACCTCGATGATGTCGGCGACCTCGGCCTTGCGGTTGCCCAGCCATGAGAGCAAACCCTGCACCGGCGTGTCGAGGTTCTTGCGCTTGAGAAAGGCGCCACGCCCCGGCTCTATCTGCACGTAACCCATGACCTGCAACGCCTTGACCGCCTCGCGCACGGTCGAGCGGCCGACCTTGAGGCGCTCGCAGAGGACCATTTCCGTCGGCAGTTTGTCGCCTTCCCGGATGTCGTCGGTCTGGAAGTATTTGGTGAGTTCCTTCACCACCAGGTCGGTTTGGGATACACGGGCGATTGGTTGCATTGGTTGGTTTTCTTTGTCAGATTGTCAAATTGTCTGATGTCAGTTCGAAGGAGAATAGCGTTGCGTGCTGACGGGGTCAATGTTTTTTTCTGGAAAGGCCGAATCAGCGCCCTGCCTGGCACCGGATGCACTCCAGATACGCTTCACCGTCCATGGGTTTGCCTTCCCGTTGCGAACGCCAGAGCGTTTCGCCGAGGCATTCCATGATCGCGTGCTCGGCGCCGTGCACGTCCATTCGCTGGCGCAGGGCGGTGTAGGCGGCCTTGATGCCCCGGGGCTGGTCGATGCTGACCTGCTCGGCGATGGCCAGGTGCAGCGACAGGTGCAGGAAGGGGTTCATCTGCCCGCCTTCTGGAGTGAATTCCTGTTCGATGGCGGCTTGCGGGTTTTCCAGCAGGGCGTGATATTCCGGATGTTCGGCGATGAGGTCGGCCGCGGTGGCTTCGGCGCCTTCTAGGATCAGCCGCTCACGGTGCTTGCGCCACGCTTCGCAGAAGAACTGGCGGACCTGTTCGCGGGAGGGGTTAAACATGTTCGTGTTCGGTTCGAGGGGTGATGAGCGCCGTGACGACGCTGTTCTGGAATTGGCTGTTAACTGATCCAGCCCGGTTGCCGAGTGGCGCGATCTGCGCGGTGCCATAGACGCCAATGGTCGGCAGGCCGGGGAAACGATCCGTGAATGCCTTCAGTTCACGGTCCTCGCCCCCGTAAAAAAACGGACCGCGGCCGATGCAGGAGAACAAGAGCGCGCCGGATGGCGGGAAATTGTGCTTCTTCTGCTCCTGGGCAAGCTTCTCGACGGTTCCCCGCATGTCGGCCTCGGCCGTTTCCGGTAGCCGAATGGCCCAGGCCAGTTGGCGCCCCGGTTCGATCCGTTCGGCGAGGGTCATGGTGCCGTCGGCATTGGCGGAGATGACGGCTGCGGGCGTGAGGATTGTCTCTTCCGCAAAGGCGTCGGCATCGCCAAGCAGCGCGACGATCTGGTGCAGATGCCGTTCCGGCTCGCGCCGAAAAACGTCGGGAAGAACCTTGACGAGACTTTTCAGTGCAGTCGTAGTGCCCACTTGCTGTACGTCGTATCCCTGGCTGCGCTCGACCCTTTGCGGTTCGGCCAACGGCTGCCAGCCACGCGAAATACCGAAGTCGATTCGGGCACCATGCAACTGGACGCTGCAGCCGGTGTCGCCGGCCAAACGCGCCTGTTGCCAGACAATGGCGTTCGTATCGGCGGAACGTACGGCGAAAGTGCTGCCGAAAGCACCGCCGAATCGTCGCGCGGACACGCTCCAGACCGGGGGAATGTTGCTGCCAGCATAGCTCAGGACGCCTTCGTCGGGATGGTCGGAGTAGCCGAGCGAAAAACGACCGCCGAGAACCATCGCTGCCGCCGCCGGCCGGTCGATCGCCCAGCCCGATTCAGTGAATACTCCTGAGGCGATTCCTCCCGCGACCTGCATGCATTGCGTCCGGCGGGCCGTTGTCGTGACGATAGCCTGGGCATGGCGGGAGAATTCGGGGGTCAGGAAAAGCAATACACCTTCGGCATGCGCCAGTCCGGATTTGGCCATCGCCTGCGCGACCGCGGCTTCGGCGAGTTGCGGTTCGGGGTCGTTGCCGGTGACAAGCGCGGTGGCTAGGGTCATGGATTGTTCGATTTTTCCTTGAACTCACACAGGTCAGAAATCACGCAGCGCCAGCACTCGGGCTTGCGCGCCTTGCAGACGTAACGCCCATGCAGTATCAGCCAGTGGTGGGCATCCTGCCTGAAGTTTTCGGGAACCGCTTTGAGCAGCTTGAGTTCGACGGCCAGCGGCGTTTTCCCGGTGGCCAGGCGGGTGCGATTGGCGACGCGGAAGATGTGCGTATCGACGGCGATGGTCGGGTCGCCGAAGGCGGTGTTGAGCACCACGTTGGCCGTCTTGCGGCCCACGCCGGGGAGGGCCTCCAGTGCCAGCCGGCCATGCGGCACCTCGCCGCCGTGCTTTTCGAGAAGCTGGCGGCAGGTGGCGATGACGTTCTTCGATTTGGTGCGGAAGAGGCCGATGCGGTTGATGTACTCGGCCAGGCCGTCTTCGCCGAGGGCGAGCATGGCCTGTGGCGTCGGTGCGTCGGCAAAGAGCCGGCGCGTGGCGATGTTCACGCTCTTGTCCGTAGCCTGCGCGGACAGGATGACGGCAATCAGCAACTGGAACGGCGTGGCGTATTCCAGTTCGGTGGTCGGCGCCGGATTGGTCGCCTTCAGGCGTTCGAAAAGGGCGCAGCGCTGCGCGGCGTTCATGAAGCGGCCGCTGCCGGCTGCGACGGCGTACGGCGCTGTTGACGCGCCGCGGCGCGGGCCTCGATCCAGTTCTTCCAGGCGATCAGGAAGCCGAGTACGATGAAGGCGCCGGGCGGCAACAGGGCCAGCAGGAAGCCGGGGTAGTCGGCGGGCAGCAGTTGCAGCGGCTGCAGGCCGGGGATGACCATGTCGATCCCGGCGAACAGCGTGCCGTTGCCGATCAACTCCCGCAGTCCGCCCAGCAAGGCTAGCGTCCACAACATGCCGGTGCCCATGAATACGCCGTCAGCCAATGATTGCAGCGGCGGGTTCTTGTTGGCGTAGGCTTCGACGCGCGCGAGCACGATGCAGTTGGTGACGATCAGCGGAATGAAGATGCCGAGCACGAGATACAACTCATGCAGGTTGGCGTTGAACAGCAGGTCGACCACCGTGACCAGTGAAGCCACGATGAGGATGAACACCGGGATGCGGATTTCGTGCGGGATCAGGTTGCGCAGGCTGGCTACGGCCACGCCGGAGACGGCCATGACGATGATCGTGGCCAGCGACAGCATGACGCCGTTGACCAGGTTGGTGGTGACGGCCAGCAGCGGGCACAGGCCGAGAATCTGGACCAGACTGGTGTTCTGCTTCCACAGGCCGTTGGCGGCAATCTGGCGGAGTTCGTCGCGGGTCATGGTGATTCCTTCCTTTGGCTACTGAGACGCGAAAAGCCGCTCGCGGTTCTCTTTCACATATAACGCTGCCTTGCGCACGGCCTTGACGACCGCGCGCGGCGTGACCGTGGCGCCGGCCACCGAATCGAAGCGTCCACCGTCCTTTCTTACCTTCCATTCCCGTTCTTCCATGGCGGAGGGGTTCAGGCCGTTGAACTGGGTGATCCACGGGCGATCCTTGTTGCGGTCCTTCTTCGGTTCGATGTAATCGCCGAGGCCCGGCGTCTCGCGGTGGGCGATAACGCGTACGCCGATCACCGTGCCGTCGGCGCCGAGCGCAACGAGCAGGCGGATCTTTCCGGCGTAGCCGTCGGGTGCGACAGCTTCGAGAACCAGTGCCTCTATCTTCCCGTTGCGGCGCGCTCGGTAGATGGCCGAAGGTTCGTCGAGGTCGAGTGCCGGGGTTGGGGGAAGGTTGAAGAAGTCCTTGAGCAGTGCGTTGTCATAGCGGCTGCGTGGCAGCACTTCGTCGATCAGCTTCATCTTTTCTTCGGCAGCCGCGGCCTCGATGGATGGGCGCGTCCAAAGGTAGACCCCGGACAGAAGTGCGGTGAAGGTGCCGACGAAGATGAACAGGATGACTGCGGTGCGTGCGGCCATCCGGGGGGCGGTGATCGGTTTGGCCTGGGTGTTCATTTCTTCATGCCGAAGATAGGCGGTTGGGTGTAGAGATCGATGATTGGAACGCACAAATTCAGCAGCAAAACGGCGAACGCCACGCCGTCGGGATAACCGCCGAAGACCCGGATCAGATAGGCGAGCAATCCGGCGGATAAACCGAAGATCAACTTGCCGCGGGGTGTGGTGCAACCAGAGACCGGATCGGTGGCGATGAAGAATGCGCCGAGCATCGATCCCCCCGAGAAAAGATGGAACAGGGGGTTGGCAAATTGGGCCGGGTTCCACAGCCAGAGTGCGCCAGAGAGGAGAGTCATCCCGGCGAGGAAACTCATCGGGACGTGCCAGCCGATGACCTTGCGGCCCCACAGCCAGATGCCGCCCAAGAGGTAGCCTGCCGCTACCCACTCCCAACCGTGCCCGGCGATGCGCCCGAAGATCGCGGCGTCGGCCGTTATGGTGGCGACGCTGGTTTTGCCCTCGCCGAGTTTCAACGCGGTTTTCAGCGCATCGAGCGGCGTGGCGCCGGTCAGCGCGTCGAGGCGCTGACTCTGGCCGAAAACGAGGGCGATCTGGTCGGAAAAAGTCGAGTCGATACCGGCGGGCGGCCATTGCGACATCAGCGCCGGGAAGGACACGATGCACACGGCGAAGGCGATCATCGCCGGATTGAACGGGTTCTGTCCCAGGCCACCGTACAGGTGTTTGGCCACGACGATAGCGAACGCGGTACCGACCACGATCAACCACCACGGAGCCAGTGGCGGAAAGGCCAGCGCGATGAGCCAGGCCGTGACGATGGCGCTGCCGTCGCCGAGGAACGGGCCGAGTGGCTTATCCTGTAACCTAAGCATGGCCGCTTCGGCCAGCAGGGCCGTTGCCGTGGCGATGGCGATCTGTACCAGTACGGCCGGGCCGAGCAGCCAGGCATACGCCGCGATGCCCGGGATCAACGCAGCCAGCACCTGCAGCATGACACGGCGGACGCTGACGTTCTGGGACAGATAGGGCGGGGTGATGAAGTCCATGGAGTCGCTAGCCATTGTGGTCGCTTATTCTTGCGGACGACGCGCTGAGCGCTCCGTCATCCCGGCGCAGGCCGGGATCCAGTCGGTGCTCGGAAAATCTGGATTCCGGCCTGCGCCGGAATGACGTGCGTACGGTACGCCTCATTGCTGATCTCCCGGCAAATCCGGCGCTTTGGTATTGTGCGTCCCGGACTGCTGCGCCTGCAGCGGCGCGCGGCGCTTCTCGATTTCGGCGATTTCCTTGCGCTGGGCGACGGTCAGTCCGTCCGTGTTCTTGGGTTGAGCAGCTTCGCGTTGCAGTCGTGCACGTTCCATCGCGGCAGCGATCGCCGCCTTTTTGGCGGCCTCTGCGTCCACGGCCGGAGCCTCAATCGGCTCTGCGGCTGGGGCAGTTTCGACGGGAGGTGTTTTCTTCTCGGTCGCCTTGGCCGCCGCGGCCTTGGCGAGGCGCTCGGCCTTCTCGGCTTTCTCTCGCTCGTCGCGCTCGTTGCGGAATTCAAAGCGGGCCTTCGCCGCGTCGGCCATGTTCTTGTCCCGTTCGCGGGTCCAGATTTCACTCTTGGCGAAGCGGAAATACTGGACGAGCGGGATGTGCGACGGGCAGACGTAGCTGCAACATCCGCATTCGATGCAATCGAAGAGGTTGTATTCCTGGGCTTTGCCGAAATTCCTGGAGCGCGAGAACCAATATAACTCGAACGGCTGCAACTCATGCGGGCAGGCCTGCGCGCAGGCGCCGCAACGGATACACGGCATTTCCGGGGCAGGTGGCGGGAACAGCGTGGGCGAGCCGGCGATGATGCAATTGGTGGCCTTGACCACCGGCGCAGACAGGTCCGGCAGGTCGAAGCCCATCATCGGGCCGCCCATCACGAAGCGGTTTGTATCGGCCTTGGGCTTGGCCAGTGCGATGATTTCCTGCATCGGTGTGCCGAGCAGGATTTCCCAGTTTCCTGGCTGCTCGACGTTGCCCGTAAGCGTGACGATCCGCGAGATGACCGGCTCGCCAAAAGCAATGGCCCGCCAGGCGGAATAGGCGGTAGCCACGTTGAAGCATTGCACGCCCATTTCCGGGGAACGCTTGCTGGCCGGAACCTCCTTGCCGGTGAGGACGCGGATGAGTTGCTTGGCGCCGCCCGCCGGATAGAGCGTCGG
>CAZCJW010000148.1:0-7810 GCA_964499185.1 uncultured Propionivibrio sp. | reverse complement strand
AGCGAACCGCGCCGATCGTGTCGGGCAAGCATTCCACGACTCCGGGAGCGAATACGCGTGGAAGATGTTCATTCGCTGAATTTCTCCCCAAACAAAAAGGCCGCCCGCAGGCGGCCTTGGTATTGCTTCTTTGTCGCTTAGGCGGACTTGAACTTGGCTTCGAGTTCATCACGGATGGTGGCCAGCTTGGCGGGCAGTTTTGTACCCATCTTGCCAAACCATTCCTTGACGCCTTCGAGTTCGCCCAGCCACGTTTGCTTATCGAGGTTGGTGACATTGGCGAACTGCTCCTTGGAGAAGTCCGCGCCGGTCCAGTCGATATCTTCGTAGTTGGGGATTGTGCCAAGAATGGATTCCTGGCCGCCAACCTTGCCTTCGCAGCGCTCGATGATCCACTTGAGGACGCGGGCATTGTCGCCGAAGCCGGGCCAGGCAAACTTGCCCTGTTCGTTGGTGCGGAACCAGTTGACCAGGAAGATCGGCACCTGCTTGTCAGTCGCCGCGCCCATCTTCAACCAGTGGCTGTAGTAGTCGGCCATGTTGTAGCCGCAGAACGGCAACATGGCAAACGGGTCACGGCGGACAACGCCTTGTGCGCCGAAGGCAGCTGCCGTGGTTTCCGAACCGAGCGTGGCGGCGGAGTAGACGCCGTGTTCCCAGTCAGCGGTCTGGCAGACCAGCGGCACGGTTGAGGCGCGGCGGCCACCGAACAGGAAGGCCGAGATGGGTACGCCGTCGGCGTTCGACCAGTCCTTGTCGATACACGGGCACTGCGACGCCGGTGCGGTAAAGCGGGAGTTCGGGTGAGCCGCCTTGGTACCTTTTTCCTTGGCGATTTCCGGAGTCCAGTCATTGCCTTGCCAGTCGATGGCGTGAGCCGGTGCCGGGCCCATGCCTTCCCACCACACGTCGCCATCGTCGGTCAACGCGACGTTGGTGAAGATGGTGTTTTCGGCCAGCGAGGCCATGGCGTTGAAGTTGGTCTCGTTGTTGGTTCCGGGGGCGACGCCGAAGAAACCAGCTTCGGGGTTGATGGCGTACAGGCGGGTGACGCCGTCAGCTCCCTTGCGCGGCTTGATCCAGGCAATGTCGTCGCCGATGCAGGTGATCTTCCAGCCCTTGAGTCCGGCGGGCGGGACGAGCATGGCGAAGTTTGTCTTGCCGCAGGCCGACGGGAAGGCTGCTGCGACGTAGTGCTTGTCGCCGGCAGGCGATTCAACGCCGAGGATCAGCATGTGTTCAGCCATCCAACCGCCGTCGCGCGCCATGGTCGAGGCGATACGCAAGGCCAGGCACTTCTTGCCGAGCAGGGCGTTGCCGCCGTAACCCGAACCGTACGACCAGATTTCGCGGGTTTCCGGATAGTGCACGATGTACTTGGTGGTGGGGTTGCACGGCCATTTTGGATCCTTCTGGCCTGGCTCCTTCGGGGCACCGATCGAATGGACGCAAGGAACATAGATCCCGTCGGTGCCGAGAACCGGGAACACGTCCTTGCCCATGCGGGTCATGATCTTCATGTTGACCACGACGTAGGCCGAGTCGGTGATCTCCACGCCGATCTGGGCGATCGGTGAGCCGATCGGGCCCATAGAGAACGGGATGACATACATGGTGCGGCCCTTCATGCAGCCCTTGAACAGTCCGTTCAGGGTGGTGCGCATCTTGGCGGGGTCTTCCCAGTTGTTGGTCGGGCCAGCGTCTTCCTGCTTTTCCGAGCAGATATAGGTGCGGTCTTCGACACGGGCCACGTCGGAGGGGTCGGAAAAGGCGAGGAAGGAGTTCTTGCGCTTCTTCAGCTTGATGAAGGTGCCCGCGTCGACCAGCACTTGGCAAAGACGGTCGTATTCTTCCTGTGAGCCGTCGCACCACACGACGCTTTCAGGTGTCGTGAGTGCAGCGATCTCGGCGACCCATTTTTTCAGGCCTTCGTGCTTGACGTAATCGGGGGCATTGATTGATACGGTTTGTGTCATGGCAATACACTCTTTCAGTAGGACGGTTGAAAAACTTTGACGGGGGTCTTACGACGCGACTTGACTGACGGGCCTCGTGCGCTGTGTTCCGGAAGAACGGACGCACACCGCTGACAATCGTCGGTTGTGGCAGGCTGGAAATCAGTCTGAAACTTGTGCGACATTGGAATTGGCTAGATATCTTTACCACGCTTAGGCGAACGCGAGTCTACCATATTTCGGAAAACCGAAACTTTCACAGCGACTCTTTTCTATGGCGCTCGCTGCTAGGATAGCGCAGTTTTGCTTCAATGGAACGTGGTGGTAAAACGTGTTTCATGCTGTTTCTTGAATGTCTATCTTATCTTGTTATTTTTCTTTATTTATTTTGTTGCGATGATAGACTTTGGTTGGGTTTAAAAATAGAGGGGTTGTGGGGATGTGGTGCAAGTTGCGATCAGTGTTGATAGTTTTCGCGGCATTCGGAATCGGGTTTTTCCACGCTTTTGGCGTGCTTGCTGCGGAGAAAGGCAACTCTGCTTCTGTCTCCTCGCCTCGCTATACAAACTCGGGTGCGACCAAGAAAAAAGCGGTGGGAAACAGTGAGGCGGGTAAGCGGGGAGGTGTTACAGCACGGAAGGCCGTGGTGTCTAGGGTGCCTGCCAAATCCGTAGTGCGCACGCGGGATGAACTGCGTCCGGCCGTGAAGTCCGGTTCGGTGCTTGTTGTGGAGCAGGGAACTGGCGGGGCGCTTTATCAGAAAAACGCTACTGTCGTGGTGCCCATTGCTTCGATAACCAAGTTGATGACGGCGATGGTCGTGCTCGACACTACTCCCGACCTGCAAGCCACTATAGAGATAACGGATGATGATGTGGACTACCTGCGTGGGAGCCGTTCACGCTTGAATGTGGGGGTTTCCATGACGCGCGAGACGGCGTTGTTGCTCGCCCTTATGTCTTCGGAGAATCGCGCGGCGCACGCGCTGGCCCGCCATTTTCCAGGCGGAATGCCAGCGTTCGTGGCTGCCATGAATCAGAAGGCACAGTCGCTGGGGATGCGCGATACCCATTTCGAGGATCCTACGGGGTTGACCAGCAGCAATGTCTCGACCGCTTACGATCTGGCGAAAATGGTGTCGGCTGCCTACAGTTATCCCCTGATACGCGAGTTTTCAACGACGCCTGAGTCGGTAGTGGATGTCGCGGGGCGCCAGCTTGCGTTCAACAACACGAATCCGTTGGTCAAGAACGCCTCCTGGGACGTTGGTTTGTCCAAGACCGGCTACATTCATGAGGCAGGAAAATGCTTGGTCATGCAGGCACGGGTTGCCGACAGGCCTGTTGTTATCGTGCTGCTCGATTCTGTCGGTAAGCTCACGCGGGTGGGCGACGCCAATCGGATCAAGCGATGGATGGAACAGGCTCACGCTTCGCGTCCTGTGCCGCCACAGGCGGCAGCCAGGGAGGAGGGCTCCGGCATTCGACCCGGGTGATCAGGTCGTTGTCGGATGCGCCGATAGTTCTATGCGTACTGCGGCAACGAGCGGTACCCCAGTGCGTGGGAGATCGCGGCCGTTGCTTCCCTGATTCGATTCGACCAGGCGGGGTCATGCCTGTCAGTCGGTGCGGAAATGGATAGTCCGGCGATCAGGGCTCCCTCGTCGTTACGGATCGGCGCCGCTACGCAGCGTAAGCCGATCTCGGCTTCTTCATTGTCATAGGCGAGATCGTCCCGGCGGATCGTATCGAGTTCCGTTTCCAGTTGCTCCAGGGTCGTGAGCGAGTGCGGTGTCTTGCCCGGCAGTCCAGTACGTTCAGCGTAGGCGCGCACGTTGGCGGGCGTGTCTGCCGCGAGGAATAGCTTGCCCAGCGATGTGAGGTGCAGCGGCGCGCGAGCGCCAACCAGATACACTACCCTGACCAGGGAACGGCCACTCGACGTGCGCTCGAGATAGATGATTTCATCGCCGTCGCGGATGCCGAGATTGATGGCTTCGCCGATCGTCTCATGCAGGTTCTGCATGAACGGGAGGGCGATATCGCGTATGTTGAAACGGGACTTGACGACGTTGCCGAGTTCAAGAAAACGGATTCCCAGTCCGTACGAACCCGCTTCGTATCTCTCGACAAGCCGCGAATGGGTCATGGCGGCAAGAATTCGGTGAGCCGTCGAGGGATGGAGCCCGGTAGCTTTTGACAATGCCTTGAGTGACGCCGGCTCAGCCATTTCGGCGAGCGCATCAATCAAGGACATCATTCTTTCGATGACTTGAATCGACCCCTTAGCTTCTGGTTGTTCCACCTTTGCATTCCTGTAAGATTTCTTCTTTGTTTTTTGGCAGGTGTTCTAGCTATCGATTCGAGCCTGCCAGAATCCGGTACCTTGATGCCTCGGTACGATGCTCAATCATCTTACCATTATGATCTTCCTAAATCAGTTTTTGCGGAGCTTCGATGCGTCAGGTCAAGGAAATTTACGCGATTCCCATGTGGCTAAACGGGCGCGTCT
Organism: uncultured Propionivibrio sp.; assembly: GCA_964499185.1. Taxonomy (GTDB): domain Bacteria; phylum Pseudomonadota; class Gammaproteobacteria; order Burkholderiales; family Rhodocyclaceae; genus Propionivibrio. Next base: position 3,344 of record CAZCJW010000148.1, on the reverse strand, counting down.
ACCTCAAACTGAGCCAGGACTATCGCGATGTGGTCAATCCTCTTAATGGGGAGGTTCTGAGAAAGGTCGCGTTATTCGGTCCTGAGGAAGTCGACGAGGCGCTTCGTTCAGCGGGTCATGGACTTGCCGCCTGGTGGGCTCTTGGTGAGTCGGGGCACACGCGTTTGCTTGCTTCTCTGGGCGACGCGTTGTACGACTTGAGGGCTCATTTTTCAAGGTTGATTGCCGACGAAACTGGCAAGGATGAAGAGTCCGCAACCCGCGATGTAATCAAGCTGGTATCTTGCTTGCGCGAGCCGCAGGCGGCAAGCGTTACCGGGGTGGTTGCCTTGTTTGCGGACGCGAAAGAACTTCAGGCCGTAGTCGCGCAGGCGGTTTCCGCACTGGCAGCCGGGGCTGTGCTGGTTGTGTGTCCTTCGCCGCAGTCGCCGTCCGCGCTTTTCGCGCTTGCTGAACTGTCCGGGCGTTGCGGCTTTCCGGCCGGGGTGATCAACGTCGCTTGTCTGGGTGACGAAGGGCGGGCATGCCTGCAGGAGGCGCCGGGAATCACCACGTTGCCCTGATCGTGGGCTGTTCAGGCATGATGCGTCGTGCTTATCGCTTCGCGCAGGAAAACCAGGGCGTCCGCTATGCTTTCCTCAATCTCGCGCGTCGCTGGTGGGCTCAGATGGCTTGCGTATAGGGGAAGAGGAACCAGTTGCAGCGCCGTCTTGATGGGGGCGATGCTGTGATGACGTTTCAGTTCATTGAGCGCGACCTTGGGCAGGGTGGCGAGGCCGAATCCGCTCTCCACCAGTTTTACCAGGGCCGAGATAGAGGTTACCGTATGTACTCTTTTTCCAGTGATTCCAGCCTGTCCAAGGCATTCAAGAAGGGCCAGATGCGGCTGAGAGTTGCGCTGGAAGGTGAGCAACTCCCGGTTCAATAGTTCGTCGATACTCAGATTATCGTTTCCGCGCATCGACGCGTGTCCGACGAAAACCATTTCCAGTGGAGTAAATCTCTCGTTGGCGATTCCCTTTCCGACAGTTGGCTCCGCAGAAAAAATCAAGTCCAGGCTGCCACGGCAAATCTGCTGGTGAAGGACGGGGGTCGTTTCGACATTAAGCTCGAATTCGATGTTCGGTTTATTGCGCCTCACCCACTCCATCGTCGGAATCAACCCCGCGTGGAGAATTGTTTCGATCGACCCAATGCGCAATGAGAACCGGCTGGTATCCTGGCTGCCGAGTTCGCTCTTCAGGTCGCTTTGTAGGGACAGCAGGCGTTCCGCATGAATCAGGAAGCGTTCGCCCGCATGGGTCAGGCGAAATTGCCGGTCGCGTCGGTCCAGGAGCGCCGTGCCGATTTCGTCCTCGAGCACAGAAATCCTGCTGGAGACAGCGGATTGTGTCAGTGAGAGTTTTGCCGCGGTGCGGGTAATGCTCTGCAGGCGGGCTACCCAGACGAAAGTCTCGACAAATCGCAGGTTCATGGGTGAGCTCCGCAGCGAGAAATTGGCGATCAGAAGCAAAAAATTAGAGCCAAGCGATTCTAACTCCAAAAAAATCGATGCTGGTCGGCAAAATTTTGAATTTGTCTTCGCGCAACCATTCGTTTCATACTCCACTCAACCATTCGATCGAAGAGGCATGTATGACGATTTGCACGCCCCGAGCGGCGATCAGCTCTCTTTCAGCCCAAACCGGCATCGAGGCTCGCCGTATCATCCGTACGGGCGGGTGGTCTGGGCATACCAGCGGAACGGCGCCCAATCATGTGCAGGGAAATGTGGCGATCCTGCCGGCATCCCTGGCCAGCGATTTCCTTCGGTTCTGCCAGCGCAACCCCAAGCCCTGTCCGTTGCTGGGAGTTTCGGAGCCGGGCGATCCGCGCTTGCCGAACCTTGGAGCCGATCTCGACATTCGCACCGACGTACCCGCTTACCGCATCTGGCGGAATGGCGAATTGGTGGAGGAAGTCACCGATATTCGCGATTACTGGCGCGACGACCTTGTCACTTTTGTGCTTGGCTGCTCGTTTTCCTTCGAACAGGCGCTGATCGATGCGGGCATCCCGTTGCGTCACGTTCTGGAGGGGCGCAACGTGGCGATGTACCGAACCAATATTCCCACCGTTCCGGCCGGCGTGTTCCACGGCCCGATGGTGGTTTCGATGCGGCCGATGACGGCGGCCAATGCCATTCGTGCGGTGCAGGTGACGGCGCGGGTTCCGGCGGTACATGGCGCTCCGGTGCACCTGGGCGATCCGTCTCTGATCGGGATCGCCGATTTGCAGAAGCCGGATTTCGGCGATGCGGTTGTGGTGTTGCCAGGCGAGTTGCCGGTTTTCTGGGCGTGCGGCGTAACCCCGCAATCAGTGGTGATGGAAGCCCGGCCGGAATTCTGTATCACGCATTCGCCCGGAAAGATGCTGGTTACCGACCTGCTCGACAGGGACCTGGCGTTCTCCTGAGAACGGGAGCGTTTTTCCGAGGGGCTGAACGCGGCAGGGGAATCGAGGTCCGAAAGTGGCAAGGAGAATTCGTCAGGGGAATAAAAAATAGAATACGTAGTACCGGGTTTCGTGAGTTGCCGGATCCGTGTTTTTCGATGTGAACTCGGGCGGAAACCGCTGGATAAAGCGGCTGTCCGCCATGTCGGCTTTGCGATTCACGGGATGGAGTTGGTTCCGTGGCTCGTTTTTTTGACCTGCCCAGGAGGAACGATCGTCATGAAAAAACACTTCGTTGTAATCGCAGCGCTGGCCACCGTGCTGGCTACATCGGCATCCGCACAAACCCTGCCCAAGACGCACCTGAAAGTTGTAGGCGGCCTCAGTAACTTGACGGCTTACAACGACTACGAGAAGCCGTTCTGGACCAACGTCGTTCCCACCTTGTCGAATGGGCAGGTGACGGCCGATATCAAGGGCTTCAACGAAATGGGCCTGAAGGGGCCGGAGATCCTGCGCTTGATGTCGCAGGGTGTCATCGAATTCGGAACTGCCACACTTTCGTATTTCGCCAGCGACAATCCGATCAACGAGGCCATCGACCTGGCCGGGCTGACTGCTGACGCCAAGAGCGCACGCGCTGTCGTCGATGCGTTCGAGCCGATCTACGTGAAGCACTACGGGCCGGGCAGCGGCATCAAGGTCCTGGGCATCTCGCCCTATCCGGCGCAGGTGCTGTTCTGCAACGCCGAAATCAAGGGGTTGTCCGATGTCAAGGGTAAGAAGGTACGTACCAGCAGCCGCACACAGGCGGAGTTCATCGAGGCGCTCGGCGGCTCGAGCGTGACGATGGCTTTCGGCGAGGTGGTGCCGGCCATGCAGAACAAGGTGGTTGATTGCGCGATCACCGG
>CAZCJW010000147.1:0-7922 GCA_964499185.1 uncultured Propionivibrio sp. | reverse complement strand
GCGGGTCGCTCGGCCTGATGCACGCGCGCAAGATCACCAAGGTGATGGATCACGCTATCAAGATGGGCGTGCCGATCATCGGCATCAACGACTCCGGCGGCGCGCGCATCCAGGAAGGCGTCAACTCGTTGGCCGGGTACGGCGAAATCTTTTACCGCAACACGCTGGCATCCGGTGTCGTGCCGCAGATTTCGGTGATCCTCGGTCCGTGTGCCGGCGGCGCCGTGTATTCGCCCGCACTGACCGACTTCGTGTTCGTCGTCGACCAGATTTCCAAGATGTTCATCACCGGCCCCGAAGTCGTGAAAACGGTGCTCGGCGAGGAGATCTCCATGGAAGATCTTGGCGGCGCCCGCGTACAGGCGGAGACGGCCGGCAATGCTCACTTCTTCTCCAGCAGTGAACTGGAATGCTTCGAGCAGATCCGTACACTGGTCACTTACCTGCCCGATAACAGCCGCAACAAGCCGGCGATCATCGAACAGAAGAAACCGAAAGCGTCGTACAAGATCGAGGAGCTCATCCCGAAGGATTCCAAGATTCCGTTCGACGTGCGCGACATCGTGCGTGCGCTGGTCGACGACTCTGAATTCTTCGAAGTGCAGGAGTTGTTCGCCCCGAACGCCATCATCGGTTTCGGGCGCATCAACGGTGAAACGATCGGTATCGTCGGCAACCAGGCGCTGTTCCTGGCTGGCGTGCTCGACATCGACGCTTCCGACAAGATTGCCCGCTTTATCCGCTTCTGTGACGCCTTCAACATCCCGCTGCTGACGCTGATGGACATCCCCGGCTACCTGCCCGGTTCGGACCAGGAGCACAACGGTGTTATCCGCCACGGCGCCAAGGTGCTCTATGCCTATAGCGAAGCCTCCGTACCGAAAATCACCGTCATTTTGCGCAAGGCCTACGGCGGCGGTTATATCGCCATGTGCTCGCACCATCTGCGCGCCGATTTTGTGTTCGCCTGGCCGACCGCCGAAATCGCCGTCATGGGTCCGGAAGGCGCGGCCAACATCATCTTCCGCAGCGAGATCATGGCCGCCGAGAATCCCGACGAGATGCGCAAGCTCAAGGTCAAGGAGTACACAGATAAGTTCGCCAACCCATATGTCGCGGCGTCCAGCGGTTACGTTGATGCGGTGATCACGCCGGAAGAAACGCGTGCCGCAATTGCCCATGCGTTGCAACTGACGCGCAACAAGAGCGAAGCGCGTCCGGACCGCAAACACGGCGTTCCCCCGTTCTGACAGGAGGGCGATCATGAGCGAACAACAACAGTTCTGCGAAATCGCGCTGGAAGGCGGTACCTACGAGACACGCGTGACGAAGAAGTTCACGCAACGCAAGCCTTACGAGAAGAATGATCCACGCATCATCAAGGCCCTGATCCCGGGCGTTGTCGCCGAGATCGACACGCAGGTCGGCAAGGCCGTGAAAAAAGGGGAAACCCTGATGATTCTCGAGGCGATGAAGATGCTCAACCGTATCAAGGCGCCGCAGGATGGAACCGTCAAGGCGATTGGCGTCGCCTCTGGCGAGAAGGTGACCAAGGGGCAGGTGCTGATCGAGATCGAGTAGGCAGCAGGTTCCTCAGAGAAAAACCGTGACCGGTTCGCACCGGCACGGTTTTTTTCATTGGGGCCGGGGGTCGGCCGGAACGCGGTCATCCAAACATGAATGCCCGCCAGCGGGTCTCTCGCCGCCCATGCCGCCGGCGTCGCTTGCACACGAAGCCGCCTCTCCCTGTGTCGGCCTACCGCATCCCAGACAGTAGCCCGCGTCGTCCAACTGACAGTAGCCGATGCACGGGTAAGGATCTTCCTGAAAATCGTTCATGGCGTTCTCGGTGGGAATTGAATCGCTCTGAAAACTCAGACATGCGTGTGGCTTCCGGGTTCAGCTTTCCTGCCAGAAGCTTCTATACTTTGCGTCCCTTTCGTGTTCCCTGGTTAATCGCATGCGTTTTCAGAAAGCCATTGATCGCGCCCTGTGGCAGATTGCCGTCGATCTCTCCAACACCATGCCGGGGGAAGTGCAGTTCCAGCGGCTGGTGTCCGCGATCGGCTCGGTGCTTCCCTGCGACGCTGTCTCCCTGATGCATCTGCAGGAGGGGGCGCTGGTCCCGATGGCCAGCACCGGGCTGGCACCCGACCTGATGGGACGGCGCTTCGATCCGGCAGTGCATCCGCGCCTGGCTGCCATTCTTGAGTCCAGCAATCCGGTACGTTTCCCCGCCGACAGCGAACTGCCCGACCCATTCGACGGCCTGATGACCGTGGACGCGGAAGGCGAAAAGCGCGTCCACGCCTGCCTGGGCTGCAGCCTGCATGTCGATCGCGAGATGGTCGGCATCCTCACCCTTGATGCGCTGGACGAGCACGCGTTCGACGACGTGCAGGATTCGACCATCGGCGCCTTCGCCGCCCTGGCGGCAGCGACCCTACGCAACGTGGCGCTGATCCGCGCGCTGGAACAGGCCAGCGAACGGCAACGTGCGATTGCCCGCGACCTGATGCAGGAGGCTTTCCGTCGCGAGGGCAATCTGATCGGCAACGGACGGGCCATGCGCCATCTGCGCCAGGAAATCGCCACCGTGGCGGCCACTGACCTGGCCGTTTTGATTACCGGCGAGACAGGTACCGGAAAAGAATTGGTGGCACGCACGGTGCATGCACAGTCGAACCGCTGTGAGCAGGCGCTGGTACAGATCAACTGCGCCGCCTTGCCGGAATCCGTGGCCGAAAGCGAACTGTTCGGGCATCGAAAGGGCGCCTTCACCGGTGCTGTGGCAGAGCGCGCAGGCAAGTTCGAGCTGGCGCATGGCGGAACCCTGTTCCTCGACGAGATCGGCGAACTGCCGCTCAGCCTCCAGGCCAAGTTGTTGCGCGCGTTGCAGCAAGGAGAGATCCAGCGCGTCGGCGCTGACGAAATTATCCGCGTCGACGTGCGTCTGATCGCCGCCACCAACCGCGATCTGCGGCACGAGGTCGCGGCCGGCCGCTTCCGCAGTGATCTCTACCACCGCCTGCACGTCTATCCGATCGCCGTTCCCCCGTTGCGCGAGCATCGCGAGGATCTGGCCATGCTGGCCGGCTATTTTCTCGACATGGCACGCCACAAGCTGGGCATCGAACGTATCGACCTGCACACGCAGACGTTTTCGGCGCTGGCATCCTACGACTGGCCGGGCAACGTGCGCGAACTGGAGCACCTGCTGCTGCGCGCGAGCCTGAAGGCGGCACAGCGCGATCCGGACAAGGTCGTGGTACGACCCGACGATCTCGGATTGCCTCCCGGCCATGTCGAAGAACGGCCCGGGGCGATGGAGGTGGCTCCGGAAGTGCCGGCAGCCGGACTGCGAGACGCCGTGGAGGCTTACCAGCGCCAATTGATTTCCGCGGCACTCGGTACTAGTGGTGGAAACTGGACGCAGGCGGCCAGGCGCCTTGGTCTGGACCGGGCCAACCTGCAAAGGCTGGCCCGACGTCTGGGGATTTGAGAAGAGTCCAGGCTTACTGCCGGCCGACATTCAATGCCGATGGCGGTGCCCAGTCTGATGGCTTACATGGACGACGACGGTGTGCCTTTGTCGTATTTCATTTCTTCCGCCCTGTCCCGCATGGTTTTTCTCGGAGTCGTCAAATCCAGGGCAGGGCAGGGCGCATACACTTCGTTGCTGATCACCAGGTGCCCATGGGGAACGATTTTTCCAACTTCGTCCTGGAGCGAAGGCGAATCCATGTTCACTGGCGGGGCCGTTCCCCGCCACATCAGTTCATTGTTTGGCGCAAAGATCATGTAGCACGCGGAAGAAGCCACCGTCGAAAAAGAAAGTGCCAGCACAGCGAGGATTGTTTTCATCAATGAACCCTTTGAAAGATCTGCAACAGAATTTCCGAGCGTCCGAAATCGCCCTTATCGTAGCCCAATCGGACCTGTCGAGTACAGACGAATACCCGGACGAATGCCCTGCAGCACTTTCATTTTGTGCACACCATCTGCCTTATCTTCTCGCTCGTGCTGCCGGGGTTGATGTTTTCCCATTCAGCGTTTGGCAGCTGCTCGTTCGCCACGGTGCGGCCGTCGCCCATCTGTTCGGAATAAGCTTCCAGGGCGACCGTCCGTGAGCGTGGCTGGCTGCAGTCGTATTCGACCAGGCTCTTGATCGACCCCACGACCGTCCGCTCGTCGGCCCACTGGGCCGTGACGAAATCCATGAGCTGAAAAACCTGGACGCGTTCGCCATTTCTTTGGAGTGATTTCTGATCCATGTAAACGCGAAATGTCTCGCTTCGGCCGAGGGCCAGCCATTCGGCCTGCGCACCGCCGGCAAGCAGACACGTCGTCAGGAAGAGAACGCCAGCGCGCAAAGTATTCCGGGGATAATCTGGACGGGTCATGACGTATTTTGGTGCATTCAGAGTGCAGAGACTGATATGGTAACGGGGATTGACGGCCTCCGACGCGCTAATCTGCACCTGACCAGAGACGATTTCTCCGCCGCGCGTCTTGCGCCAGAATTGAAAAAACGGTGTTCCAGCCCGACGGCAAGGCCTTTATGCTGGTGCATTGGAAATTTTTTCGCCTATCAAGGAGCCTGGAATGATGCTGAATAGACAGTTGTTCATGGCGGCGATCGCCGCACTGCTCACGTTCACGGTACCGGTTCAGTCCGCCGAAAAGGCCAAGCCGCTGGTCGTCGGCATGGAACTGGCGTATCCGCCTTTCGAGATGACCGATCCGAGCGGCAAGCCGACCGGCGTCAGCGTCGATATCGCGATGGATCTGGCGAAGAGCCTGGGCCGGCCGGTGGTCATTCAGAACATTTCCTTTGACGGGCTGATCCCGGCGCTGAAGACCGGGAAAGTCGACCTCGTCATCTCTTCCATGACGGCGACGGCCGAGCGTGCCAGGTCGATCGATTTTTCCGATCCGTACATATCGACCGGCCTCTGCCTCCTGCTGAAAAAGGATTCGTCTGCCAAAGGTATTGCTGATCTCGACAAGCCGGGTGTGAAGGTCGCTGTCAAGAAAGGGACGACGGGGCACCTGTACGCGACCGGCAACCTGAAGAAAGCTGACGTCCTAGTGCTGGACAAGGAATCGGCCGCCGTGCTGGAAGTTTCCCAAGGGAAGGCGGACGCTTTCATTTATGACCAGATGTCGATCTACCAGAACTGGCAGCGCAACCAGTCCACGACGCGGGCGATCCTCGAGCCGTTCCAGAAGGAAGCGTGGGCCGTGGGCATTCGCCAGGGCAACGTGGAGTTGAAGGCCAAGGTCAATGCGTTCATCAAGGACTACCGCGCCAAGGGCGGCTTCGAGCAATTGGGCGACCGCTACCTGAAGGAGATGAAGGACGAGTTCAAGCGGCTCGGGTCGGCCTTTTTCCTCTGATCCCGGCAGGCACCTCTTGAAGTTTCTTTTTGCGCCGACGCAAGGGCGGTCAATTACGCGCGCCGCCCAGATCGTCTCCTGGGGCCTCGTTGCACTGCTGGCCGCTGCGCTCTTCAGCTTCGCCTTCAGCCAGCTGCTCTACGGCTGGAACTGGGATGCCGTCTGGGACTATCGGCAGAAATTTCTGCAAGGATGGCTGATGACCGTAGCGATTTCGGCCGCTTCCCTGCTGGTCAGCCTGTTCATCGGGGTCCTGACCGCCCTGGCCCGGCGCTCGGCTTTCCTGCCCTTGCGTTACGCCGCCGCGTTGTACGTCGAGACCATTCGCGGAACGCCGCTGCTGGTGCAGATCCTGATCCTGTTCTACGTCGTGGCCAATGCCTTCGGCGTGGATGACCGCTATACCGTCGGCGTGCTCGCCTTGTCGCTGTTCGCCGGCGCCTACCTCTCCGAAATGATCCGCGCCGGCATCGAAAGCATTCGCGATTCTCAACTGGAATCGGCCCGCGCCATCGGCCTGACAACGCAGCAGACCTACCGCTACGTCATCTTTCCGCAGGTGGTGCGCCAGCTCATTCCGCCGTTGACCGGCCAGTTCGCCTCGATCATCAAGGATTCGTCGCTGCTCTCGATCATCGCCGTCAGCGAGTTCACGCTCAATGCGCAGGAGGTCAATGCCTTCACCTACAGCACGCTGGAGAGCTATCTCCCGCTGGCCGCCGGCTACCTTCTGCTGACCCTACCCATCTCGCTGATCAGTCGCGTCCTGGAACGGAGATTCCACTTTGCGACTTGACCTGTGCAACGTCAGCAAGCAGTTCGGAGAACGGCAGGCGCTGCGAAATCTCACGTTGTCGGTCACGGACTTCCAGTCGCTGGCGATCATCGGTCCGTCCGGTGGAGGCAAGACCACCCTGTTACGCATCGTTGCCGGCCTGACGGCTCCGGAAACGGGGGGCGTTAGCATCAACGGACGGCCTGTGGATTTCTCGGAAGAGGCGCTACTGGCGCACCGCCGTAGCATCGGCACGGTCTTCCAGGCCTACAACCTGTTTCCGCATCTGACTGCGCGGGAGAACGTCATGCTGCCGCTGGTCAAGGTGCATGGACTGGCGATGCAGGAGGCGCTGGAGACCGTCGATACGCTGTTCGAGCGCTTCCATCTCTCCGCGCATGCCGACCAGCGACCGGCCGAGCTCTCCGGCGGACAGCAGCAGCGTGTCGCCATCGTGCGGGCCATTGCCATCAAGCCGCGCTTTCTCATTTTCGACGAGCCGACGTCGGCGCTCGATCCCGAAATGACCGCTGAAGTGCTCGACTTCATCGCCGAACTGCGTGACGAAGGCCGCGACCTGTTCATTGTCACGCATAACATGGGCTTCGCCCGCGAAGTGTCCGATCGCTGCGTGTTCATCGCGAACGGTCAGGTGCTGGAGGAGGGGGATTCCCACGAGGTGTTCGGCCAACCTCGGCACCCCCTGCTCGTCAATTTTCTCGCCAGGGTGCTGCGCTACTGATCTACGGTGGAGTCAGTTCGACACGGAGGAGTCTTATTGACTCTATTGTGTGCTGTGTCAGATTGACTCATGGCGCGCAGTAGGAGCCGATAATTCGATAATAAACAGTTGGTTATCAGCCTGGCACGTTCCTCGCAATAGGTTCCCCGATCTCAATCCCAACAGACGAGGAATTCCCATGTTTTGCGTGCAATGTGAACACACCATCCGTACCCCCCAAGGCGATGCCGGCTGCAGTTTTGCCCGCGGCATGTGCGGCAAGACCAGCGAGGTCTCCGACCTGCAGGACATGCTTGTGCATCTGCTGCAGGCCGTTTCCACCTACGCTGTCGCGGCGCGCAAGGTCGGCATTGTCGACGCGGAAATCGATGCCTACGTCCCGCAAGCCTTCTTCTCGACGCTGACCAACGTCAACTTCGACGCCGAGCGCATCGTCGATTTCTCTCGCCGGGCCGAAAGTTATCGCAACGATCTGCGCAACCGTTATGAATCGGCCTGTGCCGCCCAGGGCATCGCCCCGGAAAAACTGCCTGCGGCTGCCCACTATCGCTTGCCTGATGCCAAGACAGTGATGCTCAGCGACGCTCTGTCCTTCGCGCTCAACCGCGGCAAGAAGGAAGTCGGTGAGGATGTCGTCGGCCTGCGCCTGCTCTGCCTGTATGGCCTCAAGGGCGCCGCCGCCTACATGGAACATGCCCGCGTGCTCGGCCAGACCGATGCCGACGTGGCCGGCAAGTTCCATGAGTTCATGGCCTTCCTCGGCACCCAGCCTGCCGACGCCGGTGCCTTGTTCCAGTGCGCGATGGATATCGGTACGCTCAACTACCGCATCATGGAAATGCTCGACAAGGGCGAGACCGAGACCTTCGGCCACCCCGAACCGACGCGCGTCAACACGCAACCGATCACTGGCAAGGCCATCGTCGTCTCCGGCCACGACCTGCACGACCTCGAACTGATCCTGCAGCAGACCGCGGGCAAGGGCATCAACGTCTATACGCACGG
>CAZCJW010000146.1:0-7960 GCA_964499185.1 uncultured Propionivibrio sp. | reverse complement strand
AGGCCGCGCAGCGGCTGGCCGAGATCCGCCCGGCTGTGTCGATCTTCGGCAGCGCGCGCACGGCTCCGGACTCGCCCTATTACCAGCTCACCGAAACCATTGCCCACCGGCTTTCCGATGCGGGCTTCTCGGTCATCTCCGGTGGCGGGCCGGGCATCATGGAAGCGGCCAACAAGGGAGCTTTCCAGGGCAAATCGCCGAGCGTCGGCCTGAACATCCAGTTGCCGCACGAGCAGCGGTCCAATAGCTATCAGGACATCTCGCAGAGCTTCCGCCACTTCTTTGCGCGCAAGTACATGTTCGTGCGTTTCGCCAATGCCTATGTGGTGATGCCCGGGGGGTTCGGCACGCTCGACGAACTGCTGGAGGCCTTGACGCTGATTCAGACCGGCAAGGCGCGCAAGATTCCGATCATCCTGGTGCATGAACCGTTCTGGCGTGGCTTGGTCGACTGGTTCAAGGAAACGCTCGTCAGCGAGAAGATGATCGACCCGGAAGATATCGACCTGATCCAGATCATCGACAAGCCGGAGGATATCGTCGAAGCCATCTTCAAACACTACGAGTCGCGCGGCTTCGCACCGCTGCCCAGCGAGCGGGAGATGCTGCTCAATCTGTAATACAATTCGCACTCATAAACCCCCGGATTCCCCGCCATGCGCAGCATTCACGTCCTCCTCGCTTCACTGGCCCTCGCGGCCGTTTCCGCATCGGCCCAGAACAACGCCGAAAAGCCGGCTGTTCCCGACGCACGGCCGCCGATACTTGAGCCGGTAGACGATTCGCTGGAGCCCCAGGTGACCATACGCCAGCGCGAGGGCGACACGATCGAGGAATATCGGGTGAATGGCCGTTTGTACAAGATCAAGGTTACCCCTCTGCGTGGCGAACCCTACTATCTCATCGACCCGCGCGGAGACGGCAACTTCATCCCGATGGACGGCCCGGGGACGCCGGGGCTGAGCATTCCCCAGTGGGTCATCGGTACCTTCTAACCGCCCGGCATCAGCCGCGGAACAACTAAGTTCATGACACATTTTCCGATTCCCGCGCCGGCTTTCGACGGCCGCAGCCGAACAGTCGGCGTCGGCGCTGCACTCGACTGGCTGCGACTCGGTTGGGGCATGTTCCTGGTTAACCCGGGGCTGTGGGTTGCTGCCTCGGTCATCGTGATCGTCGGCTTGCTGGCACTCTTCGCTGTATGGCTGGCCGGCCCGCTGCTCGCCTGCCTGCTGGCGCCGGTTCTTGCCGCCGGTTTGCTGACTATGTGCCACAAGGCGTCAGCCGTCGGTCGCTTTGACCTGCAGGATATGGCCAGTGGATTCCGCATCGCCACGACGCCCCTGGTCATCCTTGGACTGATTTTCATGGTGGCCATGGCGGCGATCAACGTGATCGTGTTTATCCTGTTCAGCGGATCGGTGGCCGGCGGTCTGATGATGCCGGGCGTGACCGGTCTTGGCGTCCTGCTCGGCGGGTCGTTACTGGCCATGCTGCTCTCCTCCGTGTTGATTATCCCGCTGGCCATGGCCCTGTGGTTTGCCCCCGCGCTGGTTCTGTTCAACAACATGCCGCCCGTCGAAGCCTGCAAGGCCAGCCTCAATGCCTGCCTGAAAAACATCTTGCCGTTCCTGATTCTCGGACTGATTTTTTTCGTGTTGTCGTTTTTCGCCGCCCTGCCCGTTGGTCTTGGCTTTCTCGTTCTCCTTCCCGTGCTGTCCGGTGCGGCCTACGCTTCATACCAGGATGTTTTCGTTGCGCACTGACGCCGTTGTTACCCTATGCAAGTATTGAAACTCCCAGCCAAACGCGGCCTGAACTGGCTCATCGAGGGATTCGCGATTTTTCGCCGAAAGCCGGCATTGCTGAGTTTTCTCGTGCTCGGTTACTGGTTGTCGATGGCCGTCATCTCGGCCATTCCCTACCTTGGCCAGATGATCAGTTTTGTCCTGATCCCGGTCTTTTCCGTCAGCCTGATGAACGCCTGCCGGCTGATCGACACTGAAGAGGAACTGCCGCCGCAGGTCCTCTTCAGTGGCTTTCATCGCAACCTGCAGACGCTGATTGCCCTGGGTGTTGTGTATGTCGTCGCCAGCCTGTTGATCCTCGGGCTCTCGGCGCTCTTCGACGGTGGGGTGCTGTTCCGCATGCTGGTGCTTGGCGCTGTGCCAGACCCCGAAGCGCTGGCCGATACCTCGCTCTTCATCTCGGCACAGCTGGCCATTTGCCTGCTCGTTCCGGTAATGATGGCGTTCTGGTTCGCGCCGGTCCTCGCCGCATGGCATGACATGCCCGCCGGGAAATCGTTGTTTTTTAGCCTGGTCGCCTGTGGGCGGAACTGGAAGCCCTTCCTGATGTATTCGCTGGCCGTTGGCGTCATCGGTGTATTCATTCCGCGCATGACCAATGCCCTGATCGGCGGCGGAGAAGGCATCGGCCAGGTACTGCCCTCCCTCATCACGGTGAGCATTAGCCTGGTCCTGCTCCCCACCCTGTACGCAAGCTTCTACGTCAGTTACCGCGATATCTTTGTCAGTCTGCACGATGAAGCCTGATGCCAGTCCGCTCGGCGTCTTTGGCGGCACGTTCGATCCGGTGCATTTCGGGCACCTGCGTCTCGCCGAGGAGGCCACCGATGCGCTGCAACTGGAACGCGTGCGCTGGATTCCCGCCGGGCAACCGGCCTTGCGCGACGCGCCGCGGGTCGGTCCGGCTCAGCGACTCGACATGGTGCGCCTGGCCATCTCCGGCAACCCGCGCTTCGAACTCGATCCGGCGGAGGTAGAGGCCGAGCGCATCAGCTTCACCGTGCCCACGCTCGAACGGGTACGCCAGACTATTTGCGGTCCGGACAGGCCACTGGTGCTGCTTGTCGGCGCCGATGCTTTTGCCGGCATGGCCGGCTGGCACCGCTGGGAACACCTGTTCGAACTGGCTCACGTTGCCGTTGCCCATCGGCCCGGCTATGCCATCGAGGCAAAACAGCTTCCGCCTGCGCTAGCCGATGTCTTTCAGCGTCGTTTCTGCGAAAATCCGCGCCTGCTTGCGGATACGCCGGCTGGCCAGATCGTGACCTTCGCCATGACGCCGCTCGACATCTCGGCAACAAAGATCCGCGCGCTGCTGTCGAAAGGATTGAGCGCACGTTACCTGACGCCGGAAAGCGTAGTCGCCCACATCCATGACCACCATTTCTATACGGAGAATTGAACCGCCAATGAAAGCCGCCCAGCTCGAAAAGATCGTCGTAGCTGCCCTTGAGGAGATCAAGGGCAAGAACATCGAAGTGATCAATACCGCCAAGCTCACCCCGCTGTTCGAACGCATCGTCATCGCCAGTGGCGACTCCAATCGCCAAGTGCGCTCACTGGCACGCAACGTCGAGGACAAAGTGCGCGAAGCGGGAGGCGAAATCCTGTCCACCGAAGGCGAAGACGGCGGCGAATGGGTGCTGGTTGACCTCGGTGATGTGGTGGTGCACATCATGCAGCCGGCCATTCGCAGCTACTACAATCTTGAGGAATTGTGGGGTGGAAAGGGACCGGAACGGGTGCGCAAGGCGGTTGCCGCCAGCGCGTGAACGCATGAGACTGGGCATCCTCGCGGTAGGTCACAAACTCCCCGACTGGGTTGCCGCCGGCTGCACTGAATACATCAAGCGCATGCCACGCGAACTGCCGATATTGGTCACCGAAATCAAGCCCGAACCGCGCGGCACGAAGAGCCGCGAACAGTTGCTGGCTGCTGAAAGAACCCGTCTGCAGGCTGCGCTACAGGGCTTTGCCCGGACCATCATCCTGGACGAGCGCGGCGTCGACCTGACCACCATGAAACTTGCCCAGCGTCTGGAAGACTGGATGCGGCAGGGGGGCGACACGGCGTTCATCATTGGCGGTGCCGACGGTATCGACGAAGAACTCAAGGCCCGCGCCGACGAGGCCATCCGGCTGTCCAGCCTGACCCTGCCGCACGCCATGGCTCGCCTGGTGCTCTGCGAGCAGCTCTACCGCGCTGTCAGCGTGGTCCGCAACCACCCCTATCACCGCGAGGGCTAGCCGGCATGCCTTTTGATACACGCAATCCCCGTCTCTACCTGGCATCGCGCAGCCCGCGGCGCCGCGAACTCCTGACCCAGATGGGCATCCAGTTCGACACCCTGGCCTTTCGCGCCCCGCCGCGTCAGGACGACGACGTCGACGAGACAGCCCACGAGGGAGAAGCACCGTTGGTCTATGTCGAACGCGTTGCGCGCCTCAAGGCCGAACACGGCTGGCACACGGTGGAGATGCGCCGGTTGATGCCGCAACTCGTGCTTGCCGCGGACACCACGCTCGAATTCGACGGCGAAATCATCGGCAAGCCGGTTGACGCCGACGATGCGCGGGCTATCCTGCGCCGGCTGTCGGGTCGGACGCATCAGGTCCTTACGGCCGTTGCCGTAGCCTTCGAAGGCCGCATCGAATCGCTAACGTCGATCAGTGACGTTACCTTTGGCGAACTCACCGACGCTCAAATCCGCCGCTACGTCGCCAGCGGCGAGCCGATGGACAAGGCCGGAGCCTACGGTATCCAGGGGCGCGCCGGAGTGTTCGTCGAGAATCTCTCCGGGAGTTACAGCGGTGTTATGGGGTTGCCTTTGCATGAGACGGGAGTGCTGCTCCGGCGTTTCGGCTTTCCTTTATAGGGCTCGCTCAATCCCGGATAGGCGTGGCGTGCGTTTTCCGGTAGAGTCCGCGGGTAGTTAAGCATGCTGGAAGGCGAATAATGCTGAAGACACTGTTTAGAAAAAACTTTGGAGGTTCCAAGGACGAATACGCGGGGAATCCCTCTGGCGCGAAAATCGATATAGGCCGCGTCAGGACGCTGATCGAATTTTTTCCGATCGGCAAAAAGCTGCGGTACTACCCGGAGTTCAACAAGGACATCGTTCTTGATACGTTGGTCGTGGCGTACTGTGTCAACGGCCACTTCATCTATTCGCTCGAGTCGATCGAAACCGACGCCGACGGTATGCCGACCGCATTCCTGCACGGTGAGAACGAAACCCGCATTCCGGCCTCGGGAGTCAAACTGTTCGAGTTGCTGGTTCCCGATACCTCGCACCTTGAGATGAAGCTCGATTATCTGCGCCGCGCGCAGATCAGCCGTCACGGTCAGTTCAGCAAGGGCAATTACATTTCGCTGATGTCCAATGCCGGGATGAAAGGGGTCTCGACCGTCGACACCGAAGTGGCCAAGCAGGTCGTCCTGCGTGACGGACCGTATGCGCAGATGAACATGGTCCTCCTTGTCCCGGAACTGAACACGCTATCCGTTACCGATCAGCGCCGGAAGCCGCGTACCAAGACCAATGTGCCAGTGACCGTGGTGGTTCCGACCGAGAATTATTCGGGGCAATGCTCAATCATAGATATTTCCGATGCCGATTTGCGCATCCGGCTGAACGAGAAAGGCGAAGCGATCCCTCCGGTTCACAAGGGTGATGCGATGATCGTCGACATCCGGTTGGGCGAGGCCGAGCGTCATTATTCAGTCAAGGGTTCCGTCATCCGGCGCTCGTCGGAAACTTGCGTCATCCGGCTGGACGGTCAGCTTCGTGACGGGAGGCTGTCTCCCTTCAGTCCGCTTGATCTACTGGAGCTCAAGGCCGGCCTGCTCAACTACGGCAAGTAGGAAGCCATCAACTGCGCGGCCTCGGCCGCGCCGTCGGGACGGGGAATGGCGGCTTGGCGTTGTTCCCGGAGTCGCTCCAGTGCCGGTTGCATCTGCCCGCGCATCAGTTCTGCTTCGCCGATTTCCACGCAACGGGCATTGTTTTCCAGCCAGTCGATCAGGCAGTCCTGCTCCGGCCAGTCGTCGCGCCTTACATAGAGAACCGCTGTGCCGTTGCAGGCTGCTTCGGTGAAGGTGCCGTAGCCGGGCTTGGTGAGTACGGCATCGACGCTGTGCAGAAGGTCGGTAAAGTTCATGCGCAACGGTTCCAGTGCCGTCATGTCGTCTCGGGCGATCCCCCAGCTCTCCGGGACCAGCCAGCGCAGTCCCGGCACGACCGGCCAGCGGGCGGCATTCAGCTTCTTGTCGAACCCTCCGAAGGCGATCAGCACGATGCGTTCGTCTGGCGCTGCACGCAACAGCGTTTGCAAATCCCGGCGGCAATCGCGGCCGATCGCGGCCACCGGCGCGATAGTTCGCGTGTTGGGCAGGTCTGGCATCGGCATGGCTGGCGTCAGACGCAGGAAGCACGTGGCACCGCGATAGGCGGCCAGGATTTCATCGTGGATCGGTCGAGCCCAGGGTTCATGGCCAAAGGCGTGGGCAAAAAGGTCGGCCCAGTTCAGTGAGCACATCGACAGCGCGGGAATACCCGCCGTCGTGGCGGCGGCCAGCGGCAGATAAGCCACGTCAGTGAGCAGCAGATCGGGAGCCAGGCGGTTCAGGAACGCTGCCTCGGCGGCAACGCGCGGTGCCCAGTTGGCGTGCCAGGCGCGGTAGGCCTCGGCCGTGGCTGCACGGTCGATGCGCACGGCGTCGAGCATGACAAAACCGAAGTCACTGCGCCCGGCGATATGTTCGAATGGAGCATCAATGCGGGCACGCATCTTTTCCGGCGGCAGGCCGGAGCGGACGGTCAGCCGCAGTTCGGGCCGGATGCGCGCCAGCTGGTTGAGAATCGGCGCGACCTGCGCCAGATGGCCGAAACCGTGGGAGGAGATGTCGACAAACAGATGCGCCATCGGGCAGCGGCTCAGACAAACCGCGCCAGCAGGGCGCCCGGCAGTTCCCTCGGCAGCGGAATCCGCACGCGGTGGCCGTTGCCTGGCGCGACGGCGATCGGTGCGCCTTCGCCGCTTTCCATGCGCTCGAGCAGCAACTCGAAGTTGCCGGACGGGTGGATGACTTCCAGGCGGTCGCCGACTGCAAAACGGTTCTTGACGTCGATTTCGGCCAGACTCCGCTCGGCGTCCCAGCCGATCACGTCGCCGACGTAGAGGCTGCGCCCGGATTCGGAATGGCCGCGCAGGTAGTTCTGCATCTCGGCATCGTGGTGCCGCTGGTAAAACCCATCGGTGTAGCCACGATTGGCCAAGCCATCCAGTTCGCCAAGCAGTCGCGCGTCGAAGGGGCGGCCGGCGACGGCATCGTCTATGGCGCGGCGATAGACCTGCGCGGTGCGCGCCACGTAGTACGGCGACTTGGTACGCCCCTCGATCTTCAGCGAATCGACACCGATCTCGACGAGGCGCTGCACGTGCTCCAGCGCGCGCAGATCCTTCGAGTTCATGATGTAGGTGCCGTGCTCGTCCTCCTCGATCGGCATCAGTTCGCCGGGGCGTTCCTGTTCCTCCAGCAACCAGACCTTGCGCGCCGGATGCGTGTCGCCACCGGCGTCTTCCTCGGCGGCCTTGACCTTATAGTCCCAGCGGCAGGAATTGGTGCAGGTGCCCTGGTTCGAATCGCGCCGGTTGAAGTAGCCGGAAAGCAGGCAGCGGCCGGAGTAGGCGACGCACAGCGCACCGTGCACGAAGACTTCCAGCTCGATGTCCGGGCATTCCTGGCGTATTTCGGCCACTTCGTCGAGCGACAGTTCGCGCGACAGGATGATGCGCGAGACGCCGAGCCTCCTCCAGAAGCGCACGGCGGCGAAGTTGACGGTGTTGGCCTGCACCGAGAGGTGGATCGGCATCTCCGGCCAGCGTTCGCGCACGAGGTCGATCAATCCCGGGTCGGCCATGATCAGCGCATCGGGCCGCAGCGCGACGACCGGCGCCATGTCGGCGAGGTAGGTTCGCACCTTGGCGTTGTGCGGCAAAACGTTGCTGACCAGGTAGAACAGCTTGCCGCCGCCATGCGCCTCGGCGATGGCCTGGCCGAGCTTGTCCAGGCTGCCGAACTCGTTGTTGCGCACGCGCAGGCTGTAGCGCGGCTGGCCGGCAT
Source organism: uncultured Propionivibrio sp. (assembly GCA_964499185.1). Lineage (GTDB taxonomy): Bacteria > Pseudomonadota > Gammaproteobacteria > Burkholderiales > Rhodocyclaceae > Propionivibrio. The sequence goes on along the minus strand of CAZCJW010000146.1, from coordinate 25 downwards.
AGACGGCGTCGGCGCCGAAGGCGAA
>CAZCJW010000145.1:0-7963 GCA_964499185.1 uncultured Propionivibrio sp. | reverse complement strand
ACATGGGACACTTTCGCCGGGCCGCTCGCCGACGGCATCGAGCGCCTGTCCCGCGCCTGGGGTATCGTCGGCCACCTGCACTCGGTCAACGACATTCCGGAGTGGCGCGAGGCCTACAACCAGATGCTGCCGGAAGTCAGCCGCTTCTACGCGGAACTGGGCCAGAACCTCAAACTCTTCGCCAAATACAAAGCCATCCACGAAGGCACCGAATACCCTGCACTGCCGCCCACCCGGCGCAAGATCATCGACAACGAAGTGCGTGACTTCCGGCTGTCCGGAGCGGAACTGCCGGAAGACCAAAAGCCCCGCTTCCAGGCCATTCAGGAAGAGCTCGCCTCGCTGGCTGCCAAGTTCTCGGAAAACCTGCTCGACGCCACCAACGCCTTCGCCGAACTCGTCACCGACGAGACCGAACTGGCCGGCCTGCCCGCCGACGTGATCCAGGCGGCTCGGGAAGCGGCCGAAAAAGACGGCAACACAGGCTGGAAGTTCACCCTGCACATGCCGTCCTACTGGCCCGTACTGCAATTTGCCGACAGCCGCCGGTTGCGCGCCGTCTTGTACCGCGCCTCGGCCACGCGCGCTTCCGAATTCGGCCCGGAAAACCTCGACAACACGTCGCTCATCAAACGCATTCTCGAACTGCGCCAGGAAGAAGCGCGAATGCTCGGCTACGCTAACTTTGCTGAAGTCTCCCTGGTTCCCAAGATGGCCGAATCGGTTCCGCAGGTTCTCGGTTTTTTGCGTGACCTGGCCACCAAGGCCAAGCCATTCGCTGAAAGAGATATCGCCGAACTGCGGGAATTCGCGCGCCGGGAACTGGGCCTGGAAACGCTCGAGCCCTGGGACATGGGCTACGCCTCCGAAAAGCTGCGCCAGGCCCGCTACGCGTTCTCCGAACAGGAAGTCAAACCCTACTTCACCGAACCCAAGGTGTTGGCCGGACTTTTCCACGTGGTCGAATCGCTTTACAGCGTGCGCATCACGCCCGATTCGGCACCGGTGTGGCATGAAGACGTGCGCTTCTTTCGCATCGAGAACCCTGCCGGCGAACTCGTCGGGCAGTTCTATCTCGACCCGTATGCCCGTGAGACCAAACGCGGTGGAGCGTGGATGGACGAAGCCATCACGCGCCGCCGCGTTGCCGCAGGCATCCAGACTCCCGTCGCCTACCTCAACTGCAACTTTCCGCGCCCGGTGGGTGACAAGCCCGCGACCTTTTCCCATGGCGATGTCGAGACCCTGTTCCATGAAGCCGGCCACGGCTTGCACCACTTGCTGACACGGGTTGATGAACTGGGCGTTTCGGGCATTCACGGCGTCGAATGGGACGCCGTCGAGCTGCCGTCGCAGTTCATGGAAAACTACTGCTGGGAATGGGAAGTACTGCAGCAGATGTCGGGCCACGTAGACACCGGCGAGCCGTTGCCGCACGAACTGTTCGACAAGATGCTGGCCGCCCGCAACTTCCAGAGCGGTATGCTGACGGTACGCCAGATCGAATTCTCGCTGTTCGACATGCTGCTGCACAGCGACTTCGACCCCGCCGGATCGCGCAGCGTACTCGACCTGCTGGACGAGGTACGCAAGGAAGTCGCCGTCACCTTCCCGCCGGAATGGAACCGCTTCCCCAACAGTTTCTCGCATATCTTCGCGGGCGGTTATGCAGCCGGCTATTACAGCTACAAGTGGGCCGAAGTCCTTTCGGCAGACAGTTACGCCGCGTTTGAGGAAGCGGGGAATCCGTTCGACCCGGTCGTCGGCAAACGTTTCCTCGACGAAATCATCGCCGTAGGCGGTTCCCGTCCGGCGCTGGAGAATTTCCGCGTCTTCAGAGGGCGCGATCCGCAGGTCGATGCATTGCTTCGGCATAGTGGTATGATCGCCGCCTGACTGCCTTTCAGGAGGATTTCGCCATGCTTGCCGCCCGTTTCGCCATATTTGGTATTTTTATGGCATTTTCTTCGCTGACCGTAGCCCAGACGACCTATCGCTGGATCGACAAGGCGACCGGGCAGACCGTCTATTCCGACCAGCCGCCCCCCCCGGGGACAATCGTTCTCGAAACGAGGAAAGGCCAGGCGGTGACGGATGAGCGGCAGGTGCCTTACGCCACGCGCCAGGCGGCGGAAAAATACCCGGTCATTCTTTACACTTCAGCCAACTGCACGGACGTTTGTGCCAACGCGCGTGCCTTGCTGAACGACCGTGGCGTCCCGTTTTCGGAAAACCTCTTGAAAAGTGAAGAGGAAGTTGCCGCGGTTTCCAAACAGATGGGCAGCGACAGCTTCATTCCGGGGTTGAAAGTCGGCTCGCAGACATTCGCCGGTTACGAGTCAGGAGCGTGGAACAACCTGCTCGACCTGGCCGGATATCCAAAAACAGCCCCCTTCGGCGCCAAGCGATCGGGCGTGTTCAGCCAATGAAGCTGGCCAGCTGGAACGTCAACTCGCTCAAGGTCCGTCTGCCGCAACTCCTCGACTGGCTGGCTTCCCGCCGGCCGGATGTGGTTTGCCTGCAGGAAACCAAGCTTGAGGATCAAAACTTTCCACGCCTGGAAATCGAGGCCGCCGGATACGAAGCCGCCTTCTCGGGGCAGAAAACCTACAACGGTGTGGCAATACTATCCCGGCACGGTTTAAAGGAAGTCGTGCGCGGCAACCCGCATTTTCCGGACGAGCAGAAACGTCTGATCGCCGCCACGATCGGAACAACGCGTGTCGTTTGCGCCTACACGCCCAACGGGCAGGCGGTCGGCAGCGACAAGTACGGCTACAAGCTGAAGTGGTTGCAGGCGTTGACAGAATGGCTGCGTCATGAAATGACTGTCTCTCCGGAACTTGCCCTGGCCGGCGACTTCAACATCGCGCCTGAAGACCGTGACGTCTACGACCCAGTTGCCTGGACCGGGCAGATCCTCTGCTCGGACTCAGAGCGGGCCGCCTTCCGGCGTCTGCTGGACCTGGGATTCAAGGACAGCTTCCGGCTCTTCGACCAGCCGGAGAAAACGTTCTCATGGTGGGACTACCGCATGCTCGGTTTCCAGAAGAACAGCGGCCTGCGCATCGATCACATCCTTTTGTCATCGCCCCTCGCGGCGCGCTGCGTCGCGGCCGGAATCGACCGCGAGATGCGCAAACACGAACGCCCATCCGACCACGCGCCGGTTACCGCGGAAATCACCTGCTAGCGCAAGATCATTCCTTGGGGAAATCAGCGGCCCGGGCTACGGTTTCAACAGCGCGGAATTCCTTGAGTAACGATTCCAGCTTTGCTGTGGCGACATCGAATGCGGCATTGCCGAGCAGCAGGTGACTCGGAGGATTCGGCGACTGCACCGCATCGACGATGGCCTTCACCGCGCGCACCGGATCGCCGGGTTGCTTGCCGGAGAACGCGCGCAACTGCTCGCGCTTGACACCGGAAGTTGCCGCGTAATCCTCGATGTGCAACGGACTCTCGTTGGCCGAACGCCCCGCCCAGTCGGTACGGAATCCGCTCGGCTCCACGACGATGACCTTGATGCCCAGCGGCTCGACCTCGAGCGCCAGCGAACCGGAGAGGCCTACGACGGCAAACTTGGTTGCGCAGTAGTACCCCAGTCCGGGGAAGGAATTGAGGCCGGCCAGGGAAGCGATGTTGATGATGAAACCGCTGCGCTGCTGGCGCATGCCGGGCAGCACGGCCTGGGTCATGCGGCCGAGAGCAAACACATTGACATCGAACATGCGCCGCACCTCGTCTTCTTCGCTCTCTTCGACAGCACCGAAGTAGCCGATCCCGGCGTTGTTGACCAGTACGTCGATGCGACCGAATCGGTCATGAGCCGCCTTGACCGCGGCGTCAACCTGCGTGTTGTCGGTGACGTCGAGCTTGAGGACAAGCGCCTGCGCGGAAGCCGAGAACTCCTGAAGATCTTCCGGCTTGCGCGCCGTCACGACCGCACGATAACCGCACGCCAGCACATGCCGCGCCAGATCACGCCCAAAACCGGTGGAACAGCCGGTAATGAACCATACGAGGCTTTCTCCAGCCCCTGGATTGCCATTCGCCATTCTTGTCTCCTTAGCAGTATTTTTGGAACAACGTTTTATTTTACTGCACCGTTCACGACATTAGCCAGGCGAATGTAATCGGAAAGAGGCAATTCCTCGGCCCTTGCCGTGGGCGCAATATGGAGTTGCTCGAACAAGGCATCGTCGACGATGCCCTTGAGGTTGTTGCGCAGCATTTTGCGCCGCTGACCGAACGCTGCGGCCACCAGTGCCGCGAACCGCGACTCGTCGCGCACTGTCAGTTCCTCCGGGGGGCGCGGAATCAGGCGCACCACGGCGGAATCCACTTTCGGCGCCGGATCGAAGGACTCCGGTGGCACATCGAGCAGCCAGTCCATCACAAAACGGTACTGCAGCATCACCGAAAGCCGCCCGTAGTCAGCCGTTCCCGGTTCCGCCACCATGCGTTCGACAACTTCCTTTTGCAGCATGAAGTGCATGTCGAAGACGCAGTCGGCAAACTGCGCCAGGTGGAACAACAAAGGCGTCGAAATGTTGTACGGCAAATTGCCGACCACATGCAGTTTCTTTCCGCCCTGTCCCGCCAGTTTGCCGAAATCGAAGGCCAGGGCATCGCCTTCGTGAATTGTCAGCTTTTCCGGAGAACAACGTTGCCGCAAACGGGCCACGATATCGCGGTCGATCTCGACGACGTGCAGATGATCGAGCTTCTGCAGCAGCGGTCCGGTGAGTGCCCCGAGGCCGGGACCGATTTCAACGACCAGATCGTCACGCCTCGGTGCGACCGCACTGACAATCTCACCGATCACCTGCGCATCGATCAAGAAGTTTTGCCCAAAACGCTTGCGTGCAACATGCTTGCTCATGCTGCACACCTCGAATCAAGCGTTTCAGTGCAGGCTAACCTGCGGCAGCAGGTTACGCCGGAGCTAAAGCGTTTGCGCGCTATATGTTTGCTCATTCGCTCAACCCGGCGCGACGTGCCATCTCAATGGCCTGATCAACCGCGACGAAAAGGCTGCCAGGATCGGCACGGCCGGTGCCGGCCAGGTCGAGCGCCGTTCCGTGATCGACCGAAGTCCGGATGATCGGCAGGCCAAGCGTGACGTTGATGCCTTGGCCGAAGGTGGCATATTTCAGCGCGGTCAATCCCTGATCGTGGTACATGGCTAGTACACAATCGCCTTGCGCCAGCATCGAAGGCGTAAACATCGTATCGGCGGGCAACGGGCCGATGAGAGCCATCCCCTCGGCACGAAGTTTCTCGAGGACCGGTGAGATCACTTCGATTTCTTCCTCTCCGAGATACCCTCCTTCCCCGGCATGGGGATTGAGTCCGGCAACGAGGATGCGCGGCTCGGGAATTCCGTACTTGCGACGCATGTCGGCGCGCAGGATGCGCAGCGTAATTTCCAGCGATTCCCGGGTAATCGCCGCCGGAACATTCTTCAGAGGCAGATGCGTCGTGGCAAGCGCCACTCTCAGCCCGCCTCCGGCAAGCATCATCACCACCTGCGCGGAATGTGTCTTTTCGGCCAGATATTCCGTGTGGCCGGTAAACGGGATTCCCGCATCGTTAATGATGCCTTTGTGCACTGGGGCCGTCACCATCGCCGCGAATTCGCCGGACTGGCATCCCGCCAGCGCGCGGTCGAGCAGACGCAGGACGTAGGCCGAATTGGCCGCATCGAGTCGTCCGGGAACCGGCACGGCATCGAGAGGCAGATGCAGAATATCCAGGATTCCGGCTTGGGGCGCGCACACTGGATTCCAGTCGCGCAGCTCAACGCTTGCATGCAACATCGCTGCCCGCTCGGCAAGCATAGACCGGTCACCAAGCACGACGACGCGCGCATTGCTCCCTGCATCGTCGCCGCACGCCGATCTCTCGGCCAATCGCAGGCAAAGCTCGGGGCCAACCCCAGCGGGTTCGCCGGAAGTGACTGCAATCACCGGCATGGCGCCCATTTTCAGCGGTCTTCCAGACGCACTTCGACGTAGGCTCGATCACGCGCCTGACGCAGCCAGTCCTGATAGGCTTCGTCGAGTTTTCGTTCACGCAGCACCTGCCTCGCTGCCGCCTTCTGGCGATCAGCCGATACGTCCTGCACCCGCCGCTCGAGCACTTCGATCAAGTGGTAACCGAACGGTGATTTGACCGGACGACTGACCTCGCCCGGCTTCAACTCGTTCATCACACGTTCGAACTCGGGCACCGTATCGCCGGGGTAGATCCACCCGAGGTCGCCCCCTTTCGTGGCCGAGCCATCCTGAGAATGGATGCGCGCGAGCTCCGCGAATTTTTCTCCATGCCTGAGTCGGTCATAAAGACCTTCCATCTTGTGCAGGGCCTCGGATTCCGAAACAATCTCATTGACCTTGATCAGGATATGTCGGACACGCGTCTGCTGCACGGCAGGAAGACTGGCTCCACCACGTTTTTCCACCAGCTTGACGATATGAAATCCGTTCGGGCTGCGCAGGAGCGGCGCCACTTCCCCTGGCTTTAGCTTGACGACGACCTCCGAGAAAATAGTGGGCAAGCGGTCCAGCGGCCGCATTCCCAGGCTGCCTCCTTGCAAACCATCGGGCGCATCCGAATAGGCCGCGGCAAGTTGCGAGAAATTCTCTCCCTTGAGCGCACGATCCAGCACCTGATCCGCCTTGGCCTTGAGTCCGCTGATCTGCTCCGGACTGGCTGACTCGGGAGCTCGCAACAGGATGTGAGCGACTTCGTACTCTTCACTGGCTCCCGCCTTGCCCGATTCCCCACTCAGGTAGTTCTCTATCTCGCTTTCCGAAATAGCGATCCTGTTTTCCACCTCGCGCTCACGAACGCGCGCGATGGTCATTTCATTGCGAATATCTTCGCGGAACTTGGCAAATGGCACGCCATCCTTCTGCAGGGCCTCGCGGAATTGCGCCATCGACATCTTGTTGCCGGCAGCGATACGCTGCAGCGCCTGGTCGAGCTGGATGTCATCAACACGCAACCCGATGTCGCGGGCATGCTGCAACTGCACCTTATCCATGATCAGGCGTTCGAGCATCTGTCGCTCCAGCACGTCGCGCGGCGGCAGGGGAGTTCCCTGGCGCCGCAACTGCCGGACTGCGACGTCAAGGCCGGCCCGCAGCTCATGCAGGGTAATAACTTCGTCGTTAACCACCGCCACGATGCGGTCTACCGGAACGGGTTCGCTGGTGCTCCGCCTGGGCGTTTGCGCCACAGCAACGGCCGAACAACAGAAGAACAACAGGACGATGCGCAACAAAACGGTCATGTAAATACCCTAGTCATCGAAAGCAGAGCCATCGCCCGGATCACTGATCAGGCTATAGCCCTGGATATTCCTTTTGAGGAGGCCCAACGGATTGGTCCCGATCCGGCCGAGACCGCTCAGTTCAAGCTGGATGAAGAAGGACGTCGACGCGTCTGCCGAGGTCAGCGCCTGGCGCCGAACAACGCCGCGCAGTATCCAGCAACCGCCGTTGTACTCGAGCCCGGCAATCGACTCGATCACACGCCCGCCCTGATCTCCAGTAGACAGGACCGTTCCATCATCCTCGAACGAATAGTTTAGGCGGCCGACCGCATGCCAGCGCCCGGTAATCGGCCATTGCCCGGAAACGTCCACCTGATCGATCGGCGCGGTGACGTCGCGGTTGTACCGGTAGGCCGCATTCAACACCTTGCCCGGCTCCGGCTGGAAACGCATCCCCACGGAATAACGCTCGGCGCGCTGTTCGTCCAGATCGAACTGCACGGCGGTATCCGCGTATACCTTGGGTAGAATCTGTCCGCTGAACGCCGCCAGAAAATCGGAGCGATCCCACTTGTCGTTGTCGCTCGTCGTGGCGACCCCGTTCAGCGCCACCTTGGTCCGGGTAAAGTAGAAGCGTTGCCCGATCATCGCCCGCATGATCTCGTTGCCCGTGGTCGGCTC
>CAZCJW010000144.1:0-8155 GCA_964499185.1 uncultured Propionivibrio sp. | reverse complement strand
CGGGCGGCGCGCCAGGCGGGTTGCAAGCTGGCCAGCGCCGAGACCAGGACGGCCAGGCCGAGCACGCCGGCTACTTCGACCAGGTCGAGCACGGGGCGCAGGGTGATCTGCTCGCGGCCGAAGGCAAAGACCACCGGGTTCAGATTCAGGTAGCCGACCAGCGCATACGAGAGCGCGATCCCAGCCGCCGCGCCGGCCAATCCGAGCAGCAGCCCCTCGGCCAGGAAAATGGCCATCAGCTTGCCCGGCTGGGTGCCGATGGCGGCGAGCGTGCCTATCTCGCGGATACGCTCATAGACGGCCATCAGCATCACGTTCATCACGCTGACCAGCACGATGGCCACCAGCATGATGCGGATGAACAACGTCATCATGTCGATCATGCGCACGATGTTGGCGAACGGCGAAAGGTCGGACCACAGATGCAGTTCGGTGGCCGGCTTGCCTTCCTTGTTCTGGATTTCGTCAAGTTTGGCGTTCAGGCGCTGCTGCACGGCGGCCAGGGTTTTCAGCGATTTCAGGCGAACGGCTACTTCCATGACTTCCGGCTTGTCCATGCGCAACAGTTCGCGCGCGTCGTCGATGTGGATGTAACCATCACGCCCGCCCGGTCCCGTCACGCCGTCAAGAATGCCGCTGACGACAAAGTTCTTGCCGTTCACCGAGCCGGAAGCATTGGTCACCACGAGCACCACGGCATCGCCCACCTTGACCTTCATGCCGCGTGCGATCAGTGTCGGGATCAGCACCTTGCCGGGCGCCACCAAAGGGCCGGCCTTGTCACCGTCGTTGATGCGCTGGCGCAGGGCCGGCACCGTAGCGTCCTCGGCTGCCGGGTCGATTCCGTTCAGGCGCACGCTGGTGTTCTCGGTGAAATTGCTGAACATCGCGCCGAGCTTTACGCGCAGGGAATAGGCCGCAACATCGGGATCGCCCTTGAGCGCGCTCTCGATCTTGCTCACGGCGCCCGGTTGCAGGTTCAGATTGAGCGGCAGGTTGTCGATTGACTGCGTGTAGCCCCTGCGGTGGATCTGCAAGTGGCCGAGCATGCTGTCGGTGATCGAACCAATCATCGTCTGCTTGAACGATCCGGCCGCCGCGACGAAAAGCAGCAATGCCATCACGCCGAGCATGATCAGCAGGGCTGTGAGCAGTGTGCGGCGGCGATAGCGCAGCAGGTTGCGCGCTGCAAGTTTGAGCGTGGAGGTCATGCTGCCCCCCCTTCCTGCACCAAGCGCCCGTCTTCGAGAGTGAAGGTCAATTCGGCTTCGCCCATGATCTTCGGATCGTGCGTGGAAAAGATGAACGAGGTGCCGAAGCTGTCGCGCATCGCCTTCATCAGGTTGAGGATGCGGTACGCCGTGTCGTGGTCGAGGTTGGCCGTCGGTTCGTCGGCGAGCACCAGCTTCGGTTCGCCGACCAGCGCGCGGGCCACGGCAACACGCTGCTTCTGCCCACCTGAAAGCTGGTCCGGCCGCTTGTGGGCGTGTTCGGTCATGCCCACGGCGGCAACCATTTTCTCCACTCGCTCGCGCCGTTTTTCCGGCGACCAACCGCGCACCATCAGCAGCGGGTATTCGATGTTTTCAAAGGCGCTCAATACCGGCACCAGGTTGAAATCCTGGAAGATGAAGCCGAGGTGCTCGCCGCGGAAGGTCGCTGCAGCACTGCGTGACAGCGTGCTGATGTCGGTGCCGTTGACCTTCAGCGTGCCGCTGCTCGGATGATCGAGGCAGCCGATCAGGTTGAGCAGCGTCGACTTGCCGCTGCCCGACGGCCCGACGAACGCAGCAAAGGCCCCCTCGCCGATCTCGAAGCTGAGTCCCTTGAGCGCCGGCACATCCATGTCGCCGACGCGGTAATTCTTGGTGATGTTGTTGGCCTGGATCAAAGGCATGGTTGTTGTCCTCTTTATTGCGATTGCCGGCAATGCCATAGGGGCTCTGTCATCCCGGCGAAGGCCGGGATCCAGTCTGTGCTCCGAAAACCTGGATTCCGGCCTTCGCCGGAATGACGAAGGATTATCCAAACTTGATGAACATCTTCGAATACGGCCCCTTCAGCTTGCCGATTGCTTCCTTCACTTTAGCCGCATCCTGGGCAAAAAGCGCGGCCTTGAGATCGGCCACCGATTTCTCCACGGCCTTGAGCAGGCCGGCGAATTCCTCGTTCTTCAGCAGACTGGCCGGGGCTTCGCTTTCCAACCGCCGGGCCAGATACTCCAGCGCACCGGCCTTGGCCATCAATTCCAGCATGCCGTTCGGGGCTGCGAGGGCTTTCTCGCCATCGGTCAGGAAGTGCTCCATCTCGGCGTGATAGGCGTTCATGTGGTCGCTGAACACGACGACCTGGTTGCGCCGGCGCATGTCGGCCATGATGTCGCGCACCTCTTCCAGAGTCTCATGCGCTTCAACAAGCTGGTTCTGCTCGATTTGCTCGAGCGCCTTGGCATACACCTTGTTCACGCCGGCCAGCGAAGCGGAAAATCCGGAATCACCTGCATACGGCGCGGGCGGGTTGGCGCCGAACTCGCTGGTCATCCGGACCCAGCCCTGCTGCGCCTGGATGACCGCCTGCCGCGATTCTTCCTGCGCTTTGTTGTTGGTCTTGAACAACGCCACCCGATACGGTGCGTAGGTCTTCTGCATGGCATCCGTCACCGGATCGGCGGCGACAGCAGCACTCGCCGCCGAAATCAGGCAGAGGGAAAGCACGAGGGGTTTGAACATGGCTGGACTCCGGGGCCTGAGATTGGGAACTACTTGATCAGGCCGCGTGCCTTGAGGTTGTCGCATGGGCTGATACGCGGAGTGACCAGCGTCAGACCTTTTTCCTTGGCGCGTGTTTCCAGAACCGCCCGATGTTCGCTCTGCACTGCCGTGCACTCATTGTAGGTTGTCACAGCCCGCATCTTGATCTGCTGTGCCGTACGCTCTTCCGGCGTCGTCAGTTCCCAGCCACGCGTCAGGTTCTGGTTGGCCGCTGCGCCCGGCCCCATGCCATAACCCATCCCATAGCCCATGCCGCGCCCGCCTCCGGGACCCATGCCCCAACCGCCGCCTCCACCCATGCCACGCTGCATACCGCACCCACCGCCCCAACCGCCACCCCAGCCGGGACCGGATTGAGCCATCGCCGTAGACACCAGTGCGGTGCCCAGCAGAACAACTTGTGCAAAACGCTTGATGATCAATGTGGTTCTCATGGCAATCTCCTTTTCGTTTGAACCGGATCGGGGCTTCGGACTTTTCCGTTGCCCCATGACGCCATTAAAACCGTGAGATGTAAGCGGCGTGTTGCGCCGCACTGCCGTTTTGCATCGCCAGATTGCAGGACGGCAGCGCGTTACAGTGCGTTACAAAAACGCTGCTTATGGAGAATGGTGGAGAAGGAATTCCGCCAGCCCGGCGAGATCGTCGAGTCCGAAATGAGGCAATTCCGGATAGATCTCCGGACAATCGGTAACGATGGCGATGAGGCCATCCTCAAGCGCACAGCGCGGCGGCTTGCCGCAGGCGCGGCGCAGGATTTCGATCTTCGGCCCGGGCGCGTGCGAGAAGCCCTCGGCCAGGACCATGTCCGCCTCGCCGAGAAAACGCTCAGCCAGTTGCTGCGGTTCGCGCCGGTCGACCGCGTCAGCCACCAGTTGCAAGGCGCTAGTGGTCACCAGCATGCTCATCACGGCACCGGCGTTCTTGTAACGCCAACTGTCCTTGCCCTCGGTATCGAGTTCCACCTTGTGATGCGCGTGCTTGATGGTCGCCACGCGGCGTCCGCGGCGGATCAGTTCCGGGAGCAGTTTTTCGACCAGCGTCGTTTTTCCGGAACCAGAGTGGCCGACAAAGATGAAGACGGGAGGAGTCATGGGAAGCACGTGTACGTGAGTTGTCAGGCGCCTTCCCGATGGGCCAAGGCGATGAACTGCGCTGTCAGGTCGGCCAACTCGCGGTAGAAGCGGCACTGCGCACCGGTGTTGACCGCTGCGTAAAAATCCGCAAACCAGCGTCCTAGATGCAGATCGATCAGGCGTTGCCGCAAATCGCCCAATTCCTGAATCGCCGGCTGATTGTCGTCGCGAATGGCCGCCGCCGTCCTGAAGAACAACGTGTAGAGAAACTCCAGTTCGACGGCAAGGTGATCCGGCAAGTCGCGGAATTCCGGGTCGACCTCGAAGCCGCCGTCGGCAAACACGTCGAGCAACGCCTGCGTCGCTTCGGCCGCAGGAACGCCCTGCTTCTCCAGCCACGCCGACTCATAGGGCAGCGCCAGCAGGCCCACCGGCCCAAGGAAGAGATGCGCGTAATCGACCAGCAGGTCCTGCTGCGAATCAGCCTCGAAGGCCGTTTTCAGCAGCGACGCCTTCTCGACCAGCCCTGCATCGATCCGCTGAGCTGCGTCGATCATCGCGTCGAAGAGCCGCTCCTCGGTAAATTCCGGACCGGGTTCGTAGTAGCAGGCCGCCAGCAGGCGGCTCATGTCGGCCAGTGCGGCGGCTCTGTCGAATGCTTGGTTTGGCATGGTTCTCCCGGGAAAAACAGTGAGCAATCGCCCGCCCGGCACTTGAGAACCGGGCGGGGTTCAGATCATCCCATAAGCGTCATCCCGGCGAAAGCCGGGATCCACGTCTTTGGGAGCACATACTGGATCCCGGCTTTCGCCGGGATGACGGAGGCTTGCTGGTTTCTACGCGTCGTTCACGCCTCAAGACCTCGCACTGTATTTTCCGACGTAATAGACATTCGGCCGCGTACCCTTTTCCGGCTTGAGCACGAACGTCTTTTTCGCCGCCAGGATTTTCGCAACACCCGAATTGGGATCATCCAGGTCGCCGAAGATGCGGGCCTGCGACGGGCATACCTCGACGCAGGCGGGCTGCAGGCCGTTGAGCGTGCGGTGCGCGCAGAAGGTGCATTTCTCGACGATGCGCTTCTTGCGCAGCGGGCCGACATCCTTCGACTCGAAGTCGTTCATCGCAGGCACCGGCACGCCAGCCTTTTGCGCCGTTTCGGCACCAGAGGCGGTGACCCCGGCGATCAGCGGCGTGCTGTTCTCCCACTTAGGATGCAGCGGCTTGTAGCGGCCGTTGAAGCTGATCACGCTGTACGTTTCGCCCTTGAGGCTCGCTTCGTCCAGCTCTTCCTCGCTGTACGGGCACGCCGTCTGGCATTCCCGGCAGCCGATGCACAGCGACGGGTCGTGCATGGTGATGCCCTCGGGCGTCTTGTACATCGCCTTGTTCGGCTTCACCGGACAGACTTCGACGCAGGCCGCTTCCGAACAGTGGTTGCACAACACCGGCATGACCCAGTGCGTGGTGTTCGGGAACGTGCCCTCCGTTTTCATGACGAAGTCGGCCCAGTTGTAACTCTGCCCGTCTTCCTCGTCACGATCGCGCGTCGTATTTTCCGCCTTGCAGGCGAAGGCGCAGGCGCCGCAACCCACGCAGCGCTGCAGGTCGATAACCATTCCAAATTGCATTTTTATCTCCTAGAGCTCGTGGATCAGGCCGTAACCTTCTGGATACGGACGCCGGTAAACCCGCCGTTGCGCGCGGTCGCGCCGCTCAGGCGGTCGTAGTCGTCAACCAGAATTTCGTTGTTGTTCCCCCCGCGCGGCGCCTTGCCGTAATCCTTTGCCGCCACGCGCCCATAGGCCCAGTGGCCTTGTCCAAAACACTTGGTCACCGTGCCCGGCCGCACGCCCTCCCAGAGGCTCAGCTTGGTCACGATGGAACCTGTCGGCGAAGAAACCCTGACCGTGTCCCCGGTCTTGAGCCCCAGTTTCGCACCATCCACCGGATTCATTTTCAGCACGTCCTCCCACGACACATCGCCCGGATCGACTTTCTTGAACTCCTGGTACCAGGTCATGTTCGCCGACCGTCCCTCGCGGTTGAGCCGCGACTTGTAGTCGATGAAGGTAAACGGATACTCGGCCTCGCTGCCATGCCGCTTCGGCGGCTCGTAGTGCGGCACGAAGGCCAGGTCGCCGCGCGCCACGTAGCCCGAAACGGTCATGATGTCATCGACGGAAGTCTCATATTTCTTGGCGTGCTCCAACAGACCCTTTTTCGCCGTCTCGCTGTAGAACTCGAACTTCTTGCTGACCGTATTGAACTTCCCGCCCCAGCCCTTCTTCAGCGTATATTTCGGGCCGCTGAACATGCCGCGGGCACGGTAATCGTCCCAGCCCTTGAGCGGCGCGTCGCCCTTCGGCGGCTCCTTCGACATCCACAGCGGCGCACTGGTCATCTTGGCCGCGATGATCGCGAATTCGAGCGCATTGGTCGGGTGCTTGCCGGTTTCCGGATCCTTGAATTCCTTCGAGTAGTAGTCGAACAGGTTCGAGAACCCCCTTTGCTTGAGTTTCTCGGCGAGCAGCCACATCACCTCGGTTTCTTCCTGCTTCACGTCCCACAGGCGCTTGACCGCGCCCTGCTGCAACGAGGCGTAGCCGTGGCCGTTGCCCATATTGGTGATCACCGACCAGCCCTCGGCCGAATTGAAGGTCGCCGGCAAAACAATATCGGCAAACTGCGTCATTTCCGAGGCGTTGGTCACCATGTGCACGAAGAACGGGATCTTGGCCATGGCTCTGTCCCAACGATCCGAACCTGTCGCGGAGAAATTGAAATTGGACCACGACGACATGAACACCTTGATCGCCGCGGGATCCTTCAACAGGCCGTTGGCCACGTTGTTGGTCACCACGCCGCTGCCCGGCTTGCCGCCCATCATCGCCGGCATGTCCTTGGCGCCGCGCCCGTCGAGCTTCTTGCCCTTGCTGGCGGCCTTGGCTACATCATCAATGTACTTGTCCGGTTTCGGAAACTTGGCGATCGGCACGCTGCTCGACTGCCAGACGCCGCCTTCGACGTCGATCGAGCCCAGGATGCCGTTCAGTGCATGCACCGCCATCGCCGCGTAGGTACCGCGTGGCGTCATCGCTGCACCCGGCCCCATCCAGACGATGGTCTTCGGCGCCGCCTTGCCCATGGCGCGGGCCACACGTACGATCTGATCGGCGGGAATCAGCGTTTCCTTCTCGGCCCATTCCGGCGTACGGTCCTTCAGTTCGAGGTTCCACCACTTGATCAGACCGTGGGTTTCTTTCTCCTCGAATTCGTCCTCGGCGACCGTCTTGCCGGCCTTGAACCCCCCCCAGAAGCTCTTGAAGTCGCCGACGAACTCCTTGTTCCACAATCCCTCGGTCAGCAGCACATGGGCAATCGCGCCGGCCAGCGCACCATCCGTGCCGGGCTTGAGCGGCAACCATTCGTGCGCCTTGGCCGCAGCGGTTGATAGCCGTGGATCGACAGCAATGATCGTACCGCGCGCCATGATTTCGTGGAAATAGTGGATGGTGTTCGGCACCATGCGGTTCGACGCCAGCGGATCGGCGCCCCAGACCACCAGGCAGTTGGTCTTGGACAGGTCGTAGTCGCGGTAACCGAAGAAGCCCTGGGTCAATCCCGGCCCCATTTTTTCGGCCTCGGCGCAGATGGCGCTGTGCGAGAAGTAATTTCCCGTACCGTAGATCTTTGGCAGCGTTCCGTACAGCAACTCGGTCGACGTCGCGGAATAGCGGCCGCGCATGTACATGAACTTGTGCCCTTCGTTGGCACGGCGCAGCTCCATCATTTTTTCCGCGACGGTATCCATCGCCTCATCCCAGCTGATCGGCACGAATTTCGGATCGACGCCGCGCCCCTTGACCGGATTGGTCCGCTTCATCGGCACCTTGATGCGATCAGGATCGTAAACCTGCTGCGGGATCAGGTGCCCGCGCGGGCAGCAGTAACCGTGGTTGGTCTTCGAGAGCGGATTGCCGCGCACGCGCACGGCGCGGCCGTTCTGCACGAAGATCTGCACCGCGCACCATTGCGTGCAGCCCTGGCAGGTACTACCGATCCATTCACCCTTGGGCGCGCCGCTGCCGTTGGCCCGACGCGGAATCATCGCCGCCGAGACCGGCCGCGAGGCCGTGGTTGAACATCCGGCCGCCAGCAGGCAGGCCGTTGCCGCTGAATACTGGATAAATGAGCGTCGTGTCAGTTTCATTTGTTTGCACCCTCCGTTACTGGTCGGTTTTTTCGTTGGTCCTACTTCAGCGCCAGGATCCACTGAATCATGTTGGAGACGGCGGCCGGGTCCTT
>CAZCJW010000143.1:0-8196 GCA_964499185.1 uncultured Propionivibrio sp. | reverse complement strand
CCTTGCCGTCGAGCAGGTCCTTGATCAGGCGGATGTAGGTGGCGTAGCCGATGACCGTATCGGATTCGGCGATGGCGGCGCGGGCGCGGCCGGTCATGTAGTCATGGCTACCCGGGCCGAGGCCGACGAGCATGATCTTTCCATGGGGGAGGGCTTGAGTCATTCGAGGATCCTTGCGATGGAGACGGTGACATTGCGGCCGTCCGGGCCGCGATGGCGGTGTTTTTCGATGAGGAGATGCATCTTGTCGGCGCTGGCGGCGAGCAATGCGGCGGCTTCGGATACCGAGGGCGTCCCGGTGTGTTTGCGCACGGTTTCCGACGGATGCGGGACGTCCACGGCGGCCAGTTCGGTGGCCGGATAAAAACGGATCGTCCAGCCGTGCTCGGCCGCGAGTTGCAGCAGGGCGGGCTCGTCGGCCTTGAGGTCGATGCTGGCGACGGCGGCAACGTCAGCGAGCCGGGCCGGGCAGGCGGCGAGGGCCGCGTCGATGGCTTCGCGCACGGTCGACAGCGGCGTGTCGCGGTCACACCCGAGGCCAAGGGCGACCTTCATGCGTCCTCCGTCGGTCGGTAGGTGACGCAGCGCCCGGCGAGTTGCCCGGCAAGCGCTTCCGGCAGGGTGCGGTGGCTGATCCACAGAATCGCGGCGAAGCGGGCGGGGGCGACGTCTTCCAGGCGGTCGAACAGCGTGATGTTGGCCGGCAGCGGTCCGCTACGGCCGTTGGCGTGGTTTTCCCACCAGTCCGTGCGACCCGCTTCCTGCACCAGCGCCACCGGCTCGTCGTTGACCACGGCGGAACTGGCGTACACGAGGGCGTCGTGGGTGGCGTCCAGCGTCCAGCCGAGTTCGCGGCCGAGCAAGTCGACGGCCAGCGTCTGTTGTACATCTGAGGCCGTCGTCAGCACCGCTTCGGCGCCAAGCATAGCGGCCAGTTTTCCGGCCAGCGCATTGGCGCCGCCGACGTGGCCGGAGAGTACCGGGATGACGAACCGGCCGGCTTCGTCGAGCACGATGACGGCCGGGTCGGTGGTTTTTGAATGGAGATACGGAGCGATCAGGCGTACCAGTGCACCGAGCGAGAAGACGGCGATGAGGGCATCGTATTCGGCGAACAGCCGGCCGATCTGTTCGCCGGTTTTATGCGCGTAACTGTGTGCGGAGCCGGGTGCGGCAAGTTCGGCTTCGGCCGCGAATTTCTCCGGCACGAACAGCTGCGCGCCGGGCAGTGCGGCGACAATCCGGCCGGCCAGGGCGACGCCGTGGCGGGTGATCGAAATGACCGCCGTCTTCATCAATAGCCACCCACTCGTCGAAAAAATACCGTCATTCCGGCGAAGGCCGGAATCCAGAAATTTGAGGCACATGCTGGACACCGGCCTTCGCCGGTGTGACGGAGAATGTGCGACTGGTCAGGCATTCTCGGCTTCCATGCGTCGACGGCAACCACGCCGCAACTCGCCGCGCTGGCGCTTGGGATTCTGCACCAGCAGCAGCGAGAGGTAATTGACCGTCTCGCCCTTCAGGGTGGCGAGGTCGCGCACGATGCGTTCCTCGGGGGAGCCGACTTTTTCGATGAAGCAGCTCGTCGCCAGCAAGCCGCGGCGCTCCAGGAGTTCGAGCACTTCGTCGAGCAGCGGCTTGACCTTGAGCAGGATCAGCGTATCGAATTCATCGAGCATGTGGTCGATGACGTCGGTGCCGTAGGCCGTCGGGATGATGGCCAGTGTTTCATCCTCTTCGGCCAGCGGCATGCCGGCGGTGGCAGCGGCGGCAGTGAACGAGGAGACGCCGGGGATGGTCTCGACTTCGACTTCGGGCACCAGTTCGCGCACAACGCGGGCCAAGTGTCCGAAAGTGGCGAACGTCGAGGCATCGCCTTCGACGAGGAAAACCAGGTCGCGGCCTTCGGCCAGCAGTTCGACGGTTTGCTGCGCGGCGCGGATCCAGGCCTTGGTCAGTGCTTCGGCGTCGCGCGTCATCGGGAAGACGAGTTCGACTGCGTCCGCCGGCACCGCCAGCCCGCCGCGCTCGACGATGGACAGCGCGTAGGAGGTCTCCTCCGCCTTTTTAACGGGGTAGATCCAGCGTGCGCCGGACTGCAGGACGGCCCAGCTACGCCGGGTAATCAGTTCGGGGTCACCGGGGCCAAGGGAGGCGCCGATCAGTTTTCCGTAGAGTTTCTTCATTGGGGCGAGCCTGTTCGTTGGTTGTGGCCGTCATTCCGGCGGAAGCCGGAATCCAGAATTTCTACCGCCGGAGTGGATACCGGCTTCCGCCGGGATGACGGAGAATAAAACGGTTGGGAAGTGAATTTGAGCATCATGCGTTGCTCTTCGATGCAGTAACGACCCACACCGGGTTCTGCGCCGCCATGCGGTGCATGTCGAGGATCGGCTGGCTGCGGCTGGCCTGCAGTTGCACGACGTCCCATCCGGCGTTGGCCGCGGACAGAGCAGCGGTGGCGGCGGCCAGGTTTTCCAGCGTGACGAAATTCATCACCAGCCGTCCGCCGGGTTTGAGGCGGCTGAGGATCAGGTGGATCAACCCGCCGAGTTCGCCGCCCGAGCCGCCGATGAACACGGCGTCGGGATCCGGCCAGGTGTCGAGATGTTCGGGGGCCTTGCCGTCGAACAGCGAATAGTTGCTGATGCGGAAGCGCGCGGCGTTCGCGCGGGCGTTGGCCGCGTCACCTTCTGACTTCTCGATGGCCCAGACGTGTCCTTGCGGGGCAAGGCGCGCTGCTTCGAGACCGACCGAGCCGGACCCGGCGCCGATGTCCCAGACGGTGGCGTCGGGTTTGAGGCGCAGTTTGGCGAGCGACAGGGCGCGCGCCTCCTGCTTGGTGATCAGTCCCTTTTCCGGAGAGCGCTGGATGTACTCCAGGTCGTCGAGGCCGAACGTCGGAGCGTCGGCGTTTCTGGAGCGCCGACGGACGACGACGACGTTCGGCTCGGGGAAATCGGTTGCTGCGGCCTCGTCGAGGGACAGCGCCGGGAACAACCGTTCGTCGGGCAATTGCAGGCGGCAGGCGACGTCGAGCGCGATCTCGTCGCTGGCGTATCCGGCGGTAAGCAGCGCGCGCGCCAGGCGGGCCGGGCTGTTTTCCGGGCCGGTGAACAGGAAGACCTGCGGGTGCAGGGCGATGGCACGCATGGCCGGATACAGGCCGTGCGTTGGCGTCGCGCCAAAGAACCATTCGCCGGCGTCGCGACTGTGGCATGAGGCGATCTTGATGTCGTGCCACGGTTGCTTGAAGCGCGCACAGGCCAATTGCAGGGTGGACAGGTTGGGCAATATCGCGAACGGGCTGCATGGCTTTTCGCCCAGCCAGGACGCCATGCCGTGGCACAGGGGATCGCCGGTTGCCAGGATGGCCACTGCTCGGCCGTCGGCCTGCGCCGTGCTGATCCATTCCGGAACCCGGGTCAGTGCGCCATCCATGTTCTGCACGACGGTTCCCGCTGCCAGATGTGGACGGACGAGGTCGAGCGTGCGGCCGGCGCCGATGACCACGGCGGCGTTGCTGATGCGTTGCCGAGCCGCGTCGGAGAGGCTGGCCCAGCCGTCGTCGAGGATGCCGATGAGGGTACAGGAACTCATAGCGCTTCCTCCTCCTCGACGCGCACGATGAACTTGCCGTCGAAGTCGCAGACCAGCATGGTCAAACGGTACGGGCCGGGATAGCACGCTTTCAGGCTGCGGATGGCCTTGCGGGCCAGGGCGCGGTGGAAATCCACCGACATTCCGAGGGCAGCCAGGCGTTCCGCAGCAAAGCGCGCGGTCTCGGCGGAACGGATCTGTTCAACGAGATCCGGCGCAGCGCCGATTTCGCGCGCGGAGTCGGCCAGCAAATCGCGGTCGATCGCGGCTTTCCAGGCATGGGTGACGGCGAGGCCCTGGCCCATCTTGGTCAGTTTGCCCGCCATGGCGCCAACGTACACGTTTTGAATTTTTCGTGTGACGGCCGTCTGGAATGCCGCCTTGACGAAATCGCCCATCTGCACGAAACAGGATTCGTCGAGTTCGGGAAGCTGACGCATGGCGAATTTCTCGCTGCGCCCGCCGGTGGTGAACACCACGCTAGTCTGGCCCTGATTGGCTGCGACGTCGATGGCTTGAATGACGCTGGCGCGAAAGGCCGCCGTCGAATAAGGGCGCACGATGCCGGTGGTGCCGAGGATTGAGATACCGCCGAGGATGCCGAGACGCGCATTCAGCGTCTTCCTGGCCATGTCTTCGCCGCCGGGGACGGAGAGGGTGATTTCCAGGCCGTCCTGTTCCAGCAACTCGCCGGCCACGGCGCGCACGTTCTCCTCGATGTTGCGGCGCGGCACCGGATTGATCGCCGGGCCACCGACCTCCAGTCCGAGTCCTTCCTTGGTCACGGTACCGACGCCAGGGCCGCCCTTGAGGATGACTTGATCGGCCTTCAGCGGCAAACGGCGCACGTCGGCCGTGAGATGAGCGCCGTTGGTAGCGTCGGGATCGTCACCGGCGTCCTTGACGATGATGGCGCGTGCCGTGTCCCCTTCAATACGCCCTTCAAGCACGGAAAAGCTTTCCTCCTGCCCGTTCGGGAGGCGGCAGACGATGTCGGCCGGCACCTTGCCGGTCACCAGAGCGAGCGCGGCCGCGCGCGCCGCCGCCGCGGCGCAGGCGCCAGTGGTGAAGCCGCTGCGATGGCCGCGCTTGCGGCGGCCATCGCCCTTGCGGATCTTGTCGCTGTCGCTCATGCCACCTTTTTCTGTTCGGCTTCCGCGACGCCGAGCAGGGCGTGAATGGCGGCGACGACCAGTGTCGAGCCGCCCTTGCGGCCCTTGATGGTGATCCAGGGTACTTCGTCTACCGTCATCAGCAGATCCTTCGATTCGACTGCAGAGACGAAGCCGACCGGCATGCCGACGATCAATGCCGGCCGTACGCCTTCTTCGCGCACCAGGCGAATGACTTCGAACAGTGCCGTCGGGGCATTGCCAATGCCGACGATGGCGCCGTCGAGGTGGCCAAGGCGGTGTGCTTTACGCATGGCCTGCACGGCGCGGGTGGTGCCGAGATCATGAGCCAGCTCGATGACATCAGGGTCGGAGATGTAGTGGTGCGTGGTCATGCCAAAGTGCTTGAGACGCGGCCCCGAGAGGCCGACGCAGATCATCTCGACATCGGTGACCACTGGCGTGTCCAGCTTGAGCAAGGCTGCGAGGCCGGCGCGAATGGCATCCGGATGGAAGGCAGTGAGGCCGTTGAAATCGAAATCGGCGTTGGCGTGGATCATGCGTCGCACCAGCGGCCACTGCTCTGCCGTGTAGCTGTGCGGGCCGGCTTCGGCATCGATGATCGAAAACGAATCGTGCTCGATGGCACGACCGGCAGCGGTAAGTTGTTCGGTAACGATATTTGTGGTCATGGCTTGATTGGAGTGGCCTTGCGAAAACGGTGGGTGAATTCCGGGTCGTACAGCTTGGAACGGACAAGAGACTCCCAGTTTGCGGCGCCGAGCGTCGGGCTGGCGACGATCATGGCCTGGCTGCCGATCTTCTCGGCCTGGCATTTCTGCTTGATGTCGGCAAGCGTGCCGCGCACGATCTTTTCCTGCCCCGGCCAGCTGGCCTTCTGCACCACCAGCATCGGCGCGTCCTCGCGCCAGCCGGCGGCACGCAGGGCGTCCTGCACTTCATGTAGCAGCGTGATCGAAAGATAGATGCACAGTGTGCAGTGGTGCGCCGCGAGCGCTTCGAGATCTTCGCCCTCGGGCATCGGCGTACGTCCGGCGATGCGCGTGAGGATCACCGTTTGCGTGACTTCCGGAAGGGTCAGCGTTTCGCCGGCGGCGGCCATCGAGGCCATTGCCGAGGACACTCCCGGGACCACGGCCCACTCGACGCCCGCGGCAGTGAGCGGGCGGGTCATCTCGATCAGCGCGCCGTAGAGACCCGGGTCGCCGGTTTGCAGGCGGATGACAATGGCGTGGCGGCTGGCCTGGTCGAGGAGCCAGGCGACCATTTCCTCCAGCGTCATGTCCTTCGAATCGCGGATCTCGCAACCTGCGGGGGCGTGCAACGTGGCCGCCTGGTCGACCAGCGAGCCGGCGTAGAGAATCGCGCCGGCCTGTTCGAGCAGTTTGCGGCCCTTGACGGTGATGAGGTCGGGGTCGCCGGGTCCGGCGCCGACGAACCATATCTTTCCGGGCATCAGGAATCCTTTCCTTGGTTAAGCAGGGTAATCAGTTCGCCCACGCTGCGCGGCGCGGTCGGGGCCGCGGCGAACGCCGGGTGGCCCTGCTGGCACAGCAGGCGATGGAGTTCGACGATGCCCGGTACCGGCATGCCGGCGGCGGTCAGCGCGTCGGCGTGTTGCGGTAGCTCGGGCGTGGCAAACGATGCCGCGCAGGCGCCGGCCGCGATGAGGTGGATGCGGTCGGTCCAGCGGTAGGCAAAATCGATGTCGTGGGTGGCCAGCAGCAGCGTGATGCCGCGTGCATGCAGGTCGTCAAGTACGGCGAGTAGTTCCTGGCGCATGGCGTGGTCGAGGCCGGCCATCGGTTCGTCGAGCACCAGCAGCTGCGGTTCCATGGCCAGCACCCCGGCGATGCACACGCGCTTTTTCTGACCGAAACTCAGGTTATGCACTGGCCGGTCGGAGAGTTTGTCCATGCCGACCGCACGTAGCGCCTTGGCTACGCGCTGCCTCACGGTGTCCGTATCGAGACCGAGATTGAGCGGCCCGAAAGAGACGTCCTCACGCACGCTGGCCGAAAACAATTGCTGGTCCGGGTTCTGGAATACCAGGCCGACCTCGCTGCGCAGTCGACGCAAGCCGGTACGGCTGTAGTCGATCGGCTGTCCGGCGTAGCGGATGGTGCCGCCCTGCGGGCGAAGCAGTCCGTTGGCGTGTTGGAACAGGGTGGTTTTGCCGGCACCGTTGGCGCCGATCAGCGCATTGCGGCTGCCGCGCGCGATGCGCAGCGAACAGCCGTCGAGCCCGATATTGCCATCCGGGTAGCGGAAGGTGACGTCGGCGAATTCGAGCAGCGTTTCGGGAGCGTGCTGGTTCATGACAGGACCAGCGCAATGCCGATCAGCACGGCGGCGCCTGCTCCGGCCAAGGCCAGATCGCGCCCGGCGTTGGCGTATTCCGGTTCAAGAAAGCGCAAGGGACCATCGTTGTTGCGCGACTGGGCCGCCACATGCAAGGCGTGGGCACGCTGCCAGATCTGCACGGTCAGGTTGCCGGCGAGGCTGCCGAGTGAACGCAGTGCGAGCCGCGGCGCGGCATAGCCGAGGCGCGCGGCCTGCGCCGTGCGCGTGTCACGCACGGATTCGGAAAAAACGAACAGCATTCGGTAGCACAGCACCATCAGTTCGAGCAGCACTTCCGGCAAGTGCAGGCGCCGCAGCAGGGCGATGAGGTCGGTCAACGGCGTGGTCGCGGCGAGGAACAGCAATGCGGCCAACGCGCCGATGGAACGCCCGGCGAGATTCAGGATCGGCTCCCAGCCATCGGGCAGCCAGCGCACCACGAGTTCCTGACCCTGTTGAGCGTCGGTCGTCCAGCCCAGCGACAATGCCAGGGACAGGCAACCGACCAGGAGGAATCCGAGCGGTGGCAGGGCGATGCGCGTGAAGCGGGAAAGCGGCACCCCGGCGCCAGTCACGGCAACAAGGGTGATCAGTCCGGCCGCCGTCAGCGCCGCCTTCGGTTGGCCCGCGGCAAAGGCGGCAATGAAGCCGCCCAGCGCGAACAGCCCCTTCGCCGCAGGCGAAACGGCCCGCCAGCGGTTGCCGTACGCGCATTGCTCGATCAGCACGGGAATCCTATTTGTGCGTGGCGCACTGCTTCTCTTCTAGCTCCCGGCGCATTTTCTCGCGGGTGCGCGAGACGCCGAGGTAATAGCCGATGAATCCGGCACCAAGCGCCGCCTGCAGGGCGAACAGCATCGAGGCGATCTCGCCGCTGGCCGGTTCGATCAGGGGCGAAAACCACGGTTCATAGTCCGGGCGAATTTCGCCGATCAGGTTCTTGGCCTTGTCGTCGGCGCCGCCGAAGATCTCGACTTCCTCGCCATTCGGACCAGCCGCCGGTTTCTCGACGATCCACAGGGGAATCAGCGCCAGCACGATGACGCCGAGGATCAGCAGGAGGTTCTGAGTACGCTTCATGCCCGCACCTCCGATGTTTCGGCCAGCTTCATGCTGC
>CAZCJW010000142.1:0-8224 GCA_964499185.1 uncultured Propionivibrio sp. | reverse complement strand
ACGCCTGGATCACGTTGATGCACACCTCTTCATCCGGGTGGTAAAACACCGGAATAATCGATTGTTCCATCATCGCACTCAGTACCGACATCCGATCCTTGCTTGCCATTTGTAACTCCTATCCGTAAGAAACATGCCGCCTAAAAACAGTAATCAATGGGTGCCTCGCGAGGCACGCCAGTCCTTCAAGCTCTTTTCCGTAGTTTGGTTCTTCCGTCCGAACCTGAATTCGATCATCAGGCCCTCTTCCTCATCGCCTTGACGTAGCCAAGACGCCTTGAAATCATTCCGCCGATGGACTGCAGTTCATCGATGATTTTTTGCCTGTTTTCCCTGACTCGTTTAACCGGTCCTGAAACGCTGATCGCGGCGACTACCCCGCCTGTATAGTTGTAGATCGGCGAGGCAAGACAGTAAAGCCCGGGCTCGATCCCTTCATCATCGATGGCATATCCGTTCAACCGTATATCCGAGTACTCCTCGTGCAACCGGATGCGATCGACAACTGTTTTCTCGGTCAATTTTTCCAGCGGTTTTTCGAATATGCGGTCGGACTCCTCGATCGGGAGATTGGCCAGGATGACCTTGCCCAATGCCGTGCAAAAGGCCGGGCGGCGACTGCCCAGGGTGGCCGTGGTCAAGATGGACTGCGTTCCTTCGGCCTTGTACAGGTAAACCACGTCGCCATTGTTATAGACCGCCAGGAACGAGGTTTCACCGACCGTCGCCGACAGTTCCTGCAGATAGGGGATCGAGATTTCGACGATATCCTGGCCAATCAGGCCGCTCATCCCGATCTCCAGCGTCTTGAGTCCGATGCAGTACTTCTCGGTTTCCTGGCTCCAGGCGACGTATTCGCGTGCCAGAAGAATCTCCAAAATCCGGAAGGCCGTCGTTTTTGGTATTCCCACGGACTTGACGATATCCGCCAGCGAGACCCCCCGCGAATTCTGGGAAATAAACTCGAGGATACTCAGGGTTTTATCAATGCCGGAATTCAGTTTTTCGCTCATATCACCGGGCCATGTCTCGTCACGAACATCGAGTGGATCGCACTAAATCCGTTTTTTGGAACACTGTTTCATTTTAAACCAACAAACCCTGGAAGATAAAGAGGCACGGCACTTTTCTCAAGGAATTCATCCAATACCACAGGACGCTCGCGGAGATCAGACGCTCGGACGCTGAGGCTCGCCAACGGCCGTGGCACACCAGCGAGATTCCCGAACTGGATAAACTCGCGCCACGCCGGTCGTTTGACCCGGCGTGGCGCGATTGATCCAGAAAAACTAGCCGTTCCCGGCGTTTTTCTTATTTGGCATCACGGACGGCGTCGATCGCCTTGATGATGTCGGCACCACCGAACTTGGCGGTGAAGGTTTCACGGCCCGGCTTGGTGGCTTCCAGGAACGGCGTACCGTCAACCTTTTCAACGACCTGCAGGCCGGCCTTCTTCACATCAGCAACGATCTTCGCCATGTTGTCGTTGTTCAGCTGGCGCTGATACATACCAGCCTCGCGAGCGGCTTCAACGAGAGCCTTCTGGTGTGCGGGCGGCAAGGCATCGAACTTGGCCTTGTTCATGACCACCACCAGCGCGCTGTAGGCATGATAGGTCAGGCTCAGATGCTTCTGCACTTCATAGAGCTTGGCCGACCAGAGCACGCCGAGGGGATGTTCCTGCGCATCCACGGTCTTCATTTCCAGCGCTGTGTAGAGCTCGGCCAGGGGCATCGGCACCGGGTTGGCGCCCAGCAGCTTGAAGGCCTCGATATGCGCCGGGCTGCCGGTGGTGCGAATCTTCATGCCCTTGACGTCTTCAGGCTTATGCACCGGGTTGCGGTTATTGGTCAGTTGGCGCCAGCCGTTATCCCAGTAAGCCAGACCCTTCAGGCCGAACTCGCCCAGCTTGTCGAGCACGTCCTGGCCGATCTTGCCATCCAGCACGCGGTAGGCGTGGGCGGTGTCCTTGAACATGAACGGGATATCGAAGATGCCCATGAGCGGGACCATGCCAGTGAAATTGCCCGATCCGGAGACCGCCATGTCGATGGTTCCGCCACGCACACCGCCAATGGCCGCCTGGAAGGCGCCGAGCGAACTGTCGGCAAAAACCTTGATATCCAGCGCGCCGTTGGTCTTGGCTTTGAGCAATTCGCTAAAGCGCGCACCGGCGATGGATTGTGTGTCGGTACGCGGCGATTCCGACGCGAAACGCAGGGTTTCAGCGTTGGCCGTTCCGATGACGCCAGCGACCAGACCGGCAGCCAACAACGACTTAAACAGACCTTTATGCAATTTCATTTGACTTCTCCTCGATTAAAAAACAACAACGTGGAACCCCATCTATCCCGGCCACGTGAGCCTGTCGACCCGTGCAACCTGGAAAGATTCATAAAACCCGGCTTAGCTGATCCACTTGAGCGGAACCAGAATTAGCGACGGGAAGATCGTAAAAAGCAACAACAGGCCAAGCATCGTCGCCAAGTAAGGCAGAACCCCCTTGACGCACGTTTCGAACGGCAAACGAGAAACCCCCGTGATGACGTTCAGCACGTTGCCCACCGGCGGGGTAATCAGACCGATCGAGCAGTTGAGGATGAACAGCACGCCGAAATAGACCGGGTTGATGCCTGCATCCTTGATCAAGGGCATCAGCACGGGAACCAGGATCAGCACCGTGGGGGTAAGGTCCATGACCATCCCGACGACCATGATGAAGAGCATGATCGAGAGCATCAGCAACGTCGGCGAATCGACCAACGGTTGCATGAGTTCGACGACCATCAGTGGCAGTTCGGCAATGGTAATCAGGAAAGCCGAGACGGCGGAGGCCGCGACCAGCAGCATGACAATGGCCGTGGTTTCGGCGGCGGCGAACAGCACTTCGAACAGATCCCTGACCTTCATTTCCCGATACACGAACAGCGCGATGACCAGGGCGTACATGGCCGCCACCGCACCGGCCTCGGTCGGCGTAAAGATGCCACTGCGGAACCCGCCGACGATGATCACCGGCAACAGCAAGGCCCAGGCACCTTCCTTCAGCGAATGCCAAATCTCCTGTCTGGAGGCCTTTTCGGTCACGGCCAAATCGACATCTCGCGACTTCCACCACCAGACAAGTCCGAGTGCGAGGCCCATCATGATACCGGGAGCAATCCCGGCGAGGAACAGCTTGGAGATGGAGACGCCGCTGACCACGCCAAAGATGATGAAGGGGATCGACGGCGGAATGATCGGGGCGATGATGCCGCCGGTTGCGATCAGGCCGGCCGAGTCGCCGGGTTGGTAGCCGGCACGCCGCATCATCGGTAGGAGAACCATGCCGAGTGCCGCGGTGTCGGCGGCGGCCGAGCCGGAAAGGCTGGCCATCAGCACGGAGGCGATGATCGCCACGTAGCCGAGACCGCCCTGCTTGTGACCGACGAGTTTGAGCGGGAGGTCAACGATGCGCTTGGAGATGCCGCCGGCGTTCATCAGTTCGCCGGCCAGCACGAAGAAGGGAATGGCCAGTAGCGGGAAGCTGTCGGCGCCACTGATCAGGTTCTGCGCCATGATCTGGAAATCGACCATGTTGAGTTGCAGCATCAGCGCGACACCGCAGAGCAGCAACGAGAACGCGACGGGAATGCCCAGGAAGATGCAGCCGAGCAGGCTACCGAGAAACACTAGGACAGTCATTGACGGTTCCCCTTGTCGAAGTGGAACAACGTACCCCACAGACGCTTGAGTAGCAGGCCGCCAACCACGACGCTGAAGGGGATACCGGCAAAATAAAGTGCGGCGACCGGGACGTCGCTGACCGGCAGGTAGTTGGCAATGTTTGCCTTGGTCAGTTGCCATCCCCCGACAAGGATCAGGCCGCAGCAGGCGAGCATGGCCAGATCACTGAAGATCAACACCATGCGCCGCACGGGTGCAGGCATGCGCAGGAAAAAGGTATCGACGCGTACGTGCCGATTCCGGATGAAGGCGGAAATGGATCCCAAAAAGGTCAGCCAGACAAACAGATAACGGCCCATCTCTTCGGTCATGGTGATATTCGAGTTGAACCCGTAACGCAGCACGACGTTCAGGAATACCAGCAACGCCATCGATGCGATGATGATCACCATCAACCATCGCAACAGGCGCTCGGCAGGATTTATCTCAGTCATTTCGCCCACTCTCCTTAGAAAACTCTTGAAAACCGGTGCTTCAGTTTGCCACGTTCATCCGGACACACAAATCTCAAATCACCGCCCCATCCATCCGCCGTCGATGGTGATGGTGGTGCCATTGACGTAGTCGGAGGCGCGGGAGGCGAGGTAGACGGCCGCTCCCACCATGTCCTCCGGCTTGCCCCAGCGTCCCGCCGGGATGCGCTCCAGGATTTGCCGGCTGCGCGTGGCATCGGCCATCAGCGCGGTGTTCATCTCGGTGTCCATGTAGCCGGGAGCGATGCAGTTGATGTTGATGCCTTGGCTGGCCCATTCGTTGGACAGGCTCTTGGTGAATTGCGCTACCGCGCCCTTGGCCGCGGCATAGGCCGGCACCGTCAGACCACCCTGGAAGGAGAGCAGCGAGGCGATGTTGATGATCTTGCCCCGCCCCTGGGCGAGCATGAGCTTGCCGACTTCCTGGCACATGAAGAAGACGGCATTCATGTTGACGTCAATGACGAAGTTCCAGTCTTTCCGCGGGAATTCGGCGGCCTTGTGCCGGCTTTGCACACCGGCGTTGTTGACGAGGATGTCAATCTTGCCGAAGTCGGCCTTGGCCTTGGCCACCAGTGCGGGGATGCCGTCGATGTCGGCGAGGTCGTGTTCATAGAAGCGGCCGGTCTGGCCTTGCGCGGCAATCTGGTCGAGGACGTCCTGGTCGTGTTTGCGGCCAACCACGGCAACGTCGGCACCGGCCTTGGCCAGACCCACGGCCATGGCTTTGCCGAGTCCCCGGCTGGCGCCGGTGAAGAGGGCGACCTGGCCCTGAAGATTGAAGATGTCGAGCATGTCTTTTCCTTGCGTTTCGCTTGTTGTTTCTTGTTGTGCGTCGTTGTTGTGGGTTATTGGCCGAGCTGGAACAGCATCTTGATGGCGTCGGTGCTGCCCTGGAGCAGGTTCTGGAACTGCGCCGGGGCATCGTCGGCCATGGCGACGGTGAGCAGCCGGTCGAAGTCGATGCGTCCGCTTTGCAGGATGGCGATGGCGACTTCAAAGTCGCGCCGGGTGTAGACGCGGGTGCCGATCAGGGTGAGTTCCTTGAATTCGACCTTGAGCAGGTCGACTTCGGGCGGCTTTTTGTAAGAGCCGACGACGACGCTGGTGCCTTGCACGCGCAGGATGTCGAGGATGGTGCTGTGGACGCTCGGATGCGCGGCGCAGTCGAAGGCGAGGTCGGCGTTGCGGCCGCGGGTGTGTTCGGCCACTTTGGCGCGGATGTCGTCCTTGACGGCGTCAATCGGGGTGAAGCCGAGTTGCCGGGCGACGTCGAGGCGGTGGGGGTTGGCTTCGACGACCATGACCTTGGCGGCCCCGAAGTAGGCCAGGCAGGAGGCGACGCACAGGCCGATGGGGCCGGCGCCATACACCACGGCGCTGTCGCCGGGTTTATAGCCGGAACGGCCGACGGCATGCACGCCGACGGCCACGGGTTCGATGAAGGCGCCGAGCTTGAGGGAGAGGCTTTCGGGGATGGGCAGGACTTTGTCTTCAGGCACTTTGACGTAGTCGGCCATGCCGCCGTCGCAGTCGATGCCAATCAGCTTCAAGGTGTTGCAGACGTGGGCGTAGCCGTTCTTGCACGGGTCGCAGGTGCCGCAGCTGAGCAGCGGATAGACGGTCACCGGGGTGCCCGCCGGCAGCGTGCTGTGGCCCTTGACAATCGTCCCGGAGAATTCGTGGCCCATCACCAGCGGGGCCTTGGCCCGCGGATGCACGCCCTGGTAGATGATCATGTCGGAACCACACACCCCGGCATACGCGACCTTGATCAGCACTTCCCCCGGCCCAACCTCCGGTACCGCCTTCTCACCTACCTCGACACTCTGCGAACCCTTGTATTCGATGCTCTTCATGACCCATTCACCTCAGAATTTGTTGACCTGATACATCGGCGCTTCACCGCGCAAGACGCGGCGGGTTTCCTCAGCGGCCTTGCGCTTAAGCTCCTGCGCTGATTCCTCGGAGTGCCAGGCCATGTGGGGCGTACAGTAGAAATTCTCGTGTTTGAACAGAGGATGCGTCACCGGACCGGGTTCGATTGCCAGGACGTCCATGGCCGCCCCTGCCAGCTTCTTGTC
This sequence comes from uncultured Propionivibrio sp., assembly GCA_964499185.1. GTDB lineage: Bacteria > Pseudomonadota > Gammaproteobacteria > Burkholderiales > Rhodocyclaceae > Propionivibrio. Next base: position 1,941 of record CAZCJW010000142.1, on the reverse strand, counting down.
GGTGAGCAGTTTATCCAGCGCAACTTCATCGACAATGCAGCCGCGCGCCGTATTGACCAGATAGGCGGAGGGTTTCATCAGGCTCAGCATCGATTCGTCGAGCATGTTGCGCGTCACATCAGTCAGCGGACAATGCACCGAAACGACATCGGACTGCCGCAACACGTCTTCCAGGCTGGTCAGCGTGACGTAATCCGGCAGGTTGGCCGGGTTGAGATAGGGATCGTAGCCCACCACCCTCATGCCCAAGGCATGCGTCTTGTGGGCCATGGCCCGACCGATACGGCCGAGGCCGATGATTCCGATGGTCTGCACCTGATGCCGATGCACGGGGTGCATCAGGCGGAAATCCCATTGCCCGCGCTTGATCTGCGCGTTGGCCATGGGAATCTTGCGCGTCAGGCACAGCATCATGGCCAACGCGTGGTCGGAAACCTCGTTCGTACCGTAGTCGGGAACATTGCTGACCACGATGCCCAGGTCGGAAGCGGCCAGCAAATCGACCGTATCGACGCCGACACCGTAGCGGGCAATGATCCTGCAGCGCGGAAGCTGTTCCAGGACGCGCCGTGTCATGGGGGCGTACTGAATGAGAATGCCCTCGCCGTCCTGGCATTGGGCGATGATTTCATCTTCCGTCCTGCACGCCAGCCAGCGAATCTCCGGGCACGTGTCCTTGAGAACCCCCTGTTCGATGTCGATAGACGGATGATCACAATCCGCCACGATAACTACATGCTGTTGGTGCTGATGCTTGTTCACTTACCCTCCCAATCACTGGCCAGTCGATAAAACGAAACAAATATGGAACGACGTTCCTAATTTACAACCAATTCTAATTTTTGTGGAACATAGTTTCATTGTCAACGTGTTTCGTTCATCGCTTCAGGCATCAGTCAGAAAAGCTCAATTGCACCTTCATCTGAGACGAACGATCGCGGGCAATGGCAAAAGCCTCGGCGATGCGTTCCATCGGCAGTGTCTTGGAAATCACCGGTTTCACGTCAATGCGCTGCTCCCGGATCAACCGCGCGGCCACGGCGTATTCATGGTGGAAGCGGTGCGTTCCGACCAGACGTATCTCCTTGCCAACCAGCGCATTCACCGGAATGTCGGCACTGCCGGTCACCCCCACCTGGACGATGGTGCCGCGCGGACGAATGACCGGAAACGCCTGCTTGAGCACGGCGCCTACGCCGGTGCACTCAAAGACCACGTCGAAATAGCCCTTGTCGGCCGAGTAGTCGGCCATCAACCGATCCGGCTCGTTAGCGGCATTGATGGCCACGTTCGCGCCCATCGCCAGCGCCGCCTTGAGCGGTGCTTCGGAAATATCCATGGCGACGATCTCTTGTGCACCGGCCACACGCACCGCACCGATCAACAACGCACCGATCGGGCCGGCACCGGTTACCAGCACGCGCTTGCCGAGCAGATTGCCGGCCTGGTTGACCGCATGCACGCCGACTGCCAGCGGCTCGGTACAGGCGGCTTCGCCGAGCGACACCCTGTCGCCCATCGGCTCGCACTGATATTCCTCGGCAACGAGGCGATCACGGAACCCGCCGTGCGTGTGCGGCTTGCGCATGGCGCTGCCGAAGAACTGCATTTCCAGGCAATGCTGCTGTTCGCCAGCCAGGCAGAACTTGCATTTACCGCATGGACGGCTGGGACTGACCGCGACACGGTCGCCCGGACGAACACGCGTCACCTTGTCGCCAACGGCCTCGACCGTCCCCGCCACCTCGTGCCCCATGACGATCGGCTCGGTGACACGGATCGTACCGATACCGCCTTCCCAGTAATAGTGAATATCCGAGCCGCACACGCCGCCCGCGCCGATGCGGACGAGCACCTGTTGGGGGCCGACTTCTCCGACTTCACGGGTTTCGATGCGCACATCTTCCTGCGCGTAGAGTACACAAGCACGAGTTTCCATTT
>CAZCJW010000141.1:0-8231 GCA_964499185.1 uncultured Propionivibrio sp. | reverse complement strand
ATGAAGGGCCAGCCGCTGGCCTACAACAAGGACAACCAGGAAGACAAGGAGCCGCTGTTCGACGCCGTCGACACGGTCACCGACACGCTGCGCATCTTCGCCGACATGATTCCTGGCATCACCGCCCGCCCGGAGAACCTGCGCGACGCGTTGCGCCAGGGGTTCGCCACCGCCACCGACCTCGCCGATTACCTGGTGCGCAAGGGCCTGCCCTTCCGCGACGCGCACGAGGCTGTCGGCCTCGCCGTGCGCCGCGCCGAGGAACTGGGCGTCGACCTGCCGCAACTGCCGCTTGCCGAACTGCAGTCCTTCTCGCCGATGATCGGCGAGGACGTGTACTCGGTGCTCACCGTCGAAGGATCGCTGGATTCGCGCAACCACATCGGCGGCACGGCACCGGAACAGGTGCGCGCCGCCATTGCCCGGGCCCGCCAGCGCGCCTCATAACCTATCCGCCCATGAAGAAAATCGGGAAATACGATCTCGTCCGCGTCCTCGGCAGCGGCGCGACGTCAACGGTCTATCTGGGGCACGACCCGTTCGCCCAACGCGAAGTGGCCATCAAGATCGCCTTTCCCGAAATCCTCAAGCATCCCGAACGCGGCCAACTGTACACGCACCTGTTCATGAACGAGGCGTCGCTGGTCGGCAAGCTGGCGCATCCGCACATCGTGCAAATCTTCGACGCCGTCGTCGCCGAAGACCTGTGCTATATCGTCATGGAGTACGTTCAAGGCGGCACGCTCGAGGAATGCTGCAACGAGAAGAAGCTGCTACCGGTCGAGCGCGTGGTCGAGATCATTTTCAAATGCACGCGCGCGCTCGATTTCGCTCAGCGCATCGGTGTCACCCACCGCGACATCAAGCCGGCCAACATCCTTTTCGTCGGCAGCGACCCGACCCGCGGCGACATCAAGATTTCCGACTTCGGCGCAGCCATCGTCGACCACCCGGACCGGACGCTCGTCTCCGGCATTGGTTCGCCAGCGTACATGTCCCCGGAGCAGGTACGTGAAATGCCACTGGATCACCGCACCGACATCTATTCGCTCGGCGTGGTGATGTACCAGTTGCTCACCGGCCAGCTGCCTTTTCAGGCCAGCAACAACTACAACATTGTCTACCAGATCATCAACACCGAACCGACCCCTCCGTCGCGCCTGCGCAAGCGTATTCCGGCCACGCTCGACGCGATTATCGCGCGTGCCATGCACAAGGACGCCACTACACGCTATGCCTCGTGGGAAGAGTTCGCCCAAGATCTGGCTCAGGCGTTCCGACAGGAAAAGATCAAGGCCGTCAAACGCGGCCTGTCCGAATCGGAAAAATTTGACACCCTGCGCAAGCTGCCTTTCTTCGCCGACTTCTCGGACGTGGAATTATGGGAAGTCCTGCGTTTCTCGACGTGGAGCACCGTGGCTCCGGAGCAGACCATCATGCGTGACGGCGACTCCGGCGACTTCTTCTGCTTTCTGGTCGACGGTGAACTGAAGGTCACCAAGAACGGGCGCATGCTCAATCTGCTGATGGTTGGCGACTGCTTCGGCGAAATGGCGGTCATCAGCAAGAGCATGCAAACCCGCGGTGCGGACATCGCCGCGCTGACCGAAGCCAAGATCGTCACGGTCAAAGGCGATGCCCTGCGGCACGCCAGCGAGACCTGCCGCATGCACTTCTATCAAGCGTTCCTGGAAGTGATGGCCAACCGGCTTACGCTGGCCAATGCACGGCTGGCCGCACTTTAGAAACATTCCGGCAAACTCCTCCAGCTCAGTGACCGCACCACGGGACAACACCATCCCAACCGCTGTAATTCGGCCGTTGATAGGTCGTCCGCACAATACCGGTCGTGCCATCGAACAGGACGTCAAAGAAAGCCTGCTGGTTCCAGCTATCGCAGAATAGCCATGACCACACCAGTTCATCACGCGCCTTGAAATAGGTCACGTTCTGTGACGGCACCGGTCCCAGTAGCCGCAGCACACTCGCCATGTCAGTCTTGCCAGCTTGAATGCGGGCAAAATACTCCATGTTAAGAACTTTTTCGATCCGCTCGAGGCGCCCGTTCGGCGCCACGAACACCATGAACGTCTGGGTCGCGGCGGGCCCGCGGGGGTAGGCCAGTTGCTCGCGGCCGTCCGGATCCTTCCAGCGCATCGCTGGAACCCCCATCGAAGCAATGATCTCCGACAGCGTCGATTCGCCAGGACGCAGATTGCTGCCTCCGTAACCGGCGCACGCCGCAAGCAACAAAAGCATACCTGCCGCAATCAGGCGGCGTAACAGGAAATGGCAGGAACCCCTCATCTTCAACGCTCCGATATCTAGACAGAACGATTCTACGCCTCGCCCCGGCGTACCGGGGGCACATCAGATCGAGAGACTCCAAACCAGTACAGTTGAAAGCTTTAGCTAACCAACATGTATATAAACTTTAACTTTAAATAATCGATACGCCCGCCTACACTGGTCCTTGGCCGGCAATCGTTCATCCACGCATGCGGAGAACAAAGCGCTCCCCCGGATGTCCATTCACGAGTTCCGCGCAAGACGACTTGCCGGCAGGCCGCATCCAGCACGGAGATCACCATGGACCAGTCCCACCGCTATGCCGCACTTGATCTGAAGGAAGACGACCTGATCCGGTCCGGCAAGCACATACTGGTCGCCTATCGGATGAAACCCAAGGCCGGGACGGGATTCTTGTGCGCCGCCGCGCATTTCGCCGCCGAATCGTCTACCGGCACAAACGTCGAGGTATCGACGACCGACGATTTCACCAAGGGGCTCGATGCGCTGGTCTATCACATCGACGAAGCAACGGAGGATCTGCGCATTGCCTACCCGATCGACCTGTTCGATCGCAACATCACCGACGGTCGTTTCATGCTGGTTTCGTTTCTGACCCTGGCCATCGGCAACAACCAGGGCATGAGTGACATCGAGCACGCCAAGATGATCGACTTCTACGTGCCGCCACGCGTCATCCAGATGTTCGACGGTCCGGCCAAGGGGATCGCCGACCTGTGGCGCATCCTCGGCCGCCCCGCGGAGGATGGCGGCTACATCGCGGGAACGATCATCAAGCCAAAACTGGGATTGCGTCCGGAGCCTTTTGCCGAGGCGGCTTATCAGTTCTGGCTGGGTGGCGACTTCATCAAAAATGACGAACCGCAAGGCAACCAGATCTTTTCCCCGATCAGGAAGACGCTGCCTCTGGTCTATGAAGCAATGAAACGCGCCCAGGATGAAACCGGCGACGCCAAGCTGTTCTCCATGAACATCTCCGCGGATGACCACTATGAAATGTGCGCCCGTGCCGACTTTGCCCTGGAGACATTCGGCCCGGATGCCGACAAGCTGGCTTTCCTCGTCGACGGCTATGTCGGCGGGCCGGGGATGGTCACCACGGCCCGGAGGCAATACCCGGAGCAGTTCCTGCACTACCACCGCGCCGGACACGGCGCCATCACGTCGCCTAGTTCAAAGCGTGGCTACACCGCGTTCGTCCTGGCCAAGATGAGTCGCTTGCAAGGGGCTTCCGGCATCCACGTCGGCACCATGGGGCACGGCAAGATGGAGGGCGAAGGCGAGGACAAAAGAATCGCCTTCATGATCGAGCGCGACGAATGCCAGGGCCCGGTGTATTACCAGCAATGGCAAGGCATGAAGCCGACGACGCCGATCATTTCCGGCGGCATGAACGCGCTGCGCCTGCCGGGGTTTTTCCAGAACCTAGGACATGGCAACATCATAAGCACAGCGGGGGGCGGCTCCTACGGCCATATCGACTCGCCGGCTGCCGGCGCACGCTCATTGCGCCAAGCCTACGAATGCTGGAAGGCCGGCGCCGACCCGATCGAATGGGCGCGGGAACACCACGAATTCGCTCGCGCCTTCGCTTCCTTCCCGGAAGATGCCGACATGCTCTATCCCGGCTGGCGCGAGAAACTCGGGGTAATGTAACGCTTCAGGCAGCGGACTTTCGCACGATCTTCACCAGTTCAGGATGGGCCAGTGTCTCGAGATATGCCGGAGCAAACTCGAGGACGAAGTCCCAGAATGCCGCCAGTGCAGGAGTCATCCGCTTGCTCTTGTGGCGAACGATGAACCAGCGGCGCATCACGGAAGCCCCTTCGACCTGGAGCACGGCCAGATGCCCCGTGCTGAGTTCGAGTCCAAGCGTGTGCTGTGACAGAAAGCTGATCCCCAGTCCGGCCACGACAGCCTGCTTGATCGCTTCATTGCTGCCCATTTCCATGACGATGTTGGGCTCAATGGAACGCAACCGGAAGAATTCTTCCATTGCCGAACGGGTTCCGGAACCCGCTTCGCGCACAATCATCGGTTCGTCGATGATATCGCTGACGGTCAGACCCGTGCGCTTGGTCAGCGGATGATCGGCACAGCAGACAATCACGAATGGATGTGGAGCGAAGTTCACCGCTTCAGCGTCCATGTCTACGGGCGGACGACCCATGATGGCCATATCGACCTCATTCGCTTCCAGCAGTCTGGCCACTTCCTCGCGGTTGTTCACCAGCAGTCGGACACGAACGTCGGGATGGGCCTTGCTGAATTCGGCGAGCAACCCGGGAGCGAAGTATTCCGCCGTGCTCGTCACGGCAATCGCCACGCGCCCTCCTTTAAGTCCTTTGAGCGCCATCAGTGATTCGTCGGCATCCTTGAGCAGGCGCAGAATCTGGCGAGCGTGATCGAGCAGGACTTCGCCGGCATCGGTCAGGTATACGCGTTTCCCGATCCGGTCGAAGAGAATCGAATTAGAGACCTCTTCCAGTTGTTTGATCTGCAAGGAAATGGCAGCATGTGTCAGATGCAGTTCCTCGGCCGCACGAGCAAAGGAAAGATGCGTCGCCGCCACCGAAAAAATTTGCAGTTGTCGAATAGTGATGTTTTTCATTAACAAGCGATCATTAAATAAAATTAAGAAATTGTTTAACTAGCATTTTTCTATCACACCCATACAATCTCTTCAACCTCATTTTGCTTTATGGCTGTTTCCGGGGAGTAGCAGCATGCGATTTGGACTGACCAACGTCAATAAATACCTGATCGGAGAACAGCGTCGCAACCCGGCGATTGCCGGTGATTTTTCCATGCTGATCAGCGACGTGGTGCGCTCCTGCAAGGCAATCTCGCAAAACGTATCGCTGGGCAAACTCATATTGCGCAAGGAAGACGACTCAGCCGTCGCACCCCGAAGCGGAACGACCACGGCACTGAAAGAAATGGCCAACCAGTTCTTTCTCCATCATTGCGAATGGGGAGGACACCTGGCGGCAATCTCGTCGGCGGAGATGGATTCCATTTATAAGCTTCCTTCCGAAGAGCGGAGGGGTAATTTTCTCTTGCTATTCGATGCCCTCGATGGATCGTCGAACATTGACATCAACCTCAGCGTTGGCAGCATCTTCTCCGTATTGCGTTGCCCGGAACCGGGCAGGGAAGTATCGAGCGACGATTTCCTGCAACCGGGAACCGCTCAGGTGGCCGCAGGATATGCCCTTTACGGTTCCTCAACGATCCTGGTGCTGACGATTGGTTCCGGAACGCACGGTTTCACCCTCGATCGTGAAGTCGGCGAATTCCTGCTGACCCACCCCCATCTGGAGATTCCCGCTGAAACCCATAATTTCGCGATCAACGCTTCGAAGGAGCGTTTCTGGGAACCTCCGATCCGGCGCTATGTTGACGAATGCCTGGCCGGCCAGAGCGGCATTCGCGGCAAGGATTTCAACATGCGCTGGGCGGCGGCCATGGTGGCCGACGTACACCGCATCCTCATGCGCGGCGGTGTTTTCCTGTTTCCCCGGGATACCCGCGAACCGGGCACGCAGGGGCGCACCGACCTGTTGCACAAAGCCAACCCCATGTCCATGATCATCGAGCAAGCAGGTGGCATGGCCTCGACGGGATATGAACGCATCAGCGCCATGATTCCGCAAAGCCTGCACCAGCGGACACCGATCATTCTCGGATCGCGTACGGAGGTTGAACGAATCGAGCGCTACCATACAGAATATCTCAATGGCGAAGACAAGCCCTTCAGCTCACCCCTCTTCTCAACCCGATCCTTGTTCCGGACGAATTGAGCCGGCTAAGCAAGCAGTCACACATACCTTGAACGGAGCATTTGAATGTCGATAAAACACCCCATCATTGCCATAACGGGATCATCGGGTGCAGGCACTTCGTCAGTGACCCACGCTTTCCAGCATATATTCCGGCGGGAAAACCTGAACGCAGAAATCATCGCCGGAGACAGTTTCCATCGCTACGATCGCGCGGCGATGACCGCCAAGATGGCCGACGAGGAGGCAGCGGGCAACAATCATTTCAGCCACTTCGGGCCGGCGGCCAACCTGATCGAGGAACTCGAAAACCTGTTCCGCGAGTACGGCGAAACCGGACAGGGCAAACGCCGCCATTACATCCATGACGAAGAGGAAGCGGGTCGCTACGGTGCCCGCCCCGGGACATTCACGGCATGGGAGTCTCTGCCACAAGACACCGACCTGCTGTTCTATGAAGGATTGCATGGAGCCTTGCAAACCGGGGCGGTGGATATCGCCAGGCATGTTGACCTGCGGGTCGGCGTGGTTCCGATCATCAATCTGGAATGGATCCAGAAGATCCACCGCGACAGGGCTTTGCGGGGCTATTCTTCCGAAGCGGTCATGGACACCATTCTGCGCCGCATGCCCGACTACATAAACTACATTTGCCCCCAATTCTCGCGCACGCACGTCAACTTCCAGCGCGTGCCGACCGTGGACACGTCCAACCCGTTAGTCGCCAAGGACATTCCGTCTCTGGACGAGAGCTTCCTGGTCATCCGCTTCGATAACCCACGCGGCATCGATTTCCCTTACCTGCTCTCCATGCTGCACGACTCATTCATGTCACGGCCAAACATCATCGTCTGTCCCGGTGGGAAGATGAACCTGGCCATGCAGATCATCTTTACCCCGATGATTTTGCAGCTGATGGACCGGAAACGCCGTGCACGCTGAGTTACTGGAGATTACGCGAGTTGTGCTCGTGCCACCAGCCAATCGCCACCGGAATGAGTGAAACGAAAATGATGCCGAGGATCACCACGCTCAGATTTTTCTGAACCCACGGCAGGTTGGCAAAAAAGAACCCGGCCACGGTCAGCGAGACCACCCAGCAAATGGCACCAAGCAGGTTGAAAAACAGAAACCGCATGTAGTCCATCGCGCCAACGCCGGCCACGAACGGAGCAAACGTGCGTAACAGCGGCAGGAAGCGCGAAAGAACCAGCGTCTTGCCACCGTGGCGTTCATAAAAAACCTGCGTCTTGAGCAAGGCCCCCTTGTTGAAGAACCGCGAGTTTTGCCATTGGAAAACCCGCGGTCCGATATAACGGCCGATCTGGTAATTGAGCATGTTTCCGAGCGCAGCCGCCGCCACCAGCGACCCGACCAGAATATAGATATCCATGCCGCCGAGTGCGGCCAAGCCACCCGCGACGAAAAGCAGCGAATCGCCTGGGAGGAACGGTGTCACAACGAACCCCGTCTCACTGAAAATGATGGCGAACAAGATTGCGTAAATCCACACGCCATATTGCTGGACAAGCATGGCCAGATGCTTGTCGAGATGCAGGACGATATCGACGAAGGTCGCGACGTATTCCATTGGACAGTCATGCGAAAGAACGGAGACCGCATTCTACCGGATGTCGCCAGCGGCCCACTAAACCGAGCAGAACAAGCGCCGGCAAATTTGTGCCGGCTTATCTATACTGAAAACTCGTTCGGTTTTCAGAGGAGAGAAGTACTCCGACCGGCAACGAAACACAATTTCAAATCCCATGAAGAGGTCACCATGAAAAGAAACGGTCTTCTACGCAAGTCATCCTTCGCCCTCATTGTCCTGGGCGCAATCCACGCAGCTCCAGCCCTGGCCCAGGGCACGGTCAATGCCATATGCAGTACCGATCAGCCCTGGTGCGACCTGGCCGCCAGCGAATTCCAGAAAGCGACCGGGATCAAGGTCATGCAGACCAAGAAGCCGACCGGCGAAGCACTCGCTCAACTGCGTGCCGAAGCCAACAATCCGAAAACCGACGTGTGGTGGGGAGGCACAGGCGATCCTTTCCTCCAGGCCGCCGACCTCGGACTGCTGGAGCCCTACAAACCCGACTACCTGAATGATCTGCACCAGTGGAGCGTTCGCCAGTACGG
>CAZCJW010000140.1:0-8272 GCA_964499185.1 uncultured Propionivibrio sp. | reverse complement strand
GCCGTGATGTACGAACGCGTCATGGTCGAAATGGCCGAGACCCGGCGAAGAATCGCGGCGAGCGGACAACTCTTCATGTATGCGGAAAACTGGGTCTATGCCCCGGCCATTGCCAAGACTGCCGAAATCCTGCGCAAGACAAAGGACAAAATACTTTTCATGAAGGCCGAGGAAAGCCACAGCGGATCCCACGCCAGCCACGCCGCGCGGTGGGACATGTCGGGAGGCGGCGCCCTGATCAGGCAGGGATGCCACCCACTCTCCGCCGTGCTCTATCTGAAGCAGGTTGAAGCCCGTGCGCGCGGCGAGACCATTGGCATCTCGGAGGTCACCGCCGATGTCGGCAACATCGGGGACACGTTGTCGGACGAGGATCACCGCTACATCCTGTCGCATCCCGTAGACGTCGAAGACTGGGCCATGATGAACATGACCTTTACCGACGGGACGAAGAGCACCGTTTTCGCGGGAGACATGGTACTTGGAGGAGTGAGAAACCTGGTGGAAACCTACACCACCGGTGGCGTACTCAACGCCAACATGTGCCCGAACACCGGGATGGTCACCTATCTGACCGACGAGGGAAAGCTCTCGGAGGTGTATATCACCGAGAAGGTCGACCGCAAGACGGGCTGGCAATTCGTTTGCCTGGAGGAAGAGTGGACCCGGGGGTACACCCAGGAAATCCAGCAATTCATGGAGTGTGTCGGACATGGCCACACCCCTCTGGCCGATATTGACCTTGCCTTCGACACCATCCGGGCGACCTATGCCGCTTATTGGTCCGCCGAAGCGGGACAGCGCATCAGGCTCTGACCCTGGGAGCCGAAGGCATCACCCAGCGTTCAGTCGTCATCACCAGCAAGGGAGAGTCATGGGCAACCGGTCACAGTTGAAGTTTGGGGTAATCGGCATCGACCACCGGCACATCTACGACCAGGTCAGCAGTCTGCTGGGCATAGGTGCGGAATGCGCCGGCTATTGGACGCACGACGGCGATGTGCGCACGCTCGAGGGCTTCGCCGAGCGCTTTCCGATGATTCCGAGAGTGGATGATCGCCAGCGTTTGCTCGAAGATGAAAGCATCCATCTGATCACCTGTGCCGGCATCCCGAACCAACGTGCCGCATTTGCCATCGAAGCCATGCGCCATGGCAAGGATTTCATGGTCGACAAGCCCGGGGTGACGACATTCGAGCAACTGGATGAAGTCAAACGGGTCCAGCGCGAAACCGGACGCATTTTTTCGGTCAATTTCACCGAACGGTTCGAGGTGCGCGCGGTAACGAAAGCCACCGAACTGGTCCACGCCGGTGCCATCGGCCGAGTCCTGCAAACCGTCGGCCTGGGGCCGCACCGCCTGAATCGCGACCTGCGTCCGGCTTGGTTCTTCGATTCACAAACCTATGGCGGCATCCTCGTTGACATCGCATCGCACCAGATCGACCAGTTCCTGCATTTTTCCGGCGCCAGCGATGCCGACATCGTGCTCTCCCGCGCAGGCAACCTGGCCCATCCTGAAACCCCTGATTTTCAGGATTTCGGGGAAATTGTTCTGTCTCAAGGAGCCCGCAGCGGCTACATCCGCGTTGACTGGTTCACTCCCGATGGCCTCGCCACATGGGGAGACGGGCGTCTGACCATACTCGGCACCGAGGGATACATCGAATTGCGCAAGTACATCGATATCGCGGGCAGACCGGGGAAGGATCACCTGTTCCTGGTCAACCACGAAGGCACACGCCATTTCGACTGCTCTGCGGAGGTGCTCCCGTATTATTCAGACCTTCGAGCAGACATTTTCGAGCGCACCGAGACCGCCATGAGCCAGGCCCATTGTTTCAAGGTGTGCGAACTCGCCCTTCGGGCCCAGGCACAGGCGGTGTGGATCGGTTCCTGACCCGATGTCTCAACGTGTGCGAAAATCCGGGCATAGAAAAAAACCGGGCGCACCATGGATCGCATAGACAAGGAAATTCTCGCGCTGTTACAGGAAAACGCCGATTTGCCACTGGCCGAAATCGCCGGGCGCGTCAAGCTATCCTCAACCCCCTGCTGGCGACGTATCCAGCGACTGGAGGAACAAGGCTTTATCCAGCGCAAGGTAGCCTTGCTCGACCCAGAAAAGCTTAACGTTGGCGTCACCGTTTTCGTACTGTTGCGAACCAGCCGGCACAATCAGGAATGGTTCGAGAAACTGCGCTCCATCGTCAGCGGCATCCCCGAAGTGGTCGACTTCTACCGCATGAGCGGCACCATAGACTACCTGCTGCGCATCGCAGTACCCGACATCGCCGCCTACGATGCGGTATACAAGAAGTTGACCAGCAACATCGAGATCTTCGAGGTCAGTTCCAGTTTCGCCATGGAATCTATAAAGCATACGACGGCGCTGCCGCTGGACTACATGAAGCTGGACAACTGACCGCAGACGTCGCCGCGACCGTCGATTCATGGGCGCACGTCTCGCGCTTCGCAGAAGGGACTGTCAGCAGGACTTGGCGCAAATGATGTCGACGATCTGCCGATCGGTGTGCTGCATGCTGTCGCTTGCCAGGGCGCAGAGATTGCCGATGGAATCGTCAACGCTGTCCGCAACGATGCCTTCAGTCCCTCGGACCCGCGAATTGTCGAGCGCCATCAGCACCGCCTTGTAGGCCGAGCTGACCGATGTCGATACCTTCATGGCGCAGCTATTGGACGCGCCGTCGCAAATCATTCCGGCCAGATCGCCGATCATGCTGCAGATGGCCATGCTTGCCGTCCGATAGTCGCCACCGAGCAGTCGCGCCATGCCCCCTGCCGCGCCCATGGCTGCCGTCGTTACGGCACACAAGGCAGAGAGTCTCGGCAGTTTGCTGTGAATATAGATGGCCATCAGATGCGAAAGCACCAGTGCTCGGGCCAATTCTTCTTCCGTAGCACGCACATGTTCGGCAACAAGAACCACCGGGAGAGTCGCGGCGATGCCCTGGTTGCCTGAACCCGAATTGCTCATCGCCGGCAGGACTGCGCCTCCCATGCGGGCATCGGAGGCAGCGGCAGAGCGCATGACGATGCGGGTTTGCAGATCATCCGAGAGCAGGCCCGAAGCAACATTCCTCTGCATCGTTGCACCGACGTGCAATCCGTAGTCACCGCTCATACCCGCCTCGGCCAGTCGAGCATTGAGGCGCGCCGCTTCGAGGATGAAAGCAATGTCAGCGAACGGTGCCGAGACAGCGAAGTCGAACACATCGAAAGCACTCGCCCCTTCAAGTGAATAGTCCGGCGCATTGCTGCCCGATGCCAGATCGGCCTTAAACAGGACTTCTTCGTTCGTTTCAACCAGGACAACGTTCGCATGCGAATCGGCTATGCACACGCGAACCCAGTCCTCTCCCCTGGACAAACACGCTTCCGCATACAGGGCATGAGGCACGGACGCAATCGCGACTTCCACCCTGCCTTCGGCGAGCATGTGCTTGCCGGCCGACACATCTTCCGGCACCAGATGCTTGAGCACTTCAAGGCCTGCATCAGGATCACCTCCGAGTGCACCAACAGCCGCGGCAATCGGCAGTCCGACCATGCCCGTTCCCGGCACTGTGACCCCCATACCGTTTTTCATCAGGTTTGCCGAAACCTTGGCGTCAATGCGATCCGGGGCCGAGCCAAGGTGCTTCGCAGCAATCGCGGAAGCAAGCGCCAGAGAGATAGGTTCCGTGCAGCCCACGGCCGGCACGACTTCATGCTTGATTGCCTTGAGAAAATCAGGCCAGAGAGAAGGTCGCGCGGTCAATTTCAGTTCCTCATGCAAATCTCTGACGTTGCGAGAGACGCCAGTCAATATTTAATAAACAGAAAACATTACCATATTTGCAGAATAAAAACGTTATTATTTCTTCAAATAAAAATAAACAAACAATATTTTAATTATTTTACTAAAAATCGTAGTAATTTATTCTAATAATAAAGAAATACACCGCCGAATTCGGGAAAAATTTTCACGCGCGGGACACCCGTAAAGGGATTGCCAATCCAAAAAAAATGGCCCACCGGTTAGTGAGCCACTTTTTTGCCAAGTCACCGGAGGTTACTCCGGGCCGTTGAGGATGTGCTGTGATCAGAGCGCGGCGTCACCCGTCTCCCCGGTGCGGATACGTACCACCTGCTCAACCGGCATCACGAAAATCTTGCCGTCGCCGATCTTGCCTGTATGGGCAGCCTTGACGATCGAATCGATCGCCATTTCAACGAGGTCATCGGCGACCACGATCTCGATTTTTACCTTGGGCAAAAAATCAACGACATACTCGGCGCCGCGATATAACTCGGTATGCCCTTTCTGGCGGCCAAACCCCTTGACCTCCGTCACCGTAAGGCCGGTGACACCGATTTCTGACAGCGCCTCGCGCACTTCATCGAGTTTGAACGGCTTGATAATCGCATCAATTTTCTTCATTGCATGACTCCTGGATGACTGCGCGGATCGTAGCAGATCAGTACGGATCGCGGTAGCGGTTGGTAATCGGGAAACGCCAGTCCTTGCCGAAGCCGCGTTGCGTCACGCGTATCCCGACCGGAGCCTGGCGCCGCTTGTATTCGCTGATCTTGAGCAATCGGACCACGCGGCGGACATCAGCCTCGGCATATCCCTTGGCAATGATCTCGCGCGGGCTCAGATCCTGCTCCATGTAGGCCTCAACAATGGCATCCAGCACATCGTAGGGTGGCAGGCTGTCCTGGTCGGTCTGCCCGGGTTTCAGTTCAGCCGAGGGAGGGCGCGTGATGATGCGTTCCGGGATAACGTCGGAAACCGTGTTCCGCCACTTGGAAATGCGATAGACCAGCGTCTTTACAATATCCTTGATTACCGCAAAACCGCCCGCCATGTCCCCGTAGAGGGTGCAATAGCCGACCGCCATCTCCGACTTGTTGCCGGTCGTCAGCACCAATGAACCGGTCTTGTTGGACATGGCCATCAGGATCATGCCGCGAATCCGGGCCTGAAGGTTTTCCTCCGTGGTATCCGCGGGCAGGCCGGCAAACTCCTTTTCCAGCATGGCGGAAAACGTCTTCATCGCCGGCTCGATCGGAATCTCGTCGTAGCGAACCCCCAAGCGGCGAATCATGTCGCGCGAATCGGCCAGACTGATTTCGGCCGTGTAGGGCGACGGCATCATCACCGCACGCACCTTGTCGGCGCCGAGCGCATCGACGGCGACGCAGAGCGTCAGCGCTGAATCAATCCCGCCGGACAGGCCGATGATCGCTCCGGGAAAACCGTTCTTGCCAAGATAGTCACGGACGCCAAGCACCAGGGCTCGATAGACTTCGGGTTCGGTGGCCTGCTCGGAAAAAACCTTCCCCGGCAACGGTTCGCCGCCGGCGATTTCGACGATCTCCAGCGCCTCTTCGAACTTCGGCAACTGGCAACGGATCTCACCGCGCGAATCAAGCACAAAGGAGCCACCGTCGAAAACCAACTCGTCCTGCCCACCCACGAGATTGGCATACACGACCGGCAACTGCGTCGTCTCGATCCGCTCACGCAGGACTTCGGCGCGCAGCGCCTGTTTGCCGATATGGTAGGGCGAGGCGTTAAGCACGAGCAGAATCTCCGCGCCGGCGTCCTTGGCTTGATCGGCCGTCCCGGCCTCCCAGACATCAGCACAGATATTGATCCCGCAACGTACGCCTTTGATGTCCACCACACAAGGGGCTTCGCTGGGCTCGAAGTAACGCTCCTCGTCGAATACCTCGTAGTTCGGCAGCCGCTGCTTGCGATAAGTGGCGGCCAAAACGCCGTTACGGATCAGGGTGGCCGCGTTGAAGCAATACCCGTCCTCTTCCAACGGATGGCCGACGACCACCGAAAACCCGTCGAGGTCTTTGGCCAGCAACGCCAGTTCATTCTTACAGGCGTCATAAAAATCCTGGCGCAGCAGGAGATCCTCCGGCGGATAGCCGCAGAGCGCAAGTTCCGGCGTCAGCATCACATCCGCCCCAAGCGCCTTGGCTCGGCGGGCGAAATCGAGAATCCGGGCCGCGTTGCCGGCGATATCGCCGACCACGGCATTCATTTGGGCAATGGCAATTTTTAGTGGCATAGGCATAACTATAAACGATAGTCCCTGTCGGCAAACACAGGAGGGCCGACGGTCACGCCGCTGCCAACCAGATGCACGCCGTTGAGAAAAACCTGACCTTCTCTCCCCTCACAAGGCTCAAGGCAGCATCATTCCCCGGATCGTGAAGTACAGCATCGCGGCCATGAACGCCGACGCCGGAACGGTAATTACCCACGCTGCGGCGATTCGTATTACCTGGGAGCGTTTGACGAGTTCTCGCTTGTGCAGTTTCTTGAGCTCTTTTCGTTCGCCTTTGGAGACGGGACTCGACGTCTCCGCCATTTTTGTCCGAGCCTTAAGTTCGCGCAGCATCTCGCCTTTCTCTTCGATAGAGGCGCTCTCGAACTCACGAATGAATACTTCCACCTCTGCTGTGTCGCCAGTCGCGCGGTGGTGCGCGTGGATCTCGGCAAGCATCAGGTCGTAGTTGGTTTTCAGATACTCGCGCAGGAAGCCCACGCCGAACACGCCACCGACAGCAATGTGCGTGGAACTCACGGGCAATCCGAACTGGCTGGCGACAATGACCGTGATCGTTGCCCCCATGGCGATGCAATACGCGCGCATCTGATCGAGCTCGGTGATTTCCGAACCGACGGTCCGGATGACTTTGGGGCCGAACAATGCGAGGCCGACGGAGATGCCGAGTGCTCCGAGCATCATGACCCAGACAGGAATGGGCGCCGATTTCGTAACTTCACCGCTGCCGCTGACGATATCAACGATCGCGGCGAGCGGCCCGATCGCATTGGCCACGTCATTAGAACCGTGGGCGAAGCTAAGCAGCGCCGCCGCGAAGACCAGGGGCACATTGAACAACTGATTGACGCTCTCTTTGGTGTTCGCGGCCAGATCGCCACGGCGCCCCAGATACCCCCGCACGCCCAGAAAAACCACAGCACCGGTAATCAGCCCGTAGACCATTGCCGCGCCAAACCCGACTTTCCAGACCTTGTTCAGCCCCTTGAGGATCAGGTAGGTGGTGAAGATCGCCACCATGAACCCAATGAGCAGCGGCACGGTACGGCGCGCGGCCTCGCTCATGTCCTGTTGATAGGTGATGCTGTGCTTGACCAAATACAGGAAACCCGCCGCGAACAACCCACCCAGCACGGGCGAAATGACCCAGCTTGCCGCGATGCCGCCCATCGTCGACCAATTGACGATTTCCGGGCCCGCCGCCGCCATGCCCGCGCCAAGCACCGCGCCGACGATCGAGTGCGTGGTCGACACCGGCGCCCCGACCGCGGTAGCAATATTCAGCCAGAGCGCTCCGGCAAGGAGCGCGGCAAGCATGAGCCAGACGAAAACATTCGGATCGCGAATGAATCCGGGATGGATGATTCCACTGCGTATGGTCCCGACCACATCCCCCCCGGCGATCAAGGCTCCGGCCGCCTCGAAAATGGCGGCGATGACCAATGCGCTGCCCAGGGTCAGGGCCTTGGAGCCAACTGCCGGGCCCACATTGTTCGCAACATCGTTGGCCCCAATATTCATCGCCATGTAGCCACCGACCGCCACGGCCATCAGGAGGATCAGACTTGGCTCGCCGGCGCCAAAGCGGATCGAATAAAAAACGGCCACAACAATGAAAAGCGCTCCCATCCCAAAACGGATCATGTCTTTCCAGACCCCCCCGGAAAAGGATGTAGTAACGTCGGACTGCGCATATCCTGTCTTAGTGTGTGGCATTGACTTATCCTGTTTAACCCTGATTCAAACAACGCATTTGATAAGGCGGCAAGGCCTGCGGCTATACGCCACCTATTCCGGCCAAGCCGCAGCAAACTCTCTCCAGTGCGGCTTGTTCAGTTTTTCCAGTTCGCCTCGTACAAAATCGATTTCCGCGTCGTGCTCGGCACGCGACACCTCGCCGCGCATCAGGCGGAAGCGCAGGAACACCAGATAGGTGTTCATCACGTCGGTTTCGCAGTAGTCGCGAATGCCGGCGATCTCGCCAGACTGCCACGCGTCCCACACCTTGCTGCCGTCCATGCCGAGCTTGCCGGGGAAACCGATGAGTTTGGCAAGGTCGTCGAGCGGGGCGTTCGCACGCGGCTGGTACATCGCCAGCAGATCCATCAGGTCGAGGTGGCGCGTATGGTAGCGGCTGATGTAGTTGTTCCACTTGAAGTCGCGGCTGTCGCCATAATCGC
>CAZCJW010000139.1:0-8381 GCA_964499185.1 uncultured Propionivibrio sp. | reverse complement strand
ACGCCGGTGCGCACACCCTTGCGCGCCGCGTAGATGGCTGCCGCGGCGCCAGCCGGGCCACCGCCGACGACGAGCACGTCGAACGCTGCCTTGGCCGCGATCTTTTCCGCTTCACGCGCGGCGGCGCCGGTATCGATCCTGGCCACGATTTCTTCAAGCGTCATGCGCCCCTGGCCGAACGGCTCGCCATTCAGATAGACCGTCGGCACCGCCATGATTTGGCGATCATCGACTTCCTTCTGGAACACCGCGCCATCGATCATGGTGCTGCTGATGCCGGGATTGAGCACGGCCATCAGGTTGAGCGCCTGGACCACGTCCGGGCAGTTGTGGCAGGACAGGGATATGAAGGTTTCGAAATGGAACGAGCCGGTGATGGCGCGAATCTGTTCGATTACCGAGGCTTCGACCTTGGGAGGGTATCCGCTGGTTTGCAGCAACGCCAGAACCAGTGAAGTGAATTCGTGCCCCATCGGGATACCGGCGAAACGGATTCGGGCAGACTCACCCGGACGCCCGACGGTGAAGGATGGACGCCGTGCATCGTGCCCGTCCAGGCGAATCTGCACCTTGCTGGAAAGCTGGCCGATATCCTCCAGCAGGGAATGAAGTTCTTGCGACTTGGTGTTGTCGTCCAGCGAGGCAACCAATTCAATCGGTTGCTGCAGGCGTTCCAGATACGATTTGAGTTGCCCCTTGATGGTGGCGTCGAGCATTATTGTTCTCCCTTTGAGCCGGATAAACGATGGACTGGCGATGAAGCGCAAACACCCGCCATCCCGGTGCAAACCGGAATCCAGAGTCGTTACGACGCTAGACCCCGGCTTTCACCGGGGTGACGGCGAACTTCCGAATCGAATCAGATCTTGCCGACGAGGTCGAGCGAGGGGGCCAGGGTAGCATCGCCCTCCTGCCACTTGGCCGGGCACACTTCGCCCGGGTGCGAGGCGACATACTGCGCAGCCTTGACCTTGCGCAGCAGTTCGGATGCATCACGGCCAATACCGCCGGCGTTGATTTCGACAATCTGAATCTTGCCCTGCGGGTCGATCACGAACGTCCCGCGCTCGGCCAGGCCGGCCTCTTCGATCATCACACCGAAATTGCGGCTGATCGTGCCGGTGGGGTCGCCAACCATCACGTACTGGATCTTCTTGATGGTATCCGAGGCATCGTGCCAGGCCTTGTGGGTGAAATGCGTGTCGGTCGAGACGCTGTAGATTTCAACGCCGAGCTTCTTGAATTCGGCATAGTTGTCGGCGAGGTCGCCCAACTCGGTCGGGCACACGAAGGTGAAGTCGGCGGGATAGAAGAAAACAACGGACCACTTGCCACGCAGATCGGCATCGGACACGGCCACGAATTTACCGTTATGGAAAGCGGTGGTGTTGAACGGGAGGACTTCGGTATTGATCAGCGATTTCATTATTGTGACTCCTTGTGTGTGGTTGAACGGGTGACGCGAGAATCATAGACATCTTTGGGGTGTTTTTGAAATTAATTGTCTCAATTGCATTAATAGCCAAAAGCTATTGGACCTGCCGGTTTCAGGGAAAACCGGGGCCGCCGAAACGCAGCACCTTGATGCTGAGGCACACCTCGCCCGGCGCCACCCGGATCAGATCCGCCATGCATCGGAGTAACGATCAGCGCCTGACTAGACATCATCCTCCATGAAATTGTTTCCGCCAGGCCACGGGGAAACAATTTGCAACGAAGTCTCCGTGTGGCGAAATCCTTTGCAACGCGAGCATGCCGACAATATCCCCATCGGAGTCGGCACTGACGTACACAGTGCCGGCTGACCGATCAACCGCACAGGAGACTCGCCCCATGAAAAAACTGTATTCCCCACGCATCCTCGTCGCCGCCATGGCGCTTTCCCTCGGCCTCGCCGCCAGCAGCTACGCCATGCCGCGCGGAGAACATCGCGCCCCAGGCATGGGCATGCCCGGACATCATGCGATGTACCCGGACCGTGCCATGAACCGGCTACACGACGAACTGAAGCTCGACGCGAAGCAGGACGCGCAGTGGAAGGAAGCCGAGAAGTTTGCCCGGGAACACCGTGACACGATGCGCGAGCGTTTTCGCAAGCATCACGAAGAAATAAAATCCATGCTCGATCAACCCGGCGCCGATTTGCGCGCTGTTGCCACGCGCATGGATGATTTCAAGGCAGAAGGACTGAAAGAGCGGGATGCGGTTCGCGAACGCTGGCTGGCAGTGTATGACACGCTCAATCCGGAACAGAAGGAAAAAGCCCGCCTGTTTTTTAAGTCCGGGGCTGAACGCATGGAACGTATGGGCAAAACATCCAAGGAACGCTCGGGACGTGGCCAGCCGCCGAGGGACAACCTGTCCAGCCCCGCACCGAAGGGCTGACAGCGACCAGCTGCAAATCCGTCATGCCGGCGCTCGCCGGCATGACGGATTCTCTCCAATCGTCTTGACAACTCCATCCGGCCATCTGATCAGACCAATCCGGTCGGAATCGCCGTGATAGGCATCCGCCCTGTAGACGATCCTGCCCTTTCCCATTGGTCCGATCACTAAGCCAATTGGCAAAGAATCGGATTTTCCCCGGATAATCAACCCGTTTCTGAAAACCAACAGCACCGCAAAAAAACCCTTTTGATGAGGGCGAACACTGATGCCTCGGCCCGGCGACCGGACTACAATGCGGAAATCCGGTATTGCCTATCCAGACCGCGTCCCGGTTCCAACAAAAAAAACAGAAAACAAAGCCATCCACATCAGGAGATATTCAGAAATGAGCCAGAGCTTCACTCAGACATTCCTTGTCGCTCCAGCACGACAAGGCGTTGGACTTACTTCGGTAACGCTGGGGATCGTGCGTACATTGCAGCGACATGGCGTCGAAGTGCGTTTTGCCAAGCCCGTCGCGCAGGATATCGGAGACACCTCGGTGCATTTCGCCCGCGAGATCTTCCTTGTCCCGGTACCGGAGGCCATTCCCCTGCAGGACGTTGCGGAGCAGATTGCCTCCAACCAGACCAACGAACTGATGGAAGAAATCGTCACGCTGTGCATGAAAGCCGGTGACAATGCCAGCGTGCTGGTCGTCGAAGGGCTGCATACGGACCCGGCCCATCAGTTTACTTCGCACCTGAATATCGACATTGCGCGCGCCCTGAAGGCGGAGGTTGTCGTCGTTGCCGATGCCAACGCCCCCAACCCTGCGGCCGACCTGCGACTGACCATCAGCCAGTACACTAACGAGAACTGCAAGGTCGCTGGCGCCATTCTCAACATGGCACCCGAAGACTACGACCAGGAAGATCTCAAGCGACGGCTGGGCAATGTACCCCTCTGGGGCGTGGTGCGGGATAACCCGCTCCTCAAGGCGCCGCGCGCACTGGACGTCGCCCGCCATCTGGATGCGGAAATCGTCCTCGCCGGCGAAATGAACACCCGCCGCGTCACCGACACCATCATCACCACCCGTTCGGCCGCCGCTTTCATTCCGCGCCTGCGCCCCGGCACACTGATCATCGCCGCCGGCGACCGCGACGACATCGTGATGGCCGTGGCACTTGCGGCCAGCCGCGGCATCCCGCTGGCCGGCCTGCTGCTCACGCACAACAGTTCGATTGCTCCCGAACTGATGGATCTGGCGGGGCCCGCGTTGAACACCGGGTTACCAATCCTGCGTACCAAAGGCGACAGCTACGTCATCGCCCGCCAAGTGAGCAAGATCCCTGTCGATGTACCGGCTGACGACACAGAGCGCATGAATGCCGTGCTCGACACCGTCGCCGAATATCTGGACATCACTGCCATTACCGGCTCGTTCCACATGCCGGAATCGACCAAGCTGTCCCCGCCGGCCTTCCGCTACCAGCTCATCCAGAAGGCCCGCGCCGCGCAGAAGCGCATCGTGCTGCCCGAGGGCGACGAACCGCGCACCGTGCGCGCGGCGGCCATCTGTGCCGAAAAGGGTATCGCCCACTGTGTGCTGCTCGGAAAGCGCGACGCCATCGAAACAGTAGCTGCCTCACAGGGCATCACGCTACCTACCAGGAATTTCGAAATCCTCGATCCGGATAGCGTACGCGAGCGGTACGTTGCCCCCATGGTCGAATTGCGCAAGTCCAAGGGCCTGACCCCGCAGATGGCCGCGGCCCAACTGGAAGACACGGTAGTACTGGGCACCATGATGCTGGCCATCAACGAAGTCGACGGCCTCGTCTCCGGCGCCGTGCATACCACAGCCAACACCGTCCGCCCGGCCCTGCAATTGATCAAGACAGCGCCAGGTTCGTCGATCGTCTCGTCGGTCTTCTTCATGCTCATGCCCGACCAGGTGCTGGCCTACGCCGACTGCGCGATCAACCCCAACCCGACCGCCGAGGAACTGGCGCAGATCGCCAAGCAGAGCGCCGACAGCGCCGCTGCCTTCGGCATTACCCCCAAGGTGGCCATGATCAGCTACAGCACCGGCAGCTCCGGCGCCGGCCAGGACGTCGAAAAGGTGCGCGCCGCGACCGAAATCGCGCACACGCAGTTCCCCGATCTGGTTCTCGACGGCCCGATGCAGTACGACGCCGCGTCGGTCTACGAAGTCGGCAAACAGAAAGCGCCGAACAGCCCGGTCGCCGGCCAGGCCACGGTATTCATCTTCCCCGACCTGAATACCGGCAACACGACGTACAAGGCCGTGCAGCGCAGCGCCAACGTGCTTTCCGTCGGCCCGATGCTGCAAGGACTGCGCAAGCCGGTCAATGACCTTTCGCGCGGCGCGCTGGTCGACGACATCGTGTTCACCATCGCCCTGACCGCCATCCAGGCCGCCTCGGCGCCGCAAAGCTGAGCGGCAACGCCGCCAGAAAGGCCGCCCGGCAGATTCGGGCGGCCGTTTCTTTTCCGCCGTCCGGTTACAAAATCGCCAAGGGATTCGGCCGGGGTCGGGCGGGGGCGGTTGTTATAATCCTCGTTCCTGCAAACTCACACGGATTCACCTTCCCATGTCCAAGCTTCGTTCGCTATTCCTGACCCTTTTGCTTGTCCCGCTGCTGGCTACGGCCCAGCAGATGCCCACCCCGCCCGCACTGGCCGCCAAGTCCTGGCTGCTCATCGAATCGGCGTCCGGGCAGGAACTCGCCGCGCAGGCGCCGGACGAGCGCCTGGAGCCGGCGTCGCTGACCAAGCTGATGACGGCTTACCTCACCTTCGCCGCCATCAAGCAGGGCACGATCAAGCTCGACCAGACCGTGCCGGTGTCGGAAAAAGCCTGGAAGGCACAAGGTTCGCGCATGTTCATCAAGGTCAACACCCAGGTGGCGGTGGAAGACCTGATCAAGGGCATGATCGTGCAGTCGGGCAACGACGCGTGCGTCGCGCTGGCCGAGGCGATTGCCGGCAGCGAGGACAATTTCGCGCAGATGATGAACCGCGAAGCACAGCGTCTCGGCATGAAGTCGACCAGTTTCCGCAACGCGGCCGGATTGCCCGATCCGCAGCACTACACCACGGCGCGCGACCTGGCGACCCTGGCCACTGCGCTGGTGCGCGATTTCCCCGAGGAATACGCCAAGTACTACTCGATCAAGGAATTCCGCTACAACAACATCACCCAGCCGAACCGCAACCGCCTGCTGTGGATCGACCCGACCGTCGACGGGATGAAGACCGGTTATACGGAAGCGGCCGGCTACTGCCTGATCTCCTCGGCCAAGCGAGGGGATCGCCGCCTGCTGTCAGTCGTGCTCGGCACGGCCTCGGATTCGGTACGCGCCCAGGAATCGCTCAAGCTGCTCAACTACGGATTCCAGTTTTACGAAGCCGTGCGCCTGTACGCCAAGGACCAGGCGGTATCGAGCCTGAAGGTCTGGAAGGGCTCATCGGCCACCGTGAAGGCGGGGTTCCAGAACGACTTCGTCATTTCCATTCCCAAGGGGTTCGCGCCACGCCTGAAAACCGAACTGCTCTCGCAACAGCCGCTCATGGCCCCCGTCACCGCCGGACAGGTGGTTGGCACGCTGAAGGTTTCGCTCGACGGCAAGCCTTACGGAGACTACCCGGTGGTAGCCGTCGAGGCGGTGCCGGTCGCCGGCATTTTCGGGCGCGCCATCGACACGATCCGCCTGTGGTTCAACTAGGAGAACGTGCATGAAAGCCTTTCTGAACGGGCAGTTCCTGCCTCTGTCGGAAGCGCGCATATCGCCGATGGATCGTGGATTCCTGTATTCGGACGGGGTTTATGAAGTCATCCCGGTGTATTCCCGTTTTCCGTTCCGCATCGACGAACATCTCTCCCGCCTGCAACACTCGCTCGACGGCATCCGCCTCCCGAACCCGCACACCAGCGAGGAATGGCGGACGATCATCCTGCGCCTGATCGGGGAGACCGAATTTGACGATCAGTTGCTGTACATCCAGGTAACCCGGGGCGCTGACGACAAACGCGATGCATGTTTCCCCAAGGACGTGCCGCAAACGGTATTCCTGTTCACCGCACCGCTGGTCGGCCCCACCGCCGCGCTGCGCGAGCAAGGCGTCGCGGCGATCACCGCCCCCGACATCCGTTGGTCGCGCTGCGATCTGAAGACCGTCGCGCTGTTGCCCAACGTGCTGACCCGGCAGCTCTCCGCCGACGCGGGATGCGCCGAAACGATCATGTTCCGCGACGGCTGCCTCACGGAAGGCTCGTCCACCAATGTGTTCGTGGTGAAGAACGGCGTGATCCTCACCCCGCCCCAGGATCACCTGATCCTGCCCGGCGTCACCTGCAACGTGGTGCTCGAACTGGCTGCTGCCCACCAAGCCCCGCTCGAGATACGCCCGGTCAGCGAGGCCGAGGTGCGCCGTGCGGACGAGATCTGGATTACCTCGTCGACCAAGGAAGTCCTCGGCGTCGTCAAACTCGACGGCCAGCCGGTTGGCTACGGCGACACTGCCGGCCGGCCCGGCCCGGTGACGCGGCAGATGCATGACTGGTTCTGCGCCTTTCGAGAAAACGTGATGAGGCGTGGCCATGACTGAACCGAAGGAAACCCTGCTCGAGTTCCCCTGCACGTTCCCGCTGAAGGTCATGGGACTGTCCAGCGGCGCGCTGGCGCAGACGGTGCTTGAAATCGTGCGGCGCCACGCCCCGGATTTCGACGGTGCGACGATGGAGATGCGCGCCTCGTCCGGCGGCAAGTACGTCAGCCTGACCTGTACCATCAACGCCACGTCGAAACCCCAGCTCGACGCCCTGTACCGCGAACTGAGCGGGCATCCGCTGGTCAAGGTGGTGCTGTGACAGACACGACGAAGGGGTTTTCCGCAATCGGAACGCCCTTCTTTCCGCTTCGCGTTTCCAAATCCGTCATCCCGGCGCAGGCCGGGATCGAGGTTTCCGGATCACGGCCTGCGCCGAGATGACGGAGCACCCGCCGATGTCCCCCGACGACAAGTTCCATCGCCCCCCCATCGTCCGCCGTCTCGGCCTTGTCGATTACGTCCCGACCTGGCAGGCGATGATCGAATTCACCGCCGCGCGCACCGAGCAAACTCCTGACGAACTCTGGGTCTGCGAACACCCGCCGGTCTACACCCTCGGCCAGGCCGGCAAGCCGGAACACCTGCTCGCCGACAACGGCATCCCGCTGGTGAAGATCGACCGCGGTGGCCAGATCACCTACCACGGCCCCGGCCAGGTCGTGATCTACCTGCTGCTCGACCTCAACCGGCGTAGCCTCAAGGTCCGCGAACTGGTCACCTGCATGGAGCAGGCGATCATCGATCTGCTGGCCGAACACGGCGTCAACGCCACACGGCTGGACAAGGCGCCGGGGGTTTACGTCGGGCAAAGCGGCCCGGACCGCTACCCGGCCAAGATCGCCGCGCTCGGCCTGCGCATCCGCCGCGGCTGCAGCTACCACGGCCTCTCTCTCAACGTGGAGATGGAACTCGCGCCGTTTTCGGCGATCAACCCCTGCGGCTACGCCGGCATGCCGGTCACGCAGACGCGCGATCTCGGCATCGCGCTGACGTCCGCGCAGGCCGCCGAAGCGCTCACCCGACATCTGATCCAATTACTGTAGAACTCGCTGGAAACCCCATGACCGAACCGACTACCCGGCCCGCCGCCAAGATTGCGGGCGTCAAGCAGAAAGGCGAACTGAAGACCGCACGCATCCCGATCAAGATCGTTCCGGTCGACGAGCCGCTGAGAAAGCCGGCGTGGATCCGCGTCAAGGCCGGCAACGAAGTCGGGCGTTTCGGCGAGATCAAGAAGATGTTGCGCGAACAGAAGCTGCACACCGTCTGCGAGGAAGCTGCCTGCCCGAACATCGGCGAATGCTTCGGGCGCGGCACCGCGACCTTCATGATCCTCGGCGACATCTGCACGCGCCGCTGCCCGTTCTGCGACG
>CAZCJW010000138.1:0-8429 GCA_964499185.1 uncultured Propionivibrio sp. | reverse complement strand
CACATCACGCTGCCGTCGGGCAACCGCATCATCCTGCTCGCCAAGGGCCGCCTCGTCAACCTCGGCTGCGCCACGGGACACCCGTCGTACGTCATGAGTTCGTCCTTCGCCAACCAGACCATCGCCCAGATCGAGCTGTTCACCAAAACAGCTGATTACCCGGTCGGCGTATACACCCTGCCAAAGCATCTTGATGAGAAGGTTGCACGCCTGCAATTGAAGACGCTCAACGTCCAACTCACCACGCTGACGACGGAGCAAGCTGCCTATATCGGCGTGCCGGTCGACGGCCCCTACAAGACTGCGCACTACCGTTATTGATGGCCCGCGCCATTCCGGCTTGGCCGGAATGGCGTTTCCCGAGGATCACCATGAAAACAGAAATCTCCATCGAGTTTTTCCCCCCACAAACCCCGGAAGGAGTGGAGAAGCTGCGTCTGGTTCGGGCGAAACTGGCCGCGCTCAAGCCAGAGTTCTTCTCCGTAACCTTCGGTGCCGGAGGGTCAACGCGCGAGAAGACATTCTCCATCGTCAAGGAAATTGCCGCGGAAGGCCATCAAGCCGCGCCCCACCTCTCCTGCGTCGGTTCGACACGCCAGAATATTCGCGAAATCCTGCGGGAATACCAGACGGCCGGAATCCGCCGCATCGTTGCCTTGCGTGGCGACCTACCCTCGGGCATGGCTGAAGCCGGCGAGTTTCGCTATGCCAACGAACTGGTCGAATTCATCCGTGCTGAAACCGGCGACCATTTTCACCTTGAAGTCGCCGCTTATCCGGAATGGCACCCGCAGGCGCGCTTCCCGCGTGACGACATTACGAATTTTGTGCGTAAAGCCAAGGCCGGCGCTGATTCGGCGATCACCCAGTATTTTTACAACGCCGATGCCTATTTCCATTTCGTCGATGAAATCCGCAAACTCGACGTCGACCTACCGGTCATCCCGGGAATAATGCCCATCCTGAGCTTTTCCAAGCTTGCACGCTTTTCCGACTCCTGCGGCGCAGAGTTGCCTCGCTGGATGCGTCGCAAGTTCGAAGGATTCGGGGACGACGTCGATAGCGTCCGGGCATTCGGCCTCGACGTTGTCACGGCGCTTTGCGAACGCTTGCTAATGGGTGGAGCGCCTGGCTTGCACTTCTATTCCATGAACCAGTCGAGTCTGACGCTGGAGATCTGCAAGCGGCTTGGGATTTAGGCGCGCTCAGTAGGCAACTGAAGTGGAGCAAAGAGAAACGGCTCTCGCAAGGGAATGCGATATTCACCAGGCGAATCGTCGACAATTTACTGAGCCAGTGATCTGAATTGTTATTTTTCTTCTTGCACAGAATCTATTTGGCCTCAATATTCACTGGGTCACGGAAAAGCATAAGTTGTTCATTCCCTGATGCAGTTGCGGTGTATTGAATCGCTCTCGCCGGCGTTGGTCCTCCGCAGCCACGGCTCCACCTCGTTCCCACCCCGCCATCAGAGAATTTCCCCGTAGATACAGTAGGGAGCTGTTTAGCAATCTCCTCCCAGCTTGGCGCAGGCTGGCCGCAGTTACCACGGACTCCATAAATGATCGCGGACTCGCCGATTTGAAGCGATACGTTCTTTTGGTACGGAATCTCCTGCGCATTTACCGAAGGCGTAACAATCGGAAGCACAACGAACAATACGGCAGCGCAAATCTCTATCTTCTGGGACATACGAGTTCCTCTTGCTTTATGTCGCGCGGAAAAACACTGGTGAGCGGAAGGAGACTAAGCACTGACTTTCACTGTGGTAGCACAACCAGAAATTACGGTCATCATCAGAACAACCGAAAAAAGCTTAACAGCGCGGGTAACTATCTACCAATTCCGCAGACCAAGTAAGTGCGCAACTACCTGCGGCCGCAGTTGCTCAATGGTTATTTAAACTGCATGCGCATAATGATGGCCGTGCGTTTCCTTAGACAAATTCGTCGTTTAACGCGTATTGCCTATTGCGCGCCAAGTGTCAATATTTGCAAACGCGTCGGCTTTCTTATCGAAGGCAACATCCATTTGCTTGGCGAATTTCGTTCCCCAATCCGCGAGTGCCTCGATAAATTGCTTCTTTGCAGGATCCTTAAACGCCTGTGTTTTATGCCAAGGATTACGTCCCCAAGCCTCTGTTTCTCTCTGAAAACCGGCCAATTCAGGATTGATCGTGAGAGTAACGACCAACCGCCGCAGGTTATTCGAGTAGCGCGTAAACGTTAGCCTCAGTACAGTTGACGGGACATCTACCCCTTCCTCTTTGAGCAACGAGTAGAGTGTTGCCCATGAATCACTTGGATTGTTCAAGAAACCAGTGATGTGATTAATGGTTACGCAGTTCACGTCTCTGAAGGCTCCACCGAGCGATGCTTTAAAAAGAAGATCCTCACGCTTGCACGGTTCGTCAGTCCAATCGGAGGCAAATCCTTCAGAAAGGTTGCCAGAGACCTGCATGACCGAAATAAGTTTTTTATCTTCGGTCTGGAATACGCGTGCTTGCCCAAGCGGCACACTTTGAGCAGTCCCGGTGCTGTTACTGCGTAGAAGCGCGAATAGTCTCCACTGCTTCTCCCCATTCCAAAGTGCATAGCCCCCCAAAGTCGCGTCTGTTTCCAGCATATCACCCGGTTTGAATTGCCGCGGCTCATCCCCCTTAAAGAGGTCGCCGGCAAAAACCGTGTGGCACACAATCATTGCGCAGATACCGAGCAGCTTTTTCATTTCTTCTCTCCCAAGTTTTTTTTCGACAAAGCAACGATACGCTTGTCGCGAAAAATTCCTATATGACTAAAGTTATAGATACCAAATTCGTCTTTACGATGGAACGTGGTGTCGACTAGGGACGATTGCGACCGCCATCGGGCGTTGGTCTCACCTGCACTGTGTAATTGTTCGTTTCACCGATCACATAGTATTTCAGGTAGCGCGTGTTCCCGTTAATGATGACAGTCAAGACATCGTCGGACCTATCAATGATTTTTCCCGGATAGCCTCCGCAATAGCCCGCTTGGCAGTACGCCTCCCAAGCACTTTCTATTGCCTTTTCAATCGCTTCGTCATTCACGATACGCGATGACGGTGTCTCTGCTCGTTTAAAAGTCGCTGCAAAAGTACTATTGTTAGTAACTCGGGTGATTTGGATATCTGCGGAGTCATTCGCAGCTTTTACCGAAAACACGGGTCCAGGAAGCGATCCGAATTCAATCTCTCCACGATCAGCGCTAAGCACCTTGGCGTCGTACTCCTGAAATCCGGCGGAAATCTTTCTTTGAGGAGCGGCACCCCACGCATACAACACCTTGGCAGTGTCGGGCCCAATGCTCTTGACAATCAAGATTGCGCCTAGATTCCCGCCCCAATTCCCGACCCATTTTCCATGAAACGCGACCAACTCCTTCCTCAGATCAGAGGGAGGAACATCAAATACGAGATTTATTGGCAACGGCACCTCGGCAGCAGCTATTGACGAAACCCTATTTCGATATGCATCCTGTAATGCTTGGATTTCTGGCCAAGGAGTCTTTTTTAATGTTACTTCTACCGTTTCACTTTTAAGGTTTGTGTAAGTACCTTCAAACACCTTTTCACGCACTTGAACGGCGGAGATCTTTTCTCCAGATTGTGTTGTGACGACAAGCTTGCGTTCGTTTCCAATAAGCAACAACTCTGCCTCGGCAGGAACCTCTTTCGTATTCAGAAATCTGTAAGTAGCGTCTAGGAAAAAGGATTTGTCGTCTTTTTGTTTTACTGAATGAACTTTGAAAATAGTAGGATGCTCTTGGTCTTTTATCGTCACGACCCAAGAATACATTAGGTCCTTTTCGACCTTGCTATAAGAGTTGTCCTGCGCAAATGCAACGCCAGCGAGCAACAAATTTGTCAAATAGAAAAGAATAATAATTACCAGTCTTTGACTTTTCATTACACGCCCACCAAAAAGCTGCAAACGTTGCTGAACTAAGCCTTACTTGCTCCGAACACACTTAAATGGTGTTCCATTCGCAGTCGTTCCGGTCGCCTCGGTACCTTCAGCGTTCTTGGTTACTTCATAGCTTCCTCCGGACGAATACCCTTCCAAATGAATCATCGCCTTGTCGCTCCCTGTGTAGTAGGAGTTAACGAGGCCTTTAGCCGAACATGTCCATTCCCCGCCACCGCCGGTTGTCGCGCAGGCAGAGAGGATCAATATCGAGAAAACGGGGGCAAGACGAGTTGCTTTCTTCATATTTTTCTCCCTTGAACAACAACCGGACACAATGAAATCTTGTGGGGTTATTGCCATTATTTCTTGAAGGCTGCCCCAGAAAAAACATCCGACAGGCGCCTCGTGGTGCAAGAGCATATTTCACGCCCAACAATAAATAGACATCTTATTCATATGGTTATACAGAGTTGGATTTATTCCATGTAAAGAAATCCGACACATTCAGCCGGATCCTTTTGCATGACGAAAAAAATCCCGCACCGGTTGAGCGTGGGATTAAAGATTCCATCTATGCCATCTATACGATGGATTCAGGCCAGGCAAGTCTGAACATCCACATGCCGCCTTGCAAAGGAGCTTTGTAAGCAGATGAAACCGCCACTTATTTACCCTTTCAATCATGTCGGGATTTCTTACACGGCCTGCTTATTGCGCCTCGCATAAGAGATCGCTTTCCTATTTATTTAATCTCATGGAGGACTCGGCACTTAAATTGCTTACGGACTCAGGATATTTTTTCCGTTCATCCCTCGCGTTGATTACATCGACATCCTCAGAAAGGAATGCCACATGCGCGCCGTGCAGTCATTCACCCGAAATATTCTGTTTTGCCTATGTGTGCTGTTTTCCGTTCCGGGCCACGCTGCCATAGTGACTTATGATTTTTCGGTTGCCGGCGGATCCCAGACAGTGGCCAAATTGAGCACGTACTTCGATCTATTCGACAGTTTGTTTTCTTCCGCCATCCCCGATCCATCTGTCAGAGCGGCTTATCTCAACGCCTTTTTTCTCAGCAACGGACTTTCTCCCGACACAGAGATTCAAGGCAGCCATGTATTACCTCTGACAGTCAGCGGTTACTTCAGCTACGACTCCGACATCGTGGTGCCCGGTTCGATTCGGAACACAGCAGGTCTTTTAACGTCCTTGTATTTCCGATTGCCTGCCGCTTTTATCACCGGGCAAGGCTGGTTTGCTGGTTTGGATTCCCCATTGGAGTCGATTACCTACACCGAACTGGAGGCCAACACGGGTTCTCTTGGCTGGGATGAAAATGGAAAACTTAACCGCTTCGTTTTCGGGTCGAATTGTGCAGCCGGCAGTTGTAGCGCTCTGGCTGGCGAGGGAGATTGGTTTATCGATACATCCGCTTTCTACTACTCTTCCCTGAATGAAAACGACGGCGGCCTTCGCTTCGAGCAAAGCGTCAGCTTTTCAGAACGGATTCCCGAGCCGGCCAGCCTCCTGTTGATGATGACAGGATTAGCCGCCTTGAGACTTTCGTATCGCCGAAACAGGTGAGCGAGCGTCATTTGCGTTACCCAGGGAAAACAATCTGAAATGCTCAACGCGGTTTCTTGCCATACGCAAAGGTTCGGCTCTGATACTGATCTACCTGTAGCCCCGCAAGGTTTTACCTCAAACTAAACCCTCGCAGCAAAGCACTTCCCATTCCCTCCCGCTAGCCCCGTTGCCCGCCCTGGTCTTCGGGGCTTTTTCTTTTTTCAGCCCATGAAAGGAATCTCCATGATCTTGCCCGCCGTCCTCGCCCTCATAGTCGGCCTCGGCCTCATTCAATTCGGCGCCATGTCCGTATGGCTAACCGTCCTATCAACCATCCTCAAGGCCATCCTGGCGCTGGCTATCGGCATGGCCGCGTTCTTCGGTGCACGGTTCTGGTGGCGACGTCACCAAGGAAACAAACATCCAATCACCATCAACCCGGTCGATCGGTCGCCATCACGCTAGAGCGCCTTCGCTATCTGTATAACGTGGCGAAGAAGCGTGGCATTCCCGGTGCCGACTTCAATCCCGGCGCAGACATCAATCAGTACAAGGTTGAAGGACGGGAACGCTTCCTGAGCCCGGAAGAAACCGAGCGACTGCGGGAAGCCGGGCACCAGAGTGAGAACACGCAACTGAAGTACATCGTGGCCTTGCTGCTGTTATTGGGGTGCCGCAAGCGTGAACTGCTGGAGGCGCAGTGGTCGCATTTCGATCTGGAACGTCGCAGCTGGCGTATTCCCTTGTCGAAATCCGGCAAGGCGCGTTATGTGCCGTTATCGGTGGCGGCCATCGATCTTCTGGCGCAACTGCCCCGCTGGGAGGGGTGCCCGTATGTGCTGCCCAATCCCCATACCCGTTAGCCTTTTACCGGGATTCATTATTCCTGGGATACGGCGCGCAAGAAGGCGGGATTGCCGGACGTTCGCATGCACGACCTACGCCATACCTTCGCCAGCAATCTGGTCAATGCCGGGCACTCGCTGTATGTAGTCAGCAAAGCGCTGGGGCATACCACGACCCAGATGTCCGAGCGGTACGCGCATCTTTCCAATGACACTTTGCTTGCGGCGGCGGATGCGGCGGCCAAGGCGATGGGGGGCACCTGGACGGATGTTAAGAAATCAGCGGCGTAGGGAAAAATGCGCTCGATATCCACCCACCCAGCTTGGCCGAAACGCCGGGTTGTGGTGGATGCCGGTCGCCACTATTTGGAAAGCTCGATTGGCTTGTCGCCAATTCCCGTGCCGACTAACTTATTGCCATCGACTTTGACGCTCAATTTGAAGTTGCAGTCTAATGCGCTTCTTTCCGTCGCCTTCATAATCAAAGTATTGCCTTCTATCGTACCTTCCATGGGGAACTCCCCATTGCACGCACCTTTCTGAAAGCGAGTTGCAGTACCCTTGACAATGCTTCCTTCAACACTCGCTATGACGAGCCTCACGCCGATGGACTGATTTTTGGCCCCTACCCCATGAAGAGTGCCATCATACGTTCCGATAAGTGACTCCTGCGCGAAGGCAGGCATATTGCACCCCATTGCGATAGCCATCACTGGGGCCACCCAAAGACGCTTCATAAATCCTCCTGATGGAAAGTCATCGCCTTCAATATTAATGCGACTCTGTTGCCTCAAAGGGAAATTTCACCCGTATCAATCAATAACCATGATTACTTGTCGGATTTTCTTACACCCAGGTGGTCGAGATTGGCAGAATTTAGCGATGACGTCTTAGTTTCAATCGCTTACCATCGATGGCATGACTCGTGCTTATCCGCCTCCCAGTCTCTAACACATATCGAACTCACCTCCGGATCAACAACATGAACATTCTTTTTAGGCGATTCTTCAACGTCGTGTGCGCAAGTACGATTGCTTTGGCCGCTGGAGCAGCAAACGCCGCACTGGTAACGGTCGATGCCAAAGCCAACAGTTCAAGCGGCGGGATCGGCCTGAACAGTGGCGTCACGCTCTCTGCAGGCCAAGAGTTTTCTGTGACCGTTGCTGCCACGGATTTGTGGAGTGCGGGCCCACTGCCGCGCTGGTCTGACGCGAATGGGCTGGACGGAAATTTGTATGCCACCGGAAGCGACGAATCGGGACAGCCCGCAGGAACGCAGATTGGAACGAATTTCGGGAACTGGACCCAATTCGGCCTAGCCGCGCCCTATGGTGCTCTTGTCGGCGAGTTGAACAACATTTACTTTTTGATTGGCACAAACTTCTCGGGTCTGGCACCGGGCGCTGGCACGGATACATTGACTCTGTTCTACTGGGACAGCAACAACAGCGACAACGCCGGAAGCATCGTTGCGGACATCAGCGTTCGCGCCGCAGTTCCTGAGCCCGCTTCACTGGCCCTGCTCGGTTTCGGGATCGTGGGACTCGCAGCAGTGCGCCGTCGCAAGCCCTAACGGCATCCAAAATACTCACCCACTCCACCCCAAAACACGGCAAAATTCCCTGCCCCACCCTCCCTCGGTCGTTTGGATCGCTGGGGTGGGTGGTCGGTGGGAAGACTTCGGCGGCCGGATTTAGCGAAGGAACTTTAGTTTTTACCAATGCATCCCGGCATACGTTTCACGGCTGGGAAGACGGTGGGTGGCGCCAAGAAGTGGGCAAAAATTTGAGCCACTTCGTTGAAACAAATCGCTTTTTCATGACATTTGGAAGAGATTCGATGAACCAGTCGAGTCTGACGCTGGAGATCTGCAAGCGGCTTGGGATTTAGGATCGTCCGGTAGGCATGAGGAAATCGGCCTTGTTTATGCGCGTTCAGATCGGCTGATACAATCCTGAAGCTGAAGGCTTGTTCCGGCACCATCAGCTTCTTTCAGTAGCAAACCGCCCGTAGCTCATTTGGATAGAGCACTTGGCTTCGAACCAAGGGGTAGGGAGTTCGAATCTCTCCGGGCGGGCCATAAGAATCCC
>CAZCJW010000137.1:0-8547 GCA_964499185.1 uncultured Propionivibrio sp. | reverse complement strand
ATGACCTCGGCGCGCAAGAAGGCGGCCGAGACGATGGCAGTCACCGACATCGTCATCGAAGTGGTCGACGCGCGCTTGCCCGAGGCCAGCACCAACCCGTTGGTGCATGAGTTGCGCCGGCATCGCCAGCGCCCGTGCCTGAAGGTGCTGAACAAGTCCGATCTGGCCGACCCCGACGTGACCAAGGCCTGGATTGCCTGGTACAACCAGCAGTCGGGCGTCAAGGCGGTGGCCATTTCCAGCAAGATCGCCGGCGAGGTGGCGCGCCTGCCGAGTCTGTGCCAGAGCCTCGCGCCGCATCGCAACGACAACGTCAAGCCGCTGCGCATGATGATCATGGGCATCCCCAACGTCGGCAAGTCGACGCTGATGAATGCCCTGGTCAAACGCAAGATCGCCAAGGTCGGCGACGAGCCGGCGGTGACCAAGTCGCAGCAGGTGTATCAGATCAGCGTCCGCCAGTCGATCACCGATACGCCGGGGCTGATGTGGCCGAAGATCGAGCACGACAGTGATGGCTACATGCTCGCGGCGAGCCACGCCATCGGCCGCAACGCCATCATCGACGAGGAAGTGGCGGTGTTCCTGGCCAACCTGCTGTTGGCGCGCTATCCGGCACGGCTTGCCGAGCGCTATGGTTTCCCGGTTGAAGGGCTGGATGCCGTGGCTGTCGTCGAAGGTGTGGCCAGGCGTCGTGCCTTGCGTACCCGCGGCGGCGATCTCGATTTCGAGAAGGCCTCGATGGTGCTGCTGCAGGATTACCGCGACGGCAAGCTTGGCCGGATCAGCCTGGAAACGCCGGAGACGAGGCGTGCCATGTTGGCCGCTGCCGTTGCCCCGCTTCCGGGCGCAGGGCAGGCTACGGAATAGTTCTACCGGGTCTGCTCGGCTTGAGGCTTGCCGATCAACTCTTTGGCCATGGGGACGATCGTCCTCCAGAGGTGCGATCCACCCCAGATGAGCAGGATGGCGATGATTACGGCTTGTATGGAAGTGCTGATGAGATTGCGCTGCTGGCGGCTGATCTTGTGGCCGGGGTCGGTGGCACCGCACTTCGGGCAGGCGAGGGCAGAGGTATCGACTTCATAGCCACAAGCACGGCAGGGAACAAGCGACATGGATGAATCCTTTCTAATGACTCTGGAATTATAGTCTTCCACTCTGTCTGTATGTTACCTTGCCTTTCTCGAATCGTTTGCCGAGCAGCAGAAAGAGCGAACCATGGACGACCGTCTCACCGAACTGGAAATCAAGCTGGGCTTGACCGAGCATCTGGTCGAGGAACTCAATCGCACGGTGTTCCGCCAGCAGGAGCAACTCGATCTGATACAGGAACAGTTGCGACTGCTCTACAAGCAGATGCAGACCAGTCAGGCCGGACCGTCGGAGCCGCGAAGCCTGCGCGACGAGATTCCGCCGCACTATTGAGGGCGGTTCAGATCTGCCAGTGTTCGCGCAGCACCGAGAGCATGCCGACGATGGACGGATCGTGTTCGGCGCTCAACTTGTAGATGAACGACAGCTTGCCTTCGATGCGCCCGTGTGGCCACAGGACGACTTCGCCCTTTTCCACGGCACCCAAGGCCACATCTTCGCGCAACAGGCCCATGCCAAGTCCTGAACGCACGAGATCGAGCATCGCGGAAAGTTGATCGCATTCGACGACCTCGTTGGGCCGTGTGCCATGCTGGGCGAAGAGCACGCGCAGGAAACGGGCGACATGCGAACGCTCTGGCGCCGCGACCCAGGGCATTTCAGCGACCTCCTTCCAGCCGGCGCGCGAAAGCCGGTCGGCGTAAGAGGCCGGGCCGACCACCAGGTAGGCGATCGTGCGTAGCGGCAGCGTTCCGATGTCCGGATGATCGATATTGCCGATGTGGAACCCGGCGTCGAACGCATCGTTCATGATGCCGTCCACCACGTCGTCGGCCAGGACCAGGCGGGTCTTGAACTGCAGCAGCGGCAGCGACGTGCGCAACCCATAAAGCAGTTCGCCGAGGCGCAGGAAATCGGAGTCGTCTACCGTGGCGATCTGCACGTTGCCGGAGACCTCTCCCTTGATCTGCCTGGCCTTGCTGGAAAAACCCTGGAATACGGCAAGGACGTGCTCGGCTTCCGGCAGCAGGAGTTCTCCGTGCCGGGTCAGCGTGATCTTGCCCGGCGAACGATCGAACAGCGTGATGCCAAGCTCCTGTTCGATGGCCTTGATGTGCGCGGTCACGGCTGGCTGCGTTAGAAAAAGCCGTTCTGCCGCGCGTGTCAGGTGCCCGAGTCGGGCGACCATGACGAAGGAGCGGAGCTTGAGGATGTCCATGCGCGGCTCAGTCGTACGAGGCGGAAGCGCCGCTTTCCTGCAGCGCCGGGAAGATACGGGCGCGTGACGGATCGAAGCCGAGCAGCACCGGAGTGCCTGTTGGCGTGGCGGCCGACCCGAGGAAATGCGGCTGCTTTACGCTGAGACAGGTGTTACCGATGGCCACCTGGTAGCGGACAACCTCGCCGAGGAACTCGCTGGTGACGATGCTGCCTTCGATCCAGGAATAACGGCCATCGCGGAAACTGTCGATTGGGCAGATGTGCAGTGCGTGCGGGCGGATGCTGAGCATCGCCGGGCCCTCTGGCGGCCGGTCGCGCATTGGCCAGCGCAGCATTCCGATATCCGGCGAAAAGAATTCGATGAGCTGGCTTTCGATATGTCGTAGCGTGCCGGGAATGAAGTTCTCGACACCGACGAATCGGGCCACCTCTATCGAATTAGGGAAATCGTAGAGAGCCGTCGGGTTACCGATCTGACGGATGGTTCCGTGCACCACCACGGCCAGTCGGTCGGCAATGCACAAGGCGTCTTCCAGGTCGTGCGTGACCAAGATGGTGGTGATTCCCAGCTTGCGTTGCAGGAGGCGCAGATCGTGGCGCATCTGTACCCGCAGTTCGTACTCGAGGTTGGAGAACGGGTCGTCCAGGAGCAGCAACCGGGGTTCTGTCACCAGCGCGCGCGCCAGGGCGACGCGCTGCTGCTGCCCTGCGGAAAGATGGGCGGGCCGCGCGTCGCGGGTTTCGTCGATGTCCAGGATGTCGAGAATCCGGTCCACGCGCGCCTTGACGGTTTCGCCATGCAGATCATGCTCCGAGACGCCAAAGGCGACGTTCTCGAACACCGTCATGTGCGGCCACAGCGAGAAGTTCTGGAAGACCATGCCGATGTTGCGCTGGGTGAGCGGGATATCGTTTACGTTCGTTCCGTTGATCCGGATCGTACCTGTCGAGGGTTGTTCGAGTCCGGCGATGACCCGGAGCAGCGTGGTTTTTCCGGACCCCGATGGGCCGACGACGGCAAACAGTTCGCCGGCTTCGATGCTCAGGCTGATGTTGCGCAGGACGCGCGGTTCGCCATAGGAAAAGGCGATGTTGTCGGCTTCGATCCTGACATTGTTCATGATGTGTTTCTCACTTTGTCGGGTTTCCCGGGAGCATGATGCGCCGCAGGCTGGACGCCGGGTTCCAGTTGCGGCGGATCAGCAGTACCAGGGCAGTCATGGCCAGCGCGACAACGCCGATCGTGAGGATGGCCAGGGCCGATCCGGTGCCGCGTCCCGTCGATGTCTGCATGTGCAGGTAGATGCTGTAGCTGACCGGCGCATCGGTCTCGCTGGGAACGAGCAGCATGGCCGACGAGAGGTCGACGGCGGCGATGCCGAAGCAGATCAGGAAAGCCATCAGGAGGCCGAAGGCCATCATCGGCAGGATGACGCGCAGGACGATGGACAGGCGCGATGCGCCGGACAGGTTGGCCGCCTCGACATAGGAGGCGGGCAGGTTCTGCAGGGCGAAGGAGCATGCACGGATGGCGAACGGCAGGCCGCGTATGGAGAAGGCCATGGGCAGGAGGAACCACGTGGCGTCGAGCGGCTTGCCCAGGATGGGCAGTTGCATGCCTTGGAAAAACTGTAGATAGGCGATGGCCAGTGCCACGCCGGGCACGCTCAGCAGGCTGGCGGCACCCCAGGTAAGGGGTTTTTTCCAGCGCGCGGGCGAGCGCTCGATGGCGTAGGCCATCACCAGGCCGATGAGGACGTCGATTACGGCGGCGAACCCGCAGTAGATGAGCGTGTTGATGAAGCTCCCCGTCTCGTTTTTCAGTGCCGATGAGTAATGCGACAGTACCCAGGATTCCGGCAGGAGGGTGTGGCTCCATATCCTGGCGGCCGAGGTGAGGATCATTCCGGAATAGCATAAAAGGTAGAAAGCCGCTATGCCGGCGAAACAGAACATGCCGATTCGGCGCCGGTGGCCGGTCAGGACGTCCGTCCTTCCGGTTGGCGCAGCGGCCCAATGGGATACGCCGTGCTGGAGAAATCCGGCTGAGAACAACCACACCAGGACGGATATGGCGATCATGGCCACGGCCATCAACGACGACAGGGGATCCTGTGCGCCATAGGTCGATACCCTGAAGTAAGCCTGCGGAGCGAGCAGGTTGGTGATGCCCAGAGAGAGCGGCGTGGCCAGATCGTCCAGGCACTTGAGGAAAGTGATGGCCATGCCGAAAGCCAGTCCGGGCAAGCCGAGCGGCAGGAAAACCCGGGTGATCAGGCGCGGCCAGCTGTTTCCCAGGCGGGCGGCTTCCTCGGCCTGGCGACTGAAAGCGGTGGTGCTCAGTACCAAGGTCATCAGTACCAACGGGAAATAGTGGATCGCCTCGACCGCCATCATGCCGGACAGCCCCCAGAGCGAAGGGTCGAGATCACCGAACGGTTGCGTCAGCATCCCCAGGGCGCCGCCACGCCCCAGGAGCGATTGCAGAGAGAGCGAGAGCATGAAGGGCGGCACAAAAAGCGGCAGGAAACCGAACAGTTCCACGATCAGCGGTGGCTGAAGGCGAAAGCGCCAAAGGGTGATGGCCACCGGGAGTGCGGCAAGTGCGGCGAGAACAGAAGCACCGAGTGCGACAGCGACGCTGTTCAGCAGGCTTTCGATATACAGCGGGTTGTCGAGAAAGATGGCGAGCGCTCCGCTGGCCAGTTCGCCTTCCTCGTTGGTGACTCCCGAGAAAAACATCTTGCCGACCGGCGCCACGAAGAAGACAAGCAGATAGACGGCCAGCAATGCCAGCATCAGCCGTGATTTTCCGGTGAAGCCCTGTCCGCGCGGCTTCACGGCCGGCCCCGGCGGTCAATCGACTTGGTGGTCGTGGTGCGCAACCGGTCATTGGCTTGCGCCAGCCAGGCACGGGCTGCGGCGAGGTTGCTGTCGGCCTGGCGGGACCATTCCGCCTCGCGCCCGGCAATGGCGGCGATGTGCTGACGTGATTTCAGTGGTTTTCGGGTGAGCAGTTCGTCGCTTTCCGGGATCGGCGCGCGATAGACGAGTCCGTGCGCCCGGTCCAGCAGCGTAGCGGCTTCGGCGTCGGGTGTGCGGCGCAGCTGCTCCGCGACGTCGTGCATGCTCCGGGTTATCGCCGCAAGTTCCCGGTGACGGAAGGTCACCAGCTGATCGAACAGGGCGCCGACCATCTGATAGCGCGATTCCGAGACATCCGGCGCATACGCCGGCAGGTAGCTGCGCGTGATGTCAAAGAGGTTGGGGTAGTCGGCCGGGCGATCTCCGGCTTCATAGACACTTGGAAGCACCGGCAGGCGGCTGATCTCCGGACGCAGCAGCAGTCGTTGCCCGGCTTCGGACAGGGTGAAGGCGATGAACGCCTTGCCGCCTTCCGGGTTGCGCGCTCCGTTGATGAGTCCGATGCCGACCGGCGTGATGACGCTGGGCCAGGCGTAGGCGAAATCAACGGGAAACCCCGAGTATTTTCCGGACAAGGCGAGGAAATCGACTACCGGGCCCAATCCGAATCTCCCTCGCGTAATGCTGTTCGGCACGTCGAAGCTGCGTTCGGTGATCGTCGCGCAATTGCCGGCGATCTGCAGGATCAGCGACCAACCGGCGTCCCAGCCGGCACCCTGGAGTATCGATTCGACGATCAGGTGCGTTGTCGATGAGCGTGATGCCGAGGACATCACGATATGACCGAAGTATTCCGGCCGGGCGAGATCTGACCACGCTGCAGGTACGGGAATGCCGCGGGCGTCCAGGTAGCGTTTGTTCCACATGATGCCGTAGCCGGACAACGCCTGGCCACGGTAAAAATACTCGGGGTCGTCGATGGCGAGCTTGCCGATGACCGACGGGATATCCGGGTTGCCGAGTCCTTCAAGCGCTTGCAGCAACCCGAGGCGTCTCAAGGCGCTGAATGTGTCCGGCGACGAACCCCAGAATACGTCGGGTCGCGAACCGGGAGCGCGGTCACGCACGTAGGAGATGGCGTTGGTCGCCGGGAAATTGACGAACTCGACGCGGTAGTCCATCGATTGTTCGTCAAAGGCCTTTTTGTAGGCGGACAGGATTTCCTTGGGGAACGACGACGCCACGAGGACGACCTCGGCCGCCCATCCGCCGACGGACGGCAAGGCAAGGACGATGGCGCAGAACAGGTAGGCCAGGCTTCTCATCGGCCGGATCCGATACCGTTGGGGAAAATAAGGGGCTGCCGCACTATATCGCGGATGCGGCAGCCTTCCAAGCTTACGTGAGAGGCGCCTGATCTACCGGATACCAGTGCGGCCGTGTAAAACGCAGGCCACAGTTGTCACCGACAGACGGGCCAGAAGTGCGGCGCGTCTTCTGGATCCGCACCTCGGTATCGGCGATGCGCACGCGATAGTCGATCGTCTCGCCGAGATAGACTTTACGCAGTACCTCGCCACGGATTCCTCCTTCGGACA
Organism: uncultured Propionivibrio sp.; assembly: GCA_964499185.1. Taxonomy (GTDB): domain Bacteria; phylum Pseudomonadota; class Gammaproteobacteria; order Burkholderiales; family Rhodocyclaceae; genus Propionivibrio. Next base: position 1,768 of record CAZCJW010000137.1, on the reverse strand, counting down.
CGAAGTCGATTTCCGTTGGCCTTGCCGCCAGCAACCCTTTCCCTGCGGCGACAAGCTCGCCAGAGGGGATGACGCCTTCAGGCCAGGGGTACCGGGTGTCCCCCAGATGGAAGCCTTCCGGCGTGAGTCCCGCTTCGATGAAACACGAGAGGCCGATGAACTCGAAGACGAAGCGGTTGGCCGGGTCGCTGTAAACCTCCAACGGGGTGCCGATCTGCTGCACGACGCCACCGCGCATGACCAGGATGCGGTCGGACAAGGCCATGGCTTCCGACTGGTCGTGCGTGACGTACAGGATGGAGAAGCCGAAACGCCGTTGCAGGTCCTTGATCTCGAAGCGCATTTCCTCGCGGAAGTGCGGGTCTAGACTGGACAGCGGTTCGTCGAGCAGCATCACGTCGGGACGGATGGCCAGCGCGCGGGCCAGGGCTACACGCTGCTTTCCGCCGCCGGACAGGTCGTCCGGGCTGCCTTGTGCCACCGAAAAAAGATTGGTGTGCTTTAGCGCCTCCTCGGTACGGGCGTGAATTTCAGCTTTCGGCAGGTTGCGGATGCGCAACGGGAAGGCCACGTTCTCATAGACGGAGAGGTGCGGCCATACGGCGAAGGCCTGGAAGACCATGCCGAAGTTGCGCTGTTCCGGTGGCAGGTAGTACTTCTTGGCCTTCGACGAGATGATGCGCTCGCCGACGCGAATTTCGCCGTCGTCGAGGTCTTCGAAGCCGGCGACCATGCGCAGCGTGGTCGTCTTGCCGCAACCGGACGGCCCGAGCATGGCCATGCATTCGCCCTGGGCGATCTGCAGGTTCATGCGGTCGACCGCGGTGACGGCCCCGAAACGTTTGGTTACCTGGTTCAGTTCGATGTATGCCATGGTCGGTTTCCTAAGCGCCGTTCTTGCTGTTGACGAGCCGTTTGATCAGGACTTCGCCCAATACGATGATGATCAGGGCGATGCCGGCGAGTGCGGCCGAATAGACCGTTTCCCCGTCTTCATTGAGCGTGTAGATGGCCACGCCGATGGTGCGCGTGGTCGGGCCATACAACAGCACCGAGACTGTGAGTTCGCGTAGCGCGGGCAGGAAGATCAGGAAGAACGCGGCGACCATGCCCGGCCGTACCAGCGGCACGACGACGTCGCGCAGCGCCTGCGCCATGCTGGCGCCGGAGGCGCGCGCTGCCTCGACCAGCGAGTCATGCACCTGCTCCAGCGCCGCCGAGTTGGCCTTGAGCGAGAAGGCCATGTAGCGGGCGATGTAAGCGACCAGGATGATCCACACGGTGTTGTAGATGTTGATCCCGAACTTGCCGCTCCAGGCGAGGATCACGCCGAGCGCGATGACCGACCCCGGCACCGAGAAGGGCAGCATGCCGAGGAACTCCAGAAAGCCTTTGCCGCGCACCTTCATCTTGACGATGACATAGGAGATGATCACGCCGGCGAACATGGTGATCAGCGCCGAAGCGAGGCCCAGGCTGATGCTGTTCCAGATCGAATCGCGGGTCAGGTCCCACTCGAAGAGGATGTGGTTGTAGTTCGCCCAGGTCAGGTTCTCCGGTGTAAACGACAGACCGTAGGTCTTCAGGCCGCCGACCAGGAAGATGGTCGCCGTCGGCAGGACGATCGTCAGGCCGATATAGACGATGCACAGGATCAGCATCGGCACGCGCAGCCCGCGCAGCTTGAGTTCCGTGGGGCGGAAGCTCTTGCCGGCGATGATCTGGTATTTCCCCTTGGCCAGCACGCGGTTCTGCATCCACATGATCA
>CAZCJW010000136.1:0-8552 GCA_964499185.1 uncultured Propionivibrio sp. | reverse complement strand
CAAAGCCGGCCAGGTCGTATTCGCCTTCCGGGTACATGCCGGGCATTTCCGCCGTCTCGCCGCCAATCAGCGCGCAGCCGCCATATTCGCAGCCCTTGGCAATACCCTGGATGACGCTGGCCGCAATATCGACGTCCAGCTTGCCGCAAGCGAAATAATCGAGGAAGAACAACGGTTCGGCGCCCTGCACCAGCACGTCGTTGACACTCATGGCCACGAGGTCGATACCCACCGTGTCGTGGCGCTTGAGGTCGAATGCCAGCTTGAGCTTGGTCCCGACACCATCGGTTCCGGACACCAGCACCGGCTCGCGGTAACGCTTGGGCACCTCGAACAGCGCACCAAACCCGCCGAGGCCCCCTAGAACACCTTCGCGCAGTGTCTTCTTGGCGAACGGCTTGATGCGTTCGACGAGGGCGTCTCCGGCATCGATATCCACGCCGGCGTCACGATAGGAGAGAGAGGGAGAAGAGTGCTGCGAATGCTGTGTCATCTTGGGGTCCCGAACGAGGGTTGAGCGCACGGTGGTGGTAGAATCCGCGTCTCGTTGCGAAAAGCCTGAATTTTATCCGAAATCCCGGTCCCGCGCGCAGTTGGACACGTCTGCGCGCCTCCCTCATGCGCCAATTAGTCCTTGATTTGCTGCCGGAAAACCCGCCCAGCCTCGACAATTTCATCCCCGGCGGGAACGCGGAAGCGTTGGCCGCGCTGGCGGCCTGGGAACGTGCTCAACAACACGAGCCGTTCCTGTTCCTTTGGGGCGAATCCGGCGCGGGAAAGACACACCTGCTGCGGGCCTGTAGCACGCATTACGTTGACGCTTCCGCCGCCCCTGACCTGCCCGGGCTGGACGAAGTGACAGGCGAAGCAACGGATCACTTCGCCATAGATAACGTCGACGCGCTTCGCGCTTCCGGCCAGATTACCTTGTTCAACCTGTTCAACCGCCTGCGCGCTACTGGCGGACGCCTGCTCACAGCCGCGTCGCAACCACCGCTCCAACTCGCGCTGCGCGAGGATCTGCGCACCCGGCTCGGTTCCGGATTGATCTTCCGCCTGCATGCCTTGAGCGACGACGAAAAGATCTCGGCCCTGTCGGCGCAGGCCACTGCGCGCGGCCTCACCCTGCCAACCGGGGCGCTCGACTACCTGCTGGCCCGCGTACCGCGCGACATGCGCAGCCTGATGGCCTTCCTCGTTGCGCTCGACCGCTATTCGCTGGAACACAAGCGGCCGATCACGCTGCCCCTGCTGCGCGAAGTCCTGCAACACTCCCCGTTCTGAGAAAAAATCATGAACCTTGCATTATTCGATCTCGACAACACCCTGCTGTCCGGAGACAGCGACTTTGAGTGGGCGCAATTCCTGATCACCAAGGGCGTGCTCGACCCCGAAGTGCACGAAGCAAAGAACGAGTATTTCTTTGCGCAGTACAAGGCCGGCACACTCGACATCCATGAATTTTTGGATTTCCAACTGCTGCCGCTGGCACGCCACACGCGTTCGCAACTCGACGCCTGGCATGCCGAGTTCATGGACACCTGCATCCGCCCGATCATCAATGACCAGGCGCGAGCGCTGGTTAATCAGCACCTCGCGAACGGCGATCTGTGTGCCCTGGTCACCGCCACCAACAGTTTCGTCACCGGCCCCATCAGCCTTGAATTCGGCATCGCGAACCTGATCGCCACGATTCCGGCACAGAAGAACGGCCAATTCACCGGCAAGCCGCGCGGCACACCCTCCTTCCGCGAAGGCAAGATCACGCGCGTCGAAGACTGGCTCGAATCGATGGGTTTCTGGTGGGGCAACTTCGAGCGCAGCTGGTTCTACAGTGACTCGCTCAACGACCTGCCGTTGCTCTCGCGCGTCAGCGACCCGGTGGCTGTCGATCCCGACCCCACCCTGCTTGACCACGCGCAGGCCGCCGGCTGGCCGGTGTTAAAACTCCACGGCTGATCAAAAGGGGAAAGGCGGGGACGAACGAAATCCTTGCGCTCATCCCCATCCTCCGAATTCGGTTATCATTCAGCCTTTTAGCCGCGCCCCAAGAGCAAGAATAATCCAGCGATGATTCGCAAATTCATTTCCCGAGTCCTCGGCCGCAAAGCGCCCGGACACGCGGGGACCCCCTCGGTAGTCCCCCACAGCAAGCACGGCATCCGCCGCGAGGCCATCAGCAGCGGCAGCCGGCGCACCGTCGAAACTCTTCAGGAAAACGGCTACAAGGCCTACGTCGTGGGTGGCGCCGTGCGCGACCTGCTGGCCGGCTTCAAGCCCAAGGATTTCGATGTCGCCACCGACGCCACCCCGGAGCAGGTACGCCAGTGCTTCCGGCGTTCGCGCATCATCGGCCGGCGCTTCCAGATCGTGCATGTCATGATGGGACAGGAAACCATCGAGGTCACCACTTTCCGCGGCCATCACGGGCAACAGGAAAGCCACCGGGCCCATACCGACGATCAGGGCCGGGTGCTGCGCGACAACGTGTTTGGTTCGCAGAAGGAAGATGCCGCACGCCGCGACTTCACCGTCAACGCCCTGTATTACGACCCGGTTGCAGAAACAGTGGTTGACTACCATCAAGGGCTCGCTGACCTGAAACAGCAAACGCTGCGCATGATCGGCGACCCGGTCACCCGATACCGTGAAGACCCGGTACGCATGTTGCGAGCCGTGCGCCTGGCGGCGAAACTGGACTTCGCCATCGAACCGGCCACGCGCCGGCCGATCGGCGAACTCGCCGAATTGGTGGGAAACATCCCGCCGTCGCGGCTGTTCGACGAGATGCTCAAGCTGTTGACATCCGGCCAAGCCGTGAAATGCGTCCAGAAATTGCGTGCCGAAGGGCTCCATCACGGTTTGCTGCCGATGCTCGACGTAATTCTCGATCAGCCACTCGGCGAACGCTTCGTCATGCTGGCGCTCGAAAATACCGACCGGCGCGTACGCGAGGGAAAACCGATCTCCCCGGGCTTCCTGTTCGCCACCCTGCTCTGGCATGAAGTCCTGGCCAAGTGGGAAGCGCTCAAGGCGGGAGGCGAACGGCCAATCCCCGCGCTTTTCCAGGCCATGGACGAAGTGCTCGACGTGCAGGCCGAAAAGCTGGCCATCACGCGTCGCGTCGCCGGCGACATCAAGGACATCTGGGCAGTACAGCCGCGCTTCGAACAGCGTTCCGGCAAGCGCCCGTACGCTTTGCTGGAGCAGCCGCGCTTCAAGGCCAGCCTGGATTTTCTGCTGCTGCGCGCCGAATCCGGCGAGGTCGATGCCGAACTCGCAGAATGGTGGTCTGATTTCCTCGACGCCGACGGCGAAACACGGGCGGCCATGCTGCTGCCGCAGAAGCCCGATGAAAAGAAAAAACGCCGGCGCCGCAAGCGTAAGCCCGAACAATCCGCGCCAGCGGAAGTAACGCAATAATCAGAGATTCCCGATGCCACTGGCTTTCGTCGCCCTCGGCGCCAATCTCGCCGATCCGGCCGTGCAGGTCCGCGCCGCGCTGGAGGCATTGACGCAACTGCCGGAGTCTCGGCTGCTCCGTGCTTCCTCCCTATATCGCACTGCACCGGTCGGCATCCACGGACAACCGGATTTCATCAATGCCGTCGCCGCACTGGAGACTTCGCTCGCGCCGCAAGCGTTGCTCGCAGCCCTCTTCGTCATCGAGGAAAGATTCGGCCGGCGACGCGACTATCGGCATGCCCCACGCACACTCGATCTCGATCTGCTGCTCTACGGCGAGGAAACCCTCGACACGCCGGAACTCCAGCTGCCGCATCCGCGCATGCACCTGCGCGCCTTCGTGCTGGCACCGCTCCTTGAAATCGCCCCGGACTGCCCGATCCCCGGACGCGGCACTGCCGCCGCATGGCTCCCGGCGGTGCGTATGCAGCCCATTGAAAAGCTGCGTGCTTGACCCGAATGCTGCGCCTCCTGAAACTTGACCATTTTCGGGTCGCCCTGTGTATCCTAGGCGCGTTTCACGTCATCTACCGAAACCAATCACCAAGAAGGTAACGGTCCGGAGGGTAATCGCATGTTTGGCAACAACAAGAAAATCAACGAACTCGAACGCAGGGTCGGAGAGCTGGCACAGGAAAACCTGTCATTGCGCGAACGGATCGCTGCCGTCGAAAGAGAGCGCGACGAAAGCCTGCAACGTTGTGCCGGCACCGAACGGCGCAACCAGGAGTTTCAGAAATTGTTCGCCTCACTGCGCTCGTACCGCTCGTCGCTGGTCGAATCGCAGCAAACGCTGGCCGCCCTGGCCGGCAACCTGCTCGAGGAAAGAAAAGGCAGCATCGAGGCGGGAACCATGGCCAGCGCCAGCCGCGATTCGGTACATGCGATCAGCCGCGACCTGAACCAGCTGGCCAGCAACTCGCGCAGTGCCATGGGAAAAGTCACCAGCCTGCGCACCAGCGCCGAACAGATTGGCGGCATCGTCAACCTGATCAAGGAAATCGCCGACCAGACCAACCTGCTGGCGCTCAATGCCGCCATCGAGGCGGCCCGGGCCGGTGAGGCGGGACGAGGCTTCGCCGTGGTGGCCGACGAAGTGCGCAAACTGGCGGAGCGCACGACGCGCGCCACGGCGGACATCTCGCAACTGGTGTCCAACATCCAGAACGAGACCTCGGCGGCCAACAGCAGCATCGGCCAGCTGGCCGAACAATCGGAGGCATTCAGTTCGCAGGGGCAGCAGGCCTCGTCGAACATCAGCGGCATCACCGATGTCGCGCAAAGAATGGAACGGACGATCGCCGTGGCGGCCTTGCGCAGCTTTGTCGAGCTGGCCAAGATCGACCACCTGGTGTTCAAGTTCGAGATCTACAACGTGTTCATGGGGTTGCAGGACAAGCGCGCCGACGAAGTCGCCAGTCAGACGACCTGCCGTCTCGGCCACTGGTACTACGAAGGAGAAGGCAAGACTCGCTTCTCGCAACTCGACGGCTACCGGTCCATGGAAGCCCCGCATGCCGACGTGCACCGCCACGGCAAAGCGGCCATCGAGGCCTATCATGCCGGCGATTTCGCCGGGGGCGTAGCAGCCATCGAACAGATGGAGCAAGCCAGCGTGGCCGTCCAGGAAAGCCTCGAACGCATGGCCCGGCATGGCGAGAAAGCGCCAGAGCAACTGTGCCTGCAGAACTGACAGCGCGAGACGGACAGACATGACGCAACGCAAGCTGCTGGCCTCCGCCCGCCACATCGTCGTTGAAGGCCCCATCGGCGTCGGCAAGACCAGCCTGGCCCGGCGCCTGGCCGAGCATCTCGAGGCGGATGTCCTGCTCGAGCAACCGGAAGCCAACCCCTTCCTGGCCCGCTTCTATCAGAACCAGCAACGCTACGCGTTGCAAACGCAGCTATTTTTTCTGTTCCAGCGACTGGACCAGATGCGCGACCTGGCCCAGCCTGACTTGTTCCCGCGCACGGTGATCAGCGACTACCTGATGGAAAAGGAATTGCTGTTCGCCAGCTTGACGCTCAGCGAGGATGAATACCGGCTTTATCGCCAGATATACGACCGTGTCTCGCAACAGGCCAGCGCCGCACCTGATCTGGTGATCTACCTGCAAGCCCGGCCTGAGACGCTGATCAGCCGTGTGCGCAAGCGCGGCATCGACATGGAGCGAAAAATCGGTGACGATTACCTGACGCTCCTCGGCGAGAGTTACACCCGCTTCTTCCATGACTACACGGCGGCTCCCGTCATGGTCGTCAATTCCGAAAACCTGAACTTCGTCGACAACCCGGACGATTTCCTGCTTCTGGTCCAGCGCATCGACGCCATGCGCGGGCCCCGTGAATACTTCAACAGAGGGGACTGACCCATGTCCAAACATTCCGCCACCCGGCGACTCACCACCGTTGACCTGGCCAAAATGAAGGCTGCCGGCGAAAAAATCGCCATGCTGACCTGTTACGACGCGAGTTTTGCGCAGTCCTGCGATGCCGCCGGAATCGATTCGATCCTGGTCGGCGATTCGCTCGGCATGGTCGTGCAAGGACACGACTCCACGCTGCCCGTTACCGTCGAACACATTGCCTACCACATCGCCTGCGTTGCCCGTGGCTGCAGCCGCCCGCTGATCATTGGCGACCTGCCTTTCGGCAGCTTCCAGGAAAGCCCGCAGGCCGCTTACCGCAATGCGGTAACGCTGATGGCCGCCGGCGCGCAGATGGTCAAGCTCGAAGGCGGAGTAGACATGGCCGAAACCACCCGCTTCCTGGCATCACGCGGCATCCCGGTGTGCGCGCACGTCGGCTTGACGCCGCAGTCGGTGCATCAGTTGGGCGGCTATCGCGTGCAAGGCAAGGACGAAGCCGGGGCTGCACAACTGCTGGCCGATGCGCAGGCCCATCAGGACGCCGGCGCTTCGCTGATCGTGCTGGAAGCGATTCCGGCACCGCTCGCGGCAACTGCAACGTCAGAATTAGTCATTCCGACCATCGGCATCGGCGCCGGGAAGGACTGCTCCGGGCAGGTACTGGTACTTCATGACATGCTCGACGTCGCCGCTGGCCGCAAACCGCGCTTCGTGCGCAATTTCATGACCGGACAAGACTCGATCATCGGCGCCTTCGCCGCCTATGCCGCCGCCGTGAAGGACGGAAGCTTCCCCGGACCCGAACACTGCTACTGATTTTCAGCCTCCCATGCACATTCACTCTTCGATTGCCGACACCCGTGCCGCGCTCAAGAACCGCGAGCGCATCGTCTTCGTCCCGACCATGGGCAACCTGCACGAGGGCCATATCGCCCTGATGCGGCAGGCGCACGAGCACGGCGACACCGTGGTCGCCAGCATCTTCGTCAACCGCCTGCAGTTCGGACCGAGCGAGGATTTCGACAAGTATCCGCGTACCTTCGCCGACGACTGCCAGAAGCTGCGTGAAGCCGGCGTTGCCGTCCTCTTCGCGCCGACGGAAGCAGATCTCTATCCTGAACCGCAGCAATACCTGGTGGATCCCCCGGAAATCCAGAACCTGCTCGAAGGGGAATTTCGCCCCGGCCATTTCCGCGGCGTCGCTACCGTCGTGCTCAAGCTGTTCAACATCGTCCAGCCACAGGTGGCTATTCTCGGAAAAAAGGATTACCAGCAGCTGATGATCCTGCGCAACATGACGCGGCAACTGGCGCTGCCGGTCGAGATCATCGGCGGCGAGACGGTGCGCGCTGACGACGGGCTGGCACTGTCCTCGCGAAATGGCTACCTGACGCCCGCCGAGCGCGCCGAGGCCCCACGTCTCAACCGCCTGCTCAACCGCATCCGCGACGCGATTCGCGCCGGTGACCGCGACTACACGCGACTGGAGCGCGAAGCGGTCTCCGAACTCGACAGCCACGGCTGGAAAACCGACTACGTTGCCGTACGCCGGCAGGCCGACCTGCAGTCGCCGGTCAGCGAAGACGACGCGCTGGTCGTACTCGCCGCCAGTCGCCTCGGCACACCCCGGCTGATCGACAATCTGGAGATTTGAAGCGGCGCGGAATCTGTCCGGTCAACAATCGAAACCATTGTGGCGCCGGAAGTACTCGGCGTCGGACGGGCGCATGTATTTGAACAACACGCAGACGGTGAAGCTGCCCACCTGGCGGCCATTCCGGACGTAGCCCCAATCGCTGATGTCGGCCCGGGGAAACCGGATGGTCTCACCCAAGCTGACGTTTCCGACGATCTCCGGCGTATTAGCCACCACGCCTTCGAAACCGTCGGCGACAACACGAAAAGGCGTGACCCAGAAACTCTCCATATCCTTGCCGTCCCGAACGATCACTTTCAGTTTGAACACCGACGTATCGGGCTCCGGATTCCGGGCAAGCACCAGGAACTGGTCAAGGGTGGATCGGGCCTGGGCGATTGCCGCCAGCATTTCCGGGTTGCTCGTCCCGAAGGTTGCGGCATCCGGCACCTCCGCCTGCTCCTGCGCGAAGACGGCCAAAGGCAACACGACGAGCCACACGCGCAGGTATTGCAGCAGTCTATTCATATTGAATTCCCCGGAACGCGAAGGCACAAGCAGGATTGTCGACCTTGCGCGAGAGGTCGACCGGACACTTCTGCTGCCGCAAATCGCCGGTCGATATTGATCCCGTTCCCACACACCGGTTCTCTTTGGCTAAAATGACCCATTAACTCATTCGTCCGTTTCACGTTCATTCCAACCAGTTCCTGCATTCTTCATTTTCCAAAGAAAGGACACATCCATCATGGATCGAGTTTTCAATTTTAGCGCCGGCCCCGCCGCGCTGCCGCTGGAAGTTCTGCAACAGGCTCAGGCCGAACTGGTCAACTGGCACGACAGCGGCATGTCGGTGATGGAAATGTCGCATCGCGGCAAGGAATACATGAGCATCCAGGCCGATGCCGAAGCCGACCTGCGCGAGCTGATGGGCATCCCGGCCAACTACAAGGTGCTGTTCCTGCAGGGCGGCGCCTCGCTGCAGTTCGCCATGGTGCCGATGAACCTGCTGCGCGGCAAGGCCTCCGCCGATTACCTGAACACCGGCGAATGGTCGAAGAAGGCGATCAAGGAAGCCAAGA
>CAZCJW010000135.1:0-8567 GCA_964499185.1 uncultured Propionivibrio sp. | reverse complement strand
CCGACTCCGCCAAGGCGTCGAGCGCGTTGAGCAACAAATTGACCAGCACCTGTTCGAGCCGCTGTGGGTCGGCCGATACGCTCAAACCATCCGGGACACCCTGCGTGTCGATCTGTGCCGAGACCTGTCGCCGCCGCGCCTCAACCAGCATCAACGCCTGAACCACAAGCCCTGCCACGTTCACCGGGCGCCGTTCGAGCGCCGGCTTGCGCGTAAAGCTCTTGATCTCGCCGACAATGCGCCCCATGCGCGCCGCCATTTGCCGGATCAGCCCGAGGTTTTCCCGCACTTCGCCCACGTCGCCCCGTTCCAGCAGGTCGACCGCATTGTCGGCAAAAGTGTGCAGGGCGGTCAGAGGCTGGTTCAATTCGTGGCTGATCCCCGCCGCCATTTGTCCGAGCACCGCGAGTTTACCGGCTTGCACGGCGCTGTCCCGCGTCTCGCGCAGGATGGTTTCCGTGGTCTTCAGCGCACCGATCTTCTCTTCCAGCGAAGCGTTGGTCGCCGTCAGATCAGCCGTCCGCTCCGCAATGCGCCTCTCCAGATCGGCGTGCGCCTGACGCAACGTCGCCTCTGCCTGCCGGCGCTCGTTATAACGCTTGATGTTGAGGCGGAAGAAAAAGGCCACCGACATGGCGAACGCCACGGCGAGGCCGGTCGCCACCCCGGCCAGCAGCGCATTCTGCCGTTGCTGCCGCGTTGAGGACAGCAGCACGATCGACCATCCTTCAGGGCCTGTCTGTACCGACTGCGCGAGGTAAACGTCAGCCGGTCGGCCTCGCAGGACGACACGAATTTGCTGAGGCTCGTCCTGCAGCCGCAGGCTTGTTCCCAACGGATGCAACGGCTCGCTGCCATATTGGCGCGACAGGCCGATCTCCTGCGCTATATCCGCCTCCAGTGGCATCAGCGCACGATATTTGAACTCGGGTATCGACGACAGGAAAACGATACCGTTGGCGTCGACCAACAACACCGGGTCGCCATTTCGCACCAGTGCGGATTCAAAGTCCTCGAGGCTGATCTTGACCGCTACCACGCCGATCGGGCCATCGGAACCGATAATCGGCGAAGCTAGGAAATAGCCCGGCTCCCCCGTTGTCGCCCCCAGACCGTAAAATCGCCCCAGACCACCGCGCAAGGCCAACTGGAAATACGGACGAAAATTGTAGTTGTGTCCGATATACGAACTGGCCGACTGGAAGTTGCTTGCCGCGAGTGTCAAACCGTTGCGATCCATCAGGTACACGGCGTTGATGCCGGCACCGTGCTGCACGTCAAGAAGATAGTTGTTGGCGTCATCCTGTGCCTTCCGATCCGCCGGATTGGCCAGCAATGCCAGCAGCCGTTCCTCCATCGCGATGACCCGGGGCAGCGATTCGTTGCGCGAGAGCAGCGACTGCAGACTCATGCGGTAAAAATCGACATGATGCCGGGACTGCTGGCCAAGCAGATCAAGCTGCCGCACGAGTACCGCCTCGCGCACACCCCATCCCGCCAGTACACATACGCTCAGGGCAAACGTCAGCCGCAGCGCCAACCGGGTCCAAGTGCGGCCGTTCCGGGCAGCAAGGCTGGCAGCTTTGCGCATGCGCTCCATTCCAATCTCTGTTTTCACACGCCCGGAGCAACGAACCCCCCTGGCGAATCCCGTTGAATTTCAGAGGGCGATTATGCGGCACAAGGGAGAATCCGGCCATATGGGAAACCATAAATCTCAATCCTTGGGCATCGCGTGGATGCACGCGCCTGTCAATGCGGATATCCGCACATCCGCCAACGCCGATTCCGAAAATTCAGAAAATGCACGTTTCCTTCGACCCTCGAACCCGAAGGTATGGCCGTTGTGTCAGGAGCTTGCGTAGACGTGCCTCGGCCCTTTTTCAGGTACGGGTTTTGCTACAGCGGTATGGACCGTCACTCCTGTCAGCAACCGTACTTCAAACAATGAGGAACTGCGCGAACCAGGAGAAGGGAAGGCGACGGCTGCCCATTTGTCGGTGAAATCGACGTCAAGCCGCAGCCATCTTTCTGGTGACGCTCTTCATAAAACCGGGTATTCCACATCCGTTTTTTTGTAAGCGAATCGTAAAACTCAACAAGGAGGGTTTCTCAATGAAAAACTGTCGACGTCTTTTGTGTGCCGTTGCCGTACCGCTCGCCATGGCGCTGTCCGCTCTTCCTTTGGCCGCCCAGGCGCAGGACATCAAGCGCAGCGATCAGTACATCACCGTGCTGACCGGCCCATCCAGTGGCATCTACTTCCCGATCGGCGGAGCCTTCTCCACCCTGATCGGCAAACTGGGTTACAAAGCCTCCGCCACCGCGACGGGCGCCACCGCCGAAAACATCAATGCCCTTCAGACTGGCCAGGGCGAAATCGCGATTGCAATGTCCGACGCCGTCATTCAGGCGGTCGAAGCCTTCGGTGCCTACGAAGGAAAGAAACCGGCAGCCAACCTGCGTGCCTTGATGGGCCTCTGGCCGAACGTCGTTCAGATCGTGACCACCGAGGATTCAGGAATCAAGACCTTTGCCGACCTCAAGGGCAAGCGTGTCGGCGTCGGCGCGCCGAACTCCGGCGTTGAAATCAACGCCCGGATGATCTTTGAGGCGCACGGCATGACCTACAAGGACGTCAAGGTTGATTACCTCAATTACGGCGAGGCCATCGATCAGATGAAGAACGGTCTCATCCAGGCAGCGTTCGTCACCTCAGGACTGGGCAATGCCACCATTCGCGAACTGGGCGTGAGCAAGAAAATTGCGTTCGTGCCGGTTGACGGTGAAGCCCGGCAGCGGCTGATCAAGAAACATCCCTTCTACATCGAATCGACCATCCCCGCTGCGACCTACGGCACCCCGGCCGACACGCCAACCACCGCCGTCATGAACATCCTGGTGGCCGACAAGAAGCTTCCCGCCGACGTGGTTTACGATCTGCTGAAGAACATCTTCTCACCCGCTGGACTGGAAACCATCCAAGGCTCCCACGCCACGGCAAAGGCAAACATCAAGCCCGAAACCGCCTTGCGCGGCGTAACCGGCACCTCGGTTCCGCTCCATGACGGCGCAATCCGCTACTACAAGGAAGCGGGTTTGATGAAATAGGACCAGCGGGTGTCGTCGTTCGCCCGAATGACAAGCCCCTGCGTCTGGCGTACACGCGGACTTGCGTACGCCAGCCGGATTGCATCGGTCCTTTCCGTTCTTCTTCTTTGCGGGTGCGCCTCGCTCCCGCAAGAAGAAGCCGTGTTGCGCATCTATGACTGGAAAACGGAGCGTGTGTACGTGGAAGCCCCGGTCCGGGTCAACAGCCGTCTGCTGTTCGCCTGGATTCATTCCCTGGAAAAATTCCCCTGGAATGAATACTTCCACGTTGACGAGAACCTCAATCTGGTACTCGACACAATCACTTTCCCCGCTTTCGGGGCGGGAATTCCCGAGGACAAAGGGCGTGTCACTTACGTAAAAAACGGGCTGATCCATATGGACGAAATTGACCAGATCTTTGCAGAACTCGTATGGCTCAATTCACACATGGCAACACGCGAACTCGTCGTTGATGGCACCCCCATCACCCGTGGCAGCGAACTGCCCGAGCACACCCGGTTACGGCTGGTTATCGAAAAAGTGAAATAAGGTGATCTAAATGGTGGAAACAAAACAGGGAGGTAAAAACATGGGCGACAACGTCCGAGCCGGGGCCGAGCACGATGTATCGGACGAGGCCATTGCGAAAGCCATGGCTGGCGAGTTGAGTGAAGAACAGTTGAATCTGATCAAGGACCTGGACAAGGAATCCAGCGTACGAAAACTTGAGACACCCTGGATCGCCAAGCTGTTTTATCTGACCTGTATCGGGGTCACGCTGTACCACTTCATCACGTCGTTCGTCGGAACACCCGTCGTTCTCGAGCACCGTTCGCTGCACGTTTCCATGATGCTCGCCCTTTGTTTCGTGATGTATCCGTTCAGCAAGAAAAGCAACTTCAAGAAGGTTTCCTGGTGGGACTGGCTGCTGGTCGCCCTGTCCATTTCCGTGGTGGTCTATGTCTGGGTCGACTATCTTGGCGTCGTTGAACGGGCGGGAATGCCCAATACGCCCGACCTCGTCGTGGCCACCATCCTGACAGTGCTGGTCCTTGAAGCCGCGCGGCGCTCCGCCGGTTGGGCGCTCCCGATATTAAGCCTGATATTCATCGCCTACGGTCTGTTCGGGCGGAGCGTGCCCGGCGTGTTCGGACACCGCGGGTACACCTGGATGCAGCTTTCCAACCATTTCTTCGCCAACACCGAAGGCATCTACGGCACCTCGGTCAGCGTGGCGGCGAGTTACATCTTCCTGTTCATCCTGTTCGGGGCCGTCATGGGCAAATCCGGCATGGGCGCCTTTTTCAACGACCTGGCCATGGCGCTCGCCGGGCACACCAAGGGAGGACCCGCCAAAGTCGCGGTAATCTCCTCCGGCTTGCTCGGATCAATCAACGGTTCTGCCGTCGCCAACGTGGTAACCACAGGGGCGTTCACCATCCCGCTGATGAAGAAAACCGGCTATTCCAAGGATTTCGCCGGAGCGGTGGAAGCATCGTCATCCGTTGGCGGGCAACTGCTGCCGCCGGTCATGGGCGCGGCGGCGTTCATCATGGCCGAAATTCTGAGCGTTCCCTACTCGGTGATCATCATTCACGCGGCCATTCCCGCCCTGCTGTACTACCTCGGAATCATCGTCCAGGTTCAGCTGCGCGCCGGCAAAACCAATCTGGTTGGGCTGCCCAAGGATCGCCTGCCGCTCGTCAAGGACGTCATGAAGGACAAGGGGCATCTGCTGATTCCCATTTTCCTGCTGCTCTACTTGTTGCTCTTCTCGGGCACGACTGTCGTCTTCTCGGCCGTCATCACCATCGTCGCAACTATCGTTGTGGCGGCCTTGAAAAAGAGCACCCGGATGAGCTTCAAGGATATTCGCGATGCGTTTGCCGACGGCGCCACGCAAACCGTGGCTGTCGCCATCGCCTGCGCCTGTGTAGGCATCATCATTGGCGTCACATCCAAGACCGGCTTCGGACTGACCATGGCCAACACCATCATCACGCTCGGCGGGAAGAGCCTGGTCATCACGCTCATTTTCACCATGGTCACCTGCATGATCCTGGGCATGGGCGTTCCGTCCATCCCGGCCTACATCATCACGGCCACCGTCGCGGCCCCGGCCTTGGCCAAACTGGGCATCCCCGTGATTGCAGCCCACATGTTCTCCTTCTACTACGCCATGTTTGCCAACCTCACGCCTCCAGTAGCCCTGGCGGCTTTTGCGGCAGCGGGTGTATCGGGAGGTGACCCCATGAAGACGGGCTTTGCGGCGGTCAAGCTCGCGATTGCAGGTTTCATCGTGCCATTCATGTTCGTTTACTCACCTCAACTGCTTCTCATCAACACAAGCTTCCTTGAAGGGTTGCGTGTGACGATCGGAGCCTGCCTCGGCGTCTTCATGATTGGCGTCGCTGTGGAAGGCTACCTGTTCGTCAGAACGAATGTCGTTATGCGGCTTATCGCTGCCTGTGGCGCGTTGGCGCTGATCGATAGCGGAATCTACTCCGACATGGTGGGATTCGGCGCCTTGGTCGTACTGCTGTCGTATCAGTATTTCTCGTCCAGGAACAACAAAAACGCAGCCCCTGCCTGATCCGTAACACTGCAGGACGATGCTACCCACCGCACTGAAGTTTGTGCGCTTGGGCAGCATCGCGTTTACGTGCTCTGAATCCATGAACTCCAAGGGACTGCGAGCACAGTATTCCTCCCGACTCTGTATACTGTGCGCTTCGTTCATCGCACTCTGCGACCTAGCAGCTTCTGACGTTGCCCTCAGCGCCTCCAACATCGACCCGCATCCTCGGCATTGACCCCGGCCTGCGCATCACCGGATTCGGCATTATTGAGAAATCCGGGAACCGGCTTGCCTATCTCGCCAGCGGTTGCATCAAAACCGACGCAAAAGCTTCGCTGCCAACCCGTCTCGGGACCATTCACGCCGGTCTCAACGAACTACTCACTCAATACAAACCCGACCAGGCTGTCATCGAAATCGTCTTTGTAAACGTTAACCCCCAATCGACCCTGCTGCTCGGTCAAGCGCGCGGTGCCGCAATTACCACATTGGTCGCCGGTGGAGTCGAAGTAGCCGAATACACTGCCTTGCAGGTTAAGCAAGCGGTAGTGGGAAACGGTCATGCGGACAAGCTGCAGGTGCAGCATATGGTGCGCCGGTTGCTGTCCCTGCCCGGCGATCCGAGTCCGGACGCCGCCGACGCGCTGGCTTGTGCCATCGCCCACGCGCATGGCGGACAAGGCATGGGGCCGCTGGCGACGAAAGGGTTTCGGCTACGCAATGGACGCATGATTCTGGGCAAACATGAAGAAAGCAAACAATGATCGGACGAATCGCCGGAACACTGCTGGAGAAGAATCCGCCCCAGGTCGTCGTTGACGTGCATGGCGTCGGTTACGAAGTCGACGTGCCGATGAGCACGTTTTTCAATCTCCCGGCTACGGGAGAAAAAGTCACCCTGCTCACACACTTCGTGGTGCGCGAGGATGGGCAATTCCTCTATGGTTTCGGCAGTGACGCCGAGCGCTACGCCTTTCGCCAACTTGTCAAGATTTCCGGCATCGGCGCGCGCACCGCGCTGTCCGTGCTCTCTGGTCTCTCGGTCGGCGAACTGGCGGAAGCCGTTGCCCGCCAGGAAGTCGGCCGGCTCACCAAGGTTCCCGGCATCGGCAAGAAAACAGGGGAGCGGCTGCTTCTCGAACTAAAGGGCAAGCTCGCCGATGCGTTGCCTACCGCCGCCCACCCCATCGAAGACAGCCAGCATGACATTCTGAATGCACTGCTGGCCCTGGGTTACAATGACCGCGAAGCCTCCACCGTCATGAAACAGCTGCCGCCCGGCTTATCCACCTCGGACGGTATCCGTCAAGCGCTCAAACTCCTCTCCAAAGCCTAATGCAACAGATCACTTCCGCGCAGAAACAGATCATCCAGACGGCCATCGTGGCGTTGCTGCTGATTGGCTGCATCGCCGTCCTGCTCCCCTTCACCGGCACGCTGATGTTCGCCGTGGTGATCTGCGTGACCACGACACCGCTCCGGGACCGCCTGCTGAAGCTCTGCCGGGGGCGCAGCCATCTTGCAGCGTTGGTGATGTCGTTGCTGCTGGTGATACTTTTGGTTGCACCGTTAGCTCTGCTTTCTGGAACGCTGGCCCAAGGCGTCGAGTCGGCACTGCGCTATTTGCGGCCGATTCTGGAGTCGGGACTTTCTGCGGACCCGCCAAAATGGCTTGCCGAACTGCCCGTTGTCGGCTCGAGCATCGACACCTACTGGCACGAACTGGCCGCCAGCCGGGAAGAAATGAACAACCTTCTGCGTCAACTGATCGACCCAACCCGCAAAATGGCACTGGCGACTGTATCCATTCTAGGCCAAGGGCTATTGCAGTTGATATTGGTGATCTTCTTCGTCTTCTTCATTTTCCGCGACGCTGAAAAATACGCCGACGCCATGCGCAACGGGGCCCGCAAACTGGCGGGAGATCTTGGCCAGCGCATGCTCAAGCTGGCTGAAGGCACCGTAACCGGCGTCATGATCGGCATCGTCGGCACGGCAGCCGCGCAGGCCGTCGTGGCCATGATCGGCTACGCCATCGCGGGCGTCCCGGGAGTCGCCATGCTCACCTTCACCACCTTCATTTTCTCCATGGTTCCGGTCATCGGCGCGACGCTGATCTGGCTCGGTGCCGCCGTGTGGCTGTACGACAGTGGACAGACCGGCTGGGCCATCTTCATGGTGCTGTGGGGCGTATTCGGCATCAGCAGCGTGGATAACTTCGTCAAGCCGATCCTCATCTCGCGCACCTCCAGCCTGCCGCTGCTGCTGATCGTCGTCGGCATTTTCGGCGGCGTTTTGGTCTTCGGTTTCATCGGCCTGTTCCTCGGACCGATGCTGCTCGCGCTCGGCCAGGTGCTCATCCGCGAATGGCTGGCACTGACCGAGTACGAAGAGCACCCGTCCATCTAGTGCCCTGTCCCGTAAATCCTGCTATGTTCGGCACGCCCCGCATCCCCATTCGCTTTGTCGCTCATCCTCGGCATTGACGCAAACTTACGGGACAGGACACCCATGATCGAAACCGACTCCTTCGACAGTTTCAGCGAAGCGCCGCTTGACCGACTGATCTCGCCCGAATCGAAATCGAACCAGGAAGATGCCATCGAGCGCGCCCTGCGCCCGAAACGCCTGGCCGATTACGTTGGCCAGGCCAAGATCCGCGAACAACTCGGCATCTTCATCGAGGCCGCCAAGCGCCGTAGCGACACCCTCGACCACGTGCTGCTGTTTGGCCCGCCCGGGCTGGGCAAGACCACGCTAGCGCATATCATCGCTGCCGAAATGGGCGTCAACCTGCGTCAGACCTCGGGCCCGGTGCTCGAGCGCGCCGGCGACTTGGCTGCCATGCTCACCAACCTCGAGCCGCACGACGTGCTGTTCATCGACGAAATCCACC
>CAZCJW010000134.1:0-8583 GCA_964499185.1 uncultured Propionivibrio sp. | reverse complement strand
GTGATGATCAACACCATCGCCCCGCACTGGGACGGCAACCAGGTGTGGTTCATCACTGCCGGCGGCGCCATCTTCGCCGCCTGGCCGTTCGTCTATGCCACCGCTTTTTCTGGCCTGTATTGGGCGCTGTTGCTGGTGCTGTTTGCGATGTTCTTCCGCCCGGTCGGCTTCGAGTACCGCTCCAAGCTGCCCGATCCGACCTGGCGCAAGTCGTGGGACTGGGGCATCTTCGCCGGCAGCGCGGTCCCGGCGCTTGTGTTCGGCGTGGCGTTCGGCAATCTCTTCCTCGGCGTGCCGTTCCGGTTCGATGACACGATGCGCTCGTTCTATTCGGGCTCCTTCTGGGCGCTGCTCAACCCGTTCGCGTTGCTCTTCGGGGTCGTCAGCCTGTCGCTGCTCACGCTGCAGGGGGCGACCTTCCTGTCACACCGCACCGACGGTGAATTGCAGGCGCGTGCAAAAAAGACGGCCAGCATCGTCGCCATCGTCCTTCTGGCCACCTTCTCGCTCGCCGGATTCTGGGTCTCGCGCATCGACGGCTACGTGATCCAGTCGATCGGCGATGTCGGCGGCGCGCTGAATCCGCTGATGAAGGAAGTCGGCCGCGCGCCCGGCGCCTGGTTCGCCAACTACAACAAGATGCCGATCCTCTGGCTGATCCCGGCGCTGGCCTATGCCGGCAGCCTGCTCGTCTTGGTCTGCCTGCGTGCCGGCTTGACACTGCTGGCTTTCGTCGGCTCGTCGCTGGCTTGCATCTCGGTGATCCTGACCGCCGGCGTGGCGCTGTTCCCGTTCGTGCTGCCCTCGTCGGAAATGCCGAAGGCCAGCCTCACCGCCTGGGATGCTACCTCCAGCTACGTCACGCTGAACGTCATGCTGTGGGTGGCGCTGATCTTCACCCCGATCGTAGTCGCCTACACCGGATGGGCGTACCGGGTGATGGCCGGCAAAGTCACCCGCGACTTCATCGTCAAGAACGACAAATCACTCTACTGACTACGGGAAAAGGAAAAACCATGTGGTACTTCACCTGGATACTGGGCCTCGGCTTCGCCGTCCTGCTGGCCATCGTCAACGCCCTCTGGCTGGAAGCGCAGGACGAAGCGAACGAGAAATAGACGGATAGAAGAGAACCAGCAAACGTCATTCCGGCGCATGCCGGAATGACGACCGCGATCAGGCCCGCGCGGCCCGGTTCCCGAGCACGAGGCTCAACCCGGCCGCGCCGATGATCAGCATGCCGAGGATCGACATGCGATCCGGAAAATGCCCGAAGATCATCCAGCCAAGCAGCATCGCCCAGACGATCTGGATATACAGCAGCGGCGCCAGCCGCGATGCCGGCGATTCGTGGAACGCGCGAATCAACAGGAAGTGCCCCGTACCGCCATACACCCCCAACGACAGGATGAGGACCGCTTGCTTCAAGGTCGGGACGGTATCGGTCCAGAACGACGGCAGAAACAGCGACATGATGACCGAGCCGACCAGCGCCAGGTAGAACAGCTGGCGCATCGGCGGTTCGCTGGCCGCCAACTTGCGCGTCAAAATTTGATAGAGCGAATAGCACAGCGCTGCACCCAGCGCGTATACCACGCCCATGCCGTCCATGTACCCTCCGGGACGGGCAATCAGCAACACCCCGGCGAAACCGGCGACCGTGGCCAGCCAACTGCGCAGATGGATTTTCTCCCCGAGTATCGGACCGGCAAGGAGCGCCACCAGCAGTGGCGTAATGAAAACCAGTGCTGTTGTCTCCGCCAACGGCAGCGTGCGAAAGGCCAGCAGGCCCAGCATGGTGCTGGCGACCTGCATGCCCCCGCGCAACACCATCATCCACGGCCGGGACGTCACCACGATCTCGCGCCCCATGCCCGGCGCGACGGTCGCCAGCATGAAGACCAGCTGGGTGATGTAGCGCACCCATACCAGCAGCGGAACAGCGAAATAGGCCGACATGTATTTCGCCGTTGCGTCGGAAACCGCAAAAATCAGTAGCGCCAGGGGGAAAAGCAGAAAACCGGAGAGATTCTTGATATTCACTACGAAACAATACCCAAAGAAAAACGGAACCCAAACGGGGAAAAATGCACCGGGCAACACAGCGGATGGAAGAAGACAGCGACACCAGGGAAATGTTCAGCGGCTGGCATCGAAAACCGGCCAAGTCATCTGCCGATTTGCGGACGCCAGTTTAGCTTCATTTCCGCGAATTAACGCAGGATGTCCTGGATGGCATCCACGACCATCGACGTACCGACGGTAATCAACAGGACATCGCCCGCCACCTGTACGTAACGGTGTCCGGCGGGCGCTGGCGGCATGCGGCGCATCAGATCGTACGGCAGATCATGATAGACCACGTCGCGAGGCAGTGGCCGACCCATCGCCCATTTCTTCGCCTGGCCGGGCGGCATGCAGCCATTGCCCTTCTTGGCCAGCCCCGGCGGGCACTTCCCGCCCTTGGCCTGCCCGCCGTAGTAATCGCGCACCAAGCGGCGGTCCTGATCGCCAAAGTGGAAATCGATTCGCACGTCGCCATTCGACGGGCTACCTTCGTATTTCTGCTCCTGCTGCGAATTCCCCTTGCCCTTGCCTTTCCCCGGATTGCCTCCCTTGTCCGCCAACGCAGCGGAAGGAGCAACCGCAATCGACAGGGCGACCGCAGCAATCACCGACGTTAACATCCTCATGAACCATCCTCTCAGAAATTATCCGACACGTCGTTCAGGCGGATTTTCCCCTGACCCCTATCGTTAAACGCGCCACTCCGCCTCTCGCTGACAGCGAACGATCACAGGAACGATTTCTCTTCCCGAAGCGTCCACGTAGCTATCAAAGCATCTGCCACGCCGGTGATGATGGTACCGGAACACTCGCTGCCCTTGAAGGAATCCACCATGAACCTCTTCAGGTCACTCCTGCTGATTGCCGCCGTCATGGCGCAGCCAGCCGTTGCCCAAGTGCCTCCGGGCGCCGAGGAAATCTCACGCTATACCGGCCTGCACGCCGCCGCCCAGCACGGCAATGTCGCAGAAATCGGCACGCTGGTTTCGGCTGGAAACGACATTAACGCCCGTGATTCCTACGGCAGAACACCGCTGCATGTCGCCACCTTCGCCCGGCAGCGCGATGCCATCAGCGCCTTGATTGCTGCCGGAGCGCGCACCGACCTGCTGGAGCGCGATCGCTACGACGCGGTCACGATCGCCGCCGTAGCGGACGATGAGGACACACTGCGCGTTCTGTTGTCGCGTGGCGCCAGCGCCAGGCTGATAACCAGCCGCTACGACGGCACGGCACTGATCGCCGCCGCCCATCTGGGCCATGATGGCGTGGTCAGACAGTTGATCGCTGCCGGGGCGCCGCTCGATCACGTCAACAACCTGCACTGGACGGCGCTGATCGAATCGATCGTCCTCGGCGATGGCGGCCGGAGGC
This sequence comes from uncultured Propionivibrio sp., assembly GCA_964499185.1. GTDB lineage: Bacteria > Pseudomonadota > Gammaproteobacteria > Burkholderiales > Rhodocyclaceae > Propionivibrio. The sequence continues at coordinate 5,142 of CAZCJW010000134.1, read as the reverse complement.
ATGTCGAAACCCTGCGCGCCCTGGTCGAGGCCGGCGCCAACACGCAGTTGGCCGACCGCAACGGTGCCACCCCGCTGACGCTAGCGAAGGCCCGCAACTACCAGGCCATGGTGGAAATCCTTGAGAAGGCCGGCGCCCGATAAGCGTCATGAGGCCGCCGTTCAAAAAGACTCCCAGAGCCCGTCGAGTGCCTGAGAGGCCCGAACGAAGAGCGCGTACTTGCGATCATAGGTACGCTTCTTCTGCAAATCCGGCTCCAGCCCGTCCTTGATCCTGACCATGTGCCGGGCCGCTTCCCGCAGATCGCGATACTGCCCGGAAGCAACAGAGGCGGCCATGGCGCAGCCCAGTGCGCCCAATTCCTTCGTGTCGATGATCTCGACCGGCAGTCCGATCACATCGGCGAACATCTGCGACCACGTCCGGTTGTTCGCCGCGCCGCCAGCCAGGCGAATGGCCACGGGACGGTCGCGGTTTGACAGCAGTCGCTCGACGTGAACGCGGTGGGAAAACACGATGCCTTCCAGCACGGCCCGGATCATCTGTGCCCGCGTATGGGAACTCTCCAGGCCGATGAAACACGCCTTGGCCTGCGGGTTGTCGTTCGAACCGTAGAGAAAAGGCAGGAAAAGAATCGACTGCTCGTCGAAACGAACGGCAGCCGCCATTTCTTCCGCCACCGCATGGATGCTGACCCCTCGTTCGCGCGATAACTGCTTTTCGCTATCGAGAAAAAGATCCGCGAACCAGTCGTTGTTGCTGGCCGAGGTCGGACTGGATTCCTCGATCAGGAAATAGCCGGGAAGACAGAACAGCGAATTCATCTTGACCGATTTGTTGAGCACGGGCCGGCGCGAGATGTACTCGTTGATCCCCCACGTGCCCGCGATCACGCACAGGTTTTTCTCGTCGGTCACGTCCATGGCCACCGCGCAGGCGTCGATGTCGAACATGCCTCCGGCCACCGGAGTGCCTGCCTTCAAGCCAGTGAGCACAGCGACCTCGGCCGTGATGCCACCGCACACCTCGGTACAAAGGCGCAACGGCGGCAGCTTGTCAGCCATGTCAGCCACTCCAAAGTCCCGCATGACCTCCCGATCGAATGAAGCGTCGGCAAGGTTCATCAGGCTCGTTCCGGAGTAATCGGTCACCTCGGCGTACGCCTCGCCGGTCAGTCGAAAACGGATGTAATCCTTGACCGCGAACACCCACTGAACCCGCTCCAGCACGTCCGGCTGGTTGTCCTGAAACCAGCGCCACAGCGCCACCGGCTGGCAGGCCAGCGGCGACTGCATGGTCCGCGGAAAGACCTTCTCCGCCGTGCCGTCCTTTTCCCACTGTTCGGGATACATCCAGGCGCGCGCGTCGGTCGAGACGATGCCGTTATACGCCGGCCGCCCGTCCTTGCCCCAGAGATACAAACCCTTCCCATGCCCGGTACAGGCAATCCCGCGGATCTGCTCCGCATCGACCTCGGAATCGCGCACCGCGTCGCGGATCACCTCCAGATTGGCTTGCCATAGGGCTTCCATATCCCGCTCGGTGAATCCGGGCTGCGGCCGAAGCATGAGCACCTTTGCCGTCGCAGAAGCGATTTCCCTGCCTTGCTGATCGAAGATCACAGCCTTGGTAACGCTGCCGCCGTTGTCGATTCCGAGGAAGTAGTCGTTCATCGTGCTTGCCTTAAAGATGGATTAACACGCATGGTACCAACCCCGGAACAATCGTGAAGATCGCTGAGAGGAAGCCACGTCGGCACCGGCCAGCCTTTGGCCAATTCTGACGGCACGTGGACAACAGAGCCCGTTGCGGCCATTCGCGATGGCTGCGTCGTCTTTTTTGGCTGCGGGCCGATTTGGAAACGAGGTGGCGATTGCCCCTCGCTATCTTGGCGCCCGATCCGGCCAGGATAGCGCCTCTGGCCATATCACGACCACCCCTGCTCTTACCTAACCGACAACTGCAGCAGCAAACGTCTGCGCCGTCCTTGGCGGGGAAGGAAGATCGTTCATGACGACTCGGTTGCGCCCGGTATTCTTGGCCACATAGAGCAAACGATCGGCATCGTGCAGCAACTCATCCAGCGTCTTGATTGCACCGCCAAGCATGCTGACACCGAAACTTGCGGTCACAGCGTCCTCCGATTCACCCCGTTTGAGTGTGCCAATCATCTGGCGCACCCTTTCAGCAACCCCGGCCGCTTCGACAGGATCAGTGTCTTCCAGCAGAAGGACGAACTCTTCGCCACCGAGACGGGCGCACAGATCGCCTTGGCGAGTAACCGCGCTACAACATCGAGCGACCGATTGCAGGACACGATCGCCCGCGTCGTGGCCGTAACGATCGTTGACGAGTTTGAAGTGATCCAGATCGAGCATGATCAACGCAACATTGAAACCGTGGCGATCGGCACGCGCCAAGAGCATGTGCCCCTGATCGAAGAAGGCTCGCCTGTTCAATACACCCGTCAGAGGATCGTGCCATGCTTCGAACTGTGCTGAACGCCGATCATCGACCGCTGCGCCGAGCATCATGCCAACGGTCATGACCACGGCGCATAGCATCTGCACCTGAACGGGGTCCATCTGATGCGAACCCAACAATATGTAAGTACCGACCGCGCTGAGATTGGTGAGGATGCTGGCGATAACGCCGAAACCAAGCCCATAGGCGGTAGCCCCCATGATGACGGGGAGCAAAACCAAGTAACTATAGGTCTGCATCAAGCCGTTAGCAGTCAGGATGACGACGAACAACAACACACCAATCGCCATGCAACATAGACCAACGAGACCGGCGATCGTGTAACCGTTGAATTGCACTTGCGAAACCTGGCGTTGTTTGTGCCATATCATGATGATCTTGGCCGCACCGAGGAACATCAAGAGTCCGGTGAAATCGCCAATCCAGAACCCGAAAAAAATGCTCGTGATTACTCCGCGCAATTCGGGCAAGAAGAACCAGAAAATACCGATGGCAAGCATCGCCGAGAGAAGTGACGCGCCCAGGCTAAGGAAAACCAGACGGATCGTTGCAGGCAGCGAATGAGCGGACAGGTTTAACCAGTTGTGGCGCTGAGCCAGCATTGCCAGTCCGCCATAGACGAGTAATTGACGCAGCAGGTGCAAGTCATTCGATGTCTGCCGAATCAACGAGTGGTACTGACTGATATCGACGAGCACCATGGCGAACACGGCGGCTGGCCAGCAACGCCAACCCCAATGGTAGAAGAAGAACATCAGCACGCCGCAGGCCGGGTAGAAGGCGCTTGCGTCGGTGGCAACATTCATGATCGAGGCAAAGTGCCAGAGTGAAAAATACAAGACCACGATCGTCAGCGACCGGCGCAAATCCCTCATGTTGGCGCGAGGGTCGAAGAGCTCTGCAGGCACTTTCATTTCGCTCTTCAATTGGTGCTTCCGCAGATCAGAAAGGCAGCACCTGGTGAAACGCTGCGTTGTCGCGGTCGCAAGAACGACCCTCTCCCGGAAGCAAACGCCAGACCGATGGCCGTATGGCACCCCTCCTTTGGCACTCCAGCTTGTATGTATGGTGGCATGGATATCTTAATCTTTTTTAGCAGTATGCCTCCAATCCATATTTGCGGTCTATGCGTTTAAGCACATAGCGAGCCAAGGCCGGAATGTTTCAAGTCCAGGCGGCTTGGCGCAGGTCGCGTGTCTGCCTTCCAAGCCACAAACCTGATCTGTGTGAGCGGCTGGCAAGGGTCGGATAGCGACCTGACCTCCCCCAAAGGCGCAGGACGGCATCGCGGCGTCAGGACCGGATGGCCTGCGCACCAAAAGGTTTCAATCCGACCCTTGCCCCGTTGCAGCCGGCGCTCCGCCATCCGACCGGCCATTCTGTTGCGCATCAAGCCACAGCAGCCACACCCGCGCATCGAACTCGAGTTGGTGATACGCCGGTTCCATGTACTGGCAGAGCCGGTAGAACTCCTTGTCGTGATCGCGTATGCGCAAATGCGCCAGCTCATGCACAACGATCATGCGCAGGAGCTCCTCCGGCATTTCGCGGAATACGGCGGCGATGCGGATCTCGTTCTTTGATTTGAGTTTCGCGCCCTGCACGCGAGCAATCCGGGTGTGCGTGCCAAGTACCTGTCCGACGACGCGGATTTTCCCGTCGAAAGCGACCTTGCTTAGCGGCGGGCTATTGCGCAAGAACTCGTTCCTGTATTCCTGCACGTAGTCGTAGAGCGCCTTATCGGTGCGAACAGCATGCATGCGCGGATACCGTTGCCGCAACACGCTGCCGAGCGTCCCGTCGGCCAACCGGCGACGAACAGGCTCGATGAGCGCGAATGGATAACCGGCAAGGTAGTCCGGCGGAGCCGTCGGGCGCATGGAAGAGGTCAGATCAGTTTCCAGCCGTCGATGACCAGACTGCGAAAACCAAGAAAATTCTGTGTATCGATCGTCAGCGAATCCGGGTCAGGCAGGCCGCTGGGAATGTACAGCGTCACATCCTGCGCGTCCTGCCGTGTATAGCCCGAGAGATCGGCCGGAACGCCGAAACGAACCACGGGAGCCTCGTCGACCGCAACACAGCAGCCCACCTTGTAGGACAAGTCAATGAACACGGGCGAATTTTTCCCGCGGATATAGTCCAATGCGTCCTCCGAAAACTTGATCAACGCGTATCCTCCACGGTCATTGCCTGCAGAACCCGTCATTCCAATCGTAACCCGGACTGACGCACCAGGGCGCATGATACGTCGCGTAGCGCGGCCCGACACACTGCCGGCCGCACATCAGGCATTGCACCCGCCCCGTCGCACCTGTCGACACAGCCAAGTCTTGTCAACATATTTTTGAAAATCAATAATTTATTTGCTTTTTTCGGCGTTTCAGTGCATAGTCTCGCCCGCGATCTTCAAGTCCGTGTTGTTGTTCTCCGGTTAGACCCTGCGGTTCTGCAGACCCCTTCCCTGTTTTTCACCTCGCTTTCTTGATCCTCGCCCTCAAGCAAGGGGCTGGTCCCCTTTTTAAATTTTTTGGATATTCAAGATTATGGCAACAGGTACAGTTAAGTGGTTTAACGACTCCAAGGGCTTTGGTTTCATCGCCCAGGACGCTGGCGGCGAAGATCTCTTCGCGCATTTCTCGGCGATCCAGTCGAACG
>CAZCJW010000133.1:0-8639 GCA_964499185.1 uncultured Propionivibrio sp. | reverse complement strand
GTGGCAGCAGGTGCGTGCCGGTTTTCAGGTAATGCTCGATCTCGCGGAACAGCCACGGCCGGCCCTGCGCGGCGCGGCCGATCATCAGAGCGTCGGCGCCGGTGGCGTCGAGCACCTGCCGGGCTTTTTCCGGCGAGGTGATGTCGCCGTTGGCGATGATCGGGATGCGCGCGGCGGCCTTGATCGCGGCGATCGTTTCATATTCGGCGTGGCCGGTGTACCCGCAGGCGCGTGTACGTCCATGCACGGCCAGCGCACGGATTCCCGACTGTTCGGCTATCCTCAGAACGTTCAGCGCGTTGCGGTTGGCCTTGTCCCAGCCGGTACGGATTTTCAGCGTGACCGGGGTCTGCGGAACGGCCTGCACCACGGCTTCGAGAATTTTGCCGACCAACGCTTCATCCTTGAGCAGCGCCGAGCCGGCCATCACGTTGCAGATTTTCTTGGCCGGGCAGCCCATGTTGATGTCGATGATCTGAGCGCCGCGCTCGACGTTGTGGCGGGCGGCATCGGCCATCATGGCCGGCACCGAGCCAGCGATCTGCACCGAGATCGGCTCCACTTCGCCGTCGTGGTTGGCGCGCCGCTGCGTCTTGGCGCTGCCGTAGAGCAGCGAGTTCGACGTCACCATTTCCGAAACGGCGAGACCCGCGCCCATCTTCTTGCAGAGCTGACGGAACGGACGGTCCGTTACGCCCGCCATGGGCGCGACAAAAAGATTGTTCCGCAGAGAGAATCCGACGAAGTGCATGAAGTGGAGGTGAGGCAGGCAGCGAAGGGAGCGGATTTTACTCTTCTTGTTGCCTAAAAAATAGACAGTTTGAATCGTTCCGAAGATAAAAAAATATATTCGATTTTTGGTAATGAAAACCTTATGTTCTCCCGAAAACAGGGTCTTTCAGGAAAACAAGGGCTTATGCACTGGAAATTGAGACGGTGGTTTAGCTTCCGGTGTTCTGCATGGGAAGACCGTCACGCGGGGTGGGCAGAAATGACCGCTTGATGAGTCATTGGCTGGGGAAAAGACAAAGTCCACCGCTAAGGCGCTAAGGCGCTAAGGCGCAAAGACTACGCAAAGACAATCACCTTGAATTTCCGTGATTTTCCTTGCGTAGTCTTAGCGTTCTTCGTGCTTCGCGGTGAAGGTTCTCAGAAAGAGTCTCAGCGTTCGCCGGCAGGCTCCGGCAGGACGATATTGACTTCCAGGACTTCGTAGTTGCCCTGCTTTTCGAGCGATACCTTGATGTCGTCGGGGTTGATCGCTACGTACTTGGAAATGACGGCGATCAGTTCCTTCTGCATTTCGGGCAGGAACTCCTTCTTGCTCGACAGGCCATTGCGTTCGTGGGCGATGATCAGCTGCAGGCGTTCCTTGGCCAATGCGGCGGTTTTCGGCTTGTTGCCGAACAGGAGAGAGAGCAGGGACATTTATTTCCCTCCGAACAGTCGCTTGAACAGGCCCGGCTTCTCGTAGTCGACGAAGCGCAAGGGCTTGGTCTGGCCTAGGAAGCGGTCGACGACATCGAGGTAGGCTTCGGAGACGTCGCTGTCCTTCAGGTGAATCGTCGGGGTGCCCTGGTTGGAGGCCTGCAGCACGCTCTCGGACTCGGGAATGACACCGATGATCGGCACGCGCAGGATTTCCTGCACGTCCTTGTAGGAGAGCATTTCGCCTTCCTCGACGCGCTTCGGCGAGTAACGGGTGATCAGCAGGTGCTCCTTGACCGGCTCGCCGCCAGCGATGGCGCGCCGCGACTTGGCCTGGATGATGCCGAGGATGCGATCGGAGTCGCGTACCGACGAGACTTCCGGGTTGGTCACGATCAGCGCCTCGTCGGCGAAGGTCAGCGCCATCACCGCGCCGCGCTCGATGCCCGCCGGGGAATCGCAGACGACGTAATCGAAACCCATGTGCTCGAGATCCTTGAGCACCTTCTCGACGCCTTCCTCCGTCAGCGCGTCCTTGTCGCGCGTTTGCGAAGCGGGCAGCACGAACAGGTTGTCGTTCCCGCAGTGCTTGTCCTTGATCAGTGCCTGGGTCAGCGTGGCTTCTCCATGGAGAACGTTGACCAGATCATAGACCACGCGGCGCTCGCAGCCCATGATCAGGTCCAGGTTGCGCAGGCCGATGTCGAAATCGATGACGGCCGTCTTGAAGCCGCGCAGGGCCAGGCCGGACGCAAAGCTGGCGCTGGTGGTGGTCTTGCCGACGCCACCCTTGCCGGAAGTTACGACGATGATACGAGTCAAGGATGTTCTCCGCTCAAAAAGATCGGGATTTTACCCGTGGATAGGGAATTTGCCGAAAGCCATCGGGAACGCGCGGGGCTTTCGTTAATTACTCGGTCAATTGGTCGATAGTGATTCGATCGTCAGGCGGCTGGACGTGTCGTCCGCGGTTCCTGAAAGCCGGATCTGGACCGGATGCCCCGCCAGTTTGTCGGGGATGCCGGATTCAAAGGTGCGATAGACACCGGCAATGGAAACCAGTTCGGCCTCGAAACGCGTGGTGAAGATGCGCGCCTCGATCGAACCGCTGGCGCCAGCCAGCGCGCGGCCGCGCAACGGAGCGTAGATGTGAATGCTGCCATCGGCAATGACTTCGGCGCCGGCATTGACGGCGGCCAGCACGACGAGGTCGCCGCCGCGGGCGTAGGCTTGCTGCCCAGAGCGCAACGGACGGTCGATGACCAGCGTGGGTGCAAAGGTTGGCGGTGCGGGTGGCGTCAATGCGGTCGGGGCTGGTTCGGCGACCGGGGGTGAGGCTTCCTGCGCCGGTACGGGGTTGGCTTGGACGGGAGCAACCTCTGGTTCGATTTCTTTTGCGGCCCGCGCTGTCCGCTTGAAGGCGGCGAAGCTCGGCAGGCCGGAGGCGAAAGCGCTGTGCCGTAAGTCGGCGCTGCCGCCGCGCACGCCGATGACGTTCAGTCCGTGACCCGTGAACAGGGCGCGCAGCGCCGTCCAGTCGACCGCCTCAGAGGCATTGGCCGGGTCAGAAATATCGATTCGATCGAGTTCAAGCACGGCGGCGTCGCCATCGAAAAAAGTGTCGTCACCGAACAACTCGGCGGCCGCCTTGGCCAAAGGTCCGGTTTGGAGGGAGAGCAGTGTGACGCTGACGACCGGGAATGTGGTTCCCTTGAATTCAATCAATTGAGCTTTTTTGTTTGGGCTTGCCATGGACTTGTTGCAGAAGTTCGATAGGTTGCTATGGAGGGGCGAAGTCTAGCTTAGTCTGGACGGCGACGGAATTTCTATGCCCTCCTGACGCGATTGGATGCGATCGGATGATGGCGCATATAGCAAAGGCTGCTAGCATGCGAGTCGCCGTCTTTTGGTGAACGGAAACCTGAGCGAAGGTCTTTTTTCATGGGCAGTGAGTTGTTGAACACGTGCAGTGCGGGTGCGCGGACCTTGATTGTTGTCCTTGTTGTGTCACTGATCGACACATTCTGCGCAACGGGGTACGCGGCCGAGTCCAGTGCTACCCCGTCCAGGCCGGGGGCGGGCGAGTCGCCGGTTCTCATGTGCGTCGATCCCGACTGGTGGCCTTTCGAAGCGATCGATGAGCGCGGCAAGCATGTCGGTATCGCGGCGGATCTGGTCGAACTGGCAGCCTCGCGCGCGCAAGTTCCGGTTGCGCTGTTCCCGACAAAAAGCTGGGAGGAATCGGTCGCAGCATCGAAAGCGGGAAAGTGCCAGCTGGCCAGTTTTGTGAACCAGACGCCGGAACGCGATAAATGGCTGATCTTCACCGAGCCGCTGCTGATCGATCCGAATGTCCTGATTGTGCGCGAAGACTCGCCGTTGCCGGGCGATCTGGCGTCGCTCAAGGGGCGCTCGATCGCCATTCCGAAAGAGAGTGCTACGTACGAGCGCGTCCGCAAGGATTTCCCCAACCTTAAATTGATCGGGACCGATTCCGAATACGAGGCCTTTGGCATGGTCTCGAACCGCAAGGCGGACATGACCCTGCGCTCAAGGATTGTTGCCGGCCAGAACATCAAGGAGAAAGGTTGGTTCAACCTCAAGATGGCGGGCGAAGTAGCCGGCTATGAGAATGTGCTGCGCATGGGCGTGCTGAAATCCGAACCTGCGCTGCGCGATCTTCTCAACGGGGGCATTGCAACGATAACCAAGGCCGAGCGCGACCGGATCATCAACCGCCACGTCGAAATCAAGATGGTCACGGACGTGAAGGTCGACTACACGCCCCTGATCTGGCTGGCCATTGTTCTGGTCGCGGTGATTGCTACCAGTCTGTGGTGGATGCGGCGGCTCAACGATCTCAACCGTCGCCTCAAGCAACTTTCGGTGACCGATGCGTTGACCGGTCTGCTCAATCGCACCGGGCTGTCGGCATCGTTCCCGCTGGATCTGGAGCGGGCGAAGCGTTATGGGCGTCCGTTGTCCGTCGTTCTCCTCGATCTTGACCATTTCAAGAGTGTCAATGACAAATTTGGCCATCTCGTGGGCGATAAGGTACTGGTCGAATTCGCCAACCTGATTCGGGCTGCGGCGCGTCAGGTTGACTCCATTTATCGCTGGGGGGGCGAGGAGTTCCTGATCATCTGCCCGGAAACGCCGCCGGATCAAGTCCGGCATCTCACCGAGCGGATTCTCGAGGGCGTACGCAAGCACCATTTTCCGATGTCTGGGTCGATGACCGTGAGTGCGGGTATCGCCAACCTGATGGCCGGCGACACGATGACAAGCCTGACGCAGCGTGCCGACGAGGCGCTGTATCACGCCAAGGCGGCGGGCCGCGACCGGATTCATGTGGCGCCTGACCGGCCAACGTCCGAAGCGGTTGAAAGCACGAGTGGAAAGGGCCTTGTCCAGCTGATCTGGAGCCCGGCCTACGCGTGCGGAAATGCGATCATCGACCGGCAGCATCAGGATCTGTTCGCGCACGCCAACGATCTGTTGGCGGCAATGCTCGCGGACAAGCCCGTTGCCGTTGCGTGCATCGATCGGCTTGTCGTAGCGGTCGTCGAGCATTTCAAGGATGAGGAAGCCATCCTCGCCGAGGCCGGTTTCGCAGACCTTGAGCAACATTCGGCTTTGCATCGCCAACTCGTCGACCGAGCGGCTGAACTGTCCGGCTTGTTTTATAAGGAAGAACTGGAATTGGGAGAATTGTTCCAGTTTCTCGCTCACGATGTCGTGGCGCGACACATGCTCATCGAGGACAGGCGGTTCTTCGCCCTCTTACGCCCGTTGCATCCGCCCGTGTAGTGGCGAGTGAGCTTGCGGATGCCACGCCACGCGGGTTTCTGGCGTGAGCATTACCACGCCCGCGCGCCCCAGATCATGCGTCTGGCGACAAAATGGCGCAGCGGCGGCGCCAGGTCGAGCGCCAGCAGGCCGAAGCCACGCAGGGCCTTGAGCGGAGGAACGTCGTTGGAGAACAGCCGGACGATGCCGTCCGTAAACAGCGCACTGCCGATTCGATCGGTTTGGCGCCCGCGCGCATAGGCGGCCAGCGGTTCCGGGCAGCCGGGGTCGTCCTGGCTGTGTTCCAGCAGCGTTTCAGCCAGCTCCCAGGCGTCGCGCAGGCCGAGGTTGAAGCCCTGACCGGATACCGGGTGCAACGTCTGCGCGGTGTTGCCAAGCCAGACCTGGCGTTCCCGGGTGAGCTGCCGGCGCAGGCGCAAGGCCAACGGGAAATTGGCGCGCGGGCCGGTGCCGACAAACTGGAGACGGCCGCCGAATTGCTCGTTGAGTCTGCCCAGGAATGCCTCGTCGCCGAGTGCCATGATCTGCGCGGCTTTCTCCGGGGGGACGGTGAACACCACGGCGTAGTCGGAACCGATGGGCAACAGGGCCAGCGGGCCGTCCGGCGTGAAGCGTTCCCAAGCGCGGTGATCGTGGGGTGTCGACGGAATAACTTCGCAGACGATGGCCTGTTGGCCGTAGTCGCGTACGGTGACTCCGGGGTCATCCTGCGGCGTGCCTTCAGCGTGTACGACCAACCGCGCCGCGATGCGCCGGGTCGCACCCTGATGGGTGATGGTCACCGTCGTTCGGGAATGATCAGTGTCGATGCGCTCGACCATGCACGGGGCGATGATGTGTTCCGCGCCGATTTGCGCATGCAGGGCCGACAGCAGATCGCGGTAACGCATGACGTAGCCGAGTGCCGGTATGTCGTAGTCGGTCGCCTCGATCTGCGTGCGGCCGAAGCCTCCGCGCTGCGAGACGTGAATGCCCCGGATGGCCGTTGCGGCCGCCGCGTTCCAGCCGTTCAGCCGCTCGAGCAGTTGCCGGGTGCCGTGCGACAGGGCGAGTGCGCGCGGATCCTTGAGCCAGGAACCGCCGGGCTGACGGTCCAGCAGCAGCACGCGCAACGGACTCTCGGCCAGCGCCAGGGCCAGCGTCATGCCGACCGGGCCGGCGCCGATGACCAGCACGTCCGTGGTCAGGGGGGCGCCATCTTCAGTCACGGCGCATCACTTCCTCGATTTCCGCCACGGTCTTTGGCGCGCTCGTGTACACCTCGGCGCCTTCGGCGGTAACGAGAATATCGTCCTCGATACGGATACCGATGCCGTGCAGATGTTCCGGCACGCCTGCACCCGGGCGGATGTACAAACCAGGCTCGACGGTCAGGGTCATGCCGGGAGTGAGTGCGACCCAGTCTTCGCCCGCCTTGTATTCACCGGCATCGTGCACGTCGAGTCCGAGCCAGTGCCCGGTGCGGTGCATGTAGAACGGCTTGTAGGCCTCGCTTTCGATCAGGTTGTCGACATCGCCGCTGAGCAGGCCGAGGTCAACCATGCCCCACACCAGTTCGCGCAGCGCGGCGTCGTGGTAGGCGATGAACGGCACGCCGGGCCGGATCGCGGCGATCGCGGCCGCTTGCGCGGCGAGGACGATCTCGTAGACGTCGCGCTGTGGTCCGCTGAACCGGCCATTGACCGGGAAGGTCCGCGTGATGTCGGCAGCGTAGCCGTCAAGTTCGCACCCGGCGTCGATGAGCACCAGGGTGTTGTCAACAAGCAGCTTGTCGTTCTCGACGTAGTGCAGTACACAGGCGTTGGCGCCGCCGGCGACGATCGGTGAATACGAGTGGCCGTCGGCGCCGCGCTTGCGGAATTCGTAGGAAAGCTCAGCTTCCAGTTCGTATTCGGCCTGGCCCGGCCGGCAGGTGCGCATGGCCCGCGCATGGCCGGCCGAGGTGATGGCCGCGGCACGGCGCATTATGGCGAGTTCGTGCGTGTCCTTGATCAGGCGCATGCGGTCGAGCGATTCGCGCAGGTCGCGGATTTGCGCCGGCGCGCGCTTGCCGGCACGCACTTGCGCCCGGACGGTGTTTAGTGCGGCGACGATCTTCGCGTCCCAGGCGGCGTCGTGTCCGAGTGCATGCCACAGGGCATCGCGGTTGGTAATCAGATCGGGCAGCATGCGCTCGAGTTCGTCGAAGGCGAAGGCTTCGTCGAAGCCGAAGGCCTCGCGCGCGGCCTGCGGGCCATGGCGGAACCCGTCCCAGACTTCGCGTTCCTCGTTCTTCTCGCGGCAGAAGAGGATGGAACGCGGTTCCTTGCCGCCGATCAGGACGATCGCGGCTTCGGGTTCGGGAAATCCGGTGAGGTACCAGAAGTAGCTGTCGAAACGGTACGGATGGTACGAGTCGCGGTTGCGGATGCGTTCCGGCGCCGTGGGGATAATGGCAATGCCGTCACCGATCTTTTCGAGCAACGCGCGGCGGCGCGAGGAATAGGGTTCGTGTTTCATGTGGTTTGCCTCAGTTCTGTGTCCAGTTGGGCCAGTCGTTCCGGTGTCCCTACGTCGACCCAGCGGCCGGTGTAGTGTTCCCCGGTGAGTTCCCGCCGTGCGATGGCGGCGTCGAGCAGTGGGCGTAGTTTCATCACGGCACCGGGTGGAACCCCGGCGAAAAACGAGGGAGAGAAAACCCCGGTGCCAGCGTAGGTGTAGGTTGGCCCGATGCGCTCGCGGGAGTAGCGCACGGTTTTACCATCCAGGCAGAAATCGCCACCGGCGTGCTGCGGCGGGTTGTCGACGAAGACGAGGTGGGCAAGGCGGTTGGCGAGCGCGTGCGCGTGGCGGAAATCCCAGTCGCACCAAACGTCGCCATTGACCACCAGGAACGGTTCGGGGCCAAGCAGCGGTAGCGCGTGGGCGATGCCGCCGGCAGTTTCCAAGGCGCCCGGCGGTTCCGGGGAATAGCATATGTTCAGCCCGAAGGCGCTGCCGTTTCCCAGCGCAGCTTCGATTTGCGCGCCAAGATGTGCGTGGTTGATGACCACGTCGCGAAATCCGCTGGCGGCGAGACGCTCCAGATGCCAGACGATCAGCGGCTTGCCGCCGGCCATGAGCAATGGCTTGGGGGTGGTGTCGGTGAGCGGGCGCATGCGTTCGCCGCGCCCGGCGGCCAGGATCATGGCTTTCATCAGAAGGTCAGCCCGATCTGCGCCTGGCGGTTTTCCAGTTGGTCGAGCAGGCGGGCGAGCGGCCTCAGTTCGCCATAGCGTTCGCAGGTGCGGCGCAGGTAGGCCATCACGCGCGGCATGTCCTTGAGGTAGCCGTCCTTGCCATCACGATGGAAGAGGCGGGCGAAGATGCCGAGCACCTTGATCTGGCGCTGCGCGCCCATCCATTCGTAGTCGCGGTAGAAG
>CAZCJW010000132.1:0-8643 GCA_964499185.1 uncultured Propionivibrio sp. | reverse complement strand
CGTCGTCGCCCCGGACGGACATCCAATCCTTGCCGAAAACACGATAACGCTCGCCGAACTGGCGCGTTGGCCCCTGATCACCTATGATCCGGCGTTTGCCGGCCGGTCGCGGATCAACAAGGCGTTCGAGCGCGCACAGTTGACACCCAATATCGTACTGGCAGCCATCGATGCCGACGTGATCAAGACCTATGTCAGCCTCGGGCTTGGTCTCGGCATCATCGCCAGCATGGCTTACGACCCGGTGCGCGATCAGGGATTGCAGGCACGCGATGTGTCGCAGTTTTTCGGGTTGAATACCACGCGCATCGGATTGCGGCGCGGAACCTACCTGCGTCGTTTCGAATACGATTTCATCGAACTGTTTGCCTCGCATCTATCGAAACGCGCGGTCGACATGGCGATGGAAGGAACTGGAACCAATGATGAATACCAGCTTTGACCCGTCGGGGCAGCCGCCCAAAACCCTCTTGGCCCGGATTGTCGGCGTGGTCGTCGGCGTGATTGTCCTGGGCGCTACCCTCATGTTTTCGGCGGTGGTCTTTGTGGTCCTGGCCATTGCCGCTTTGGTCTTCTGGGGCTACTTCTGGTGGAAAACACGCGCCTTGCGCCGGCAGATGCAGGAGCAGATGGAGCAGATGCAAAGCCAGGGGTTCGAATCTTCCTTCCGCCAGGCGCCGCCGGACGAGAACGTCATCGACGGTGAAGCAGTTCGGCTGGACGACGATCGCAACAGGCTTCAGTAGGGGTGGTCCCTGAAATCCGCCAGCGATAGTTACGGCGCGCCTTCCGCGACTACCCGGTTCCGGCCGTTTTTCTTCGCCTGGTACAAGGCGGCATCCGCCGCCTGAATCAGCGCCAGCCCGTCCTGCTCCTTGCCGCTTGCTACGGCAGCGCCGATGCTCAGCGTGACCGGAATGGTCTGGCCTTCCCAGTCGAAAGCGGATTCCTCGACTTGCGCACGAATGCGATCGGCGATCTGCAAGGCGATTTTCAGCGGAGCGTTGGTCAGGATGGCGACGAACTCTTCGCCGCCGTAGCGGAATACCATGTCTTCGGCACGCGATGCGCGCTTCAGCAGATCGGCTAACTGTCGCAATACGGCGTCGCCCGCGGCGTGACCGTAAGTGTCGTTGATCCGCTTGAAATGGTCGATGTCCATCATCAGGCAGGCTAGGGAAGCGCCGCTGGACTGGGTGAAAACCAGTTCGGACGCGAGGAAATCCAGGCCGTTGCGGCGATTCGGGAGTTGCGTGAGCGTGTCGGTCAGCGCGTCCTGAAGAAGCCTTTTCTGGACGGTGGCGAATTCGTCGGTCGAACGCATCATGCCCTGGCGTTCGCGATGAATCTGTTCTCGCAGAACCAGCATGCGAACGGCCGTGGTGAGATGCACCCGCAACGCCTGTTCGTTCACCGGTTTGATCAGGACGTCGTCGGCGCCGGCGTCGATTACTTCGAGCGCGCGGTTTTCCTGCTCCGGCGAGGCCAGGAACAGCGCGTAGCAGTCCTCGCCGGTAGAGCTCTGGCGCAGGCGGCGGCAGAAATCGACCGGATCGAGACCCGGCATCGACATGTCGGCGATGATGATCTGGGCCGGTTTCCGCAAAGTCTGCGCCAGCGCCTTGGGGTTTTCTTCAATGAGAACCGGCTGGTGCCCCAGGTTCTCGATCAACTGCATCATCGGTTTGAGTTCATCGAGCGGGATACCGATCAGCTCGATATTCAGGCAGGGCGCCCGGGAGCGTCGGTCTTCGCTGGCCGGGACGGTTCCCATGCGGCGTACGGGAGGCGTGGCTGCGAGGATTTCGGCGAAAGGGGGGATGTCCTGGGTGCGCACCTGCAGCTTGGCGCCCCATTCCCGCCAGCACACTACAACGCGGTCAACCAGGTCGTTGAGCGTCTCCCCACTGATGCCCAGGCGGGCGGCGCGTGCCAATAACCCTGGCAGCAGGCTCCAGCGCGACTCCTCATCAACCATGCAGATCTGCGCCAGTGCGCTGGCGAAGCTCAGCGAGTAGGTCAGCGTCTGCGCCCGCGATCCGTCGGCAAATCCGGCGGCATCGGGGTTCTCGAAATGGAAGGCTGCCAAGATGAGCACTTCAGGCAGCCCCCATTCGCACAGCAGGCTGGCGGCGAGTTCATGGTGATCCATGGCGAAGCGTTGCTGTTCGAGTTCTTCGACCGGTAAATTCTTTTCGCGCGCCTTGATCAGTACGCCGGCATAGTCGTCCGGAAAGAGCGTGGCCAGGGCGAGTTCACCGATCCGTGACAGGAGTCCGATGGTGAATATTTCCTCGCTGGCAATCTGGGCGAAACGCGCAAGCTCCTGGCAGGCGATGCCGGTAGCCAGAGAATGGCCCCAGAATTTTTCGTAGTCGAACTCCAGGCATTGACCGCTGCGATGATTGTGCATGACCGACAGGCCGATGACCAGGTCGCGAACACGGAACGAGCCGAGTGCCACAATGGCGCGTTGCAGCGAGATGATCGGGCGTGAGCGGCCGAATGCCGCGGCATTGGCGAAATAGAGAATGCGTCCGGCGATTGCGGGGTCTGACTGGACCAGTTGCACCAGATCCGGGATGCGATAGTCTTCGCGCTGCAGCAGCCGGATGATCGACAAGGCGACGCCCTTGGGCGAGGGAAGCTTGCCCGTGGTCTTGAGTTCAGCGAAGCGGTCGGGGGCGACGAAACGCATCCGGAATTTCTCCTGTGTCGGGTGTCATCATAACCCTGCACCGCGCAAGGGTCACGCCCGGGAAACTAAGCTTGCAGCAGAAACACGGTCGGACGTTTGTCGATGTCCGGAATGCCGCGCCGTTTCCATTCGCCAGAAGGCATTGTCATGATCCGTTCGCTGTCAAGGGTAAGGTCGGTGGCGACTCCTATCCGTGTCTGAGCGGCGCACGCGTCGAGCAAGGTCTGCATCATCTGGCGATTGCGATAGGGCGTCTCGATGAACAATTGAGTTCGCTGCTCTTTGCGTGAGTCTCTTTCGAGTTCTTGGATTTTCTTGCGCCGTTGATCTTCCGTGGCCGGCAAGTAACCGTGGAAGGCAAAGTTCTGGCCGGAGAGCCCCGATCCCATCAAGGCCAGCAGGATCGACGAAGGGCCTACCAACGGAACGGTGGTGATTCCGGATTCATGTGCCAAGGCCACCAGTGCTGCGCCAGGATCGGCAACGGCCGGGCAACCGGCTTCCGAGATAAGGCCGACATCTTCTCCGGCAAGCAGGGGGGACAGCAGTTCGGGCAATGCGTCCGGCAACGTGTGTTCGTTCAGTTCGCAAATGTCGATCTGCTGCAGAGGCGTTTCCGTCGGCAAGGACTTGAGAAATGCACGGGCGGACTTGGCGTTCTCGGCGACAAAGTGTTTCAGTTTCCTGGCGCGGTTGATCACCGCGGCCGGGAGAACTTCGGCGACAGGCGAAGAGCCGAGCGGAACCGGAATAAGGTAGAGTTTTCCAGTGTTCATCTGATGTACCTACAGAACAGGGCAACCGGCTTCCTTGAGCAGGTCACAGAGAGCGATCAGCGGCAGGCCAATCAGGGCGTTAGGGTCGTCTCCCTCCATCCGGGCGATGATGGCGATGCCCAGACCTTCCGATTTGGCGGCGCCGGCGCAGTTGTAAGGCTGCTCCCGGCGCAGATAATTCTCTATTTCCTCATCGGTAAGGTTTCTGAATGTAACCAGCGTAGGTACGCCGCGCACTTGTGTCTTCCCGGTCCGGGAGTCAAGCAGGCACAGGCCTGTATAGAAATTTACCGTCTTGCCGCGCATCGTCTGCAACTGTTTGACCGCGTTGTCGTGCGTACCCGGCTTGCCATAGACCTGACCTTCGAGGATGGCGACCTGGTCGCTGCCAATGATCAGGGCATCGGGATAAAGATGGGTCACGGCGTGTGCCTTGGCTTCGGATAATCTGAGCGCTGTGTCTTCAGGAGTCTCGCCGGGCAAAAGTGATTCATCGGTCTGCGGATTCGCCGTTTTGAAAGAAATTCCGAGCCGATTTAGCAGTTCACGCCGGAAAGGTGAGGTGGAGGCCAGAACAAGTTGTCTGCAGGTCATGGGAAGTTAGGCGAAAATAGCAGCGTTTTCGCAGCAAAATTCAAAAAAAGGAAGAAATCCAGATAGTTGCGTGAATGGCTTTGACTTCGGGGGGCAAAAATAATATCATGCGCGCCTTATGTCGCAACGGATTGTTATTGACAGTCTGGCTTTTGCGCGGGAAGGCGGCTTGCTGCAAGGCGAATTGCCGGTCGCTAGCCTGACACGTGTACTGGACTTGCTTGTCGATTCGGCAGGATGTCTGAGTTATCGCGTGCAAGGCCAGATGGGCCCGCGGAACAGGCCGCAACTGATGTTGCAACTGGATGGCGTGCTATCCGTTTGCTGTCAGCGTTGCCTCGAAGGAATTGACTATCCAGTCAGGGTTCGCAGCCTGCTGGAGTTGGTCAAGGACGAAGAAGAGCTGACGCAGGAGGAGATCGAGGATGATTCCAGGGATTTCCTTACGGCGCAAAAAGAACTTGATGTCGTGGAGTTGATTGAAGACGAGGTTATTCTCGATCTTCCTCCGGCGCCGCGTCACGATAGTTGTACGTTGCCCGAAGCAGGCCGGCAGACGGAGAAGGAGTCCCCTTTCTCAGTGCTGAAAGGTTTGAAAGGCAAGGTACAGTGAACCTGAATATGGAGTAATCATGGCCGTTCAACAGAACAAGAAGTCCCCGTCCAAGCGTGGCATGCGCCGTGCGCACGATTTCCTGACCAACCCGCCGCTGGCTATTGAGCCGACGACCGGAGAGGTTCACCTGCGCCATCACGTCAGCCCGTCGGGCTACTACCGTGGCAAGAAGGTCGCCAAAGGCGCTGCAGAATAAGATTCTGGAATTAGGCAGGTCGACTCCCTTGGGTGGGTAGCCTGCCTTTTCTTTTGCCTTATTGATGACTGTCACTGTCGCTATCGACTGCATGGGCGGGGATCATGGTCCCGAGGTTACCGTGCAGGCAGCGCTGGACTTCGTGCGCAAGCATGAAGACGTGCGCGCGATCCTGGTGGGAATGGAGGAGAAGATCCGCCCCTTTCTTGGGAAAGGCGACGAGTCTCGCCTGGTGATCCGGCACGCCAGTGAAGTGGTGGCCATGGATGAGTCCCCGGCGCTGGCCATTCGCACCAAGAAGGACTCGTCGATGCGTGTGGCGCTCGATCTCGTCAAGAACGGCGAGGCAGATGCCTGCGTGTCGGCCGGGAATACCGGGGCACTGATGGCGATTTCCCGGTTTGTCCTCAAAATGCTGCCGGGGATCGACAGACCAGCGATTTGTGCTGTCCTGCCAACAGTGTCCGGCCACGTCCATGTGCTCGATCTGGGGGCTAACGTGGATTGCTCGCCGGAGCACCTGCTGCAGTTCGGGATCATGGGGGCTTCGCTGGTTGGAGCCATCGAGCACAAGGATCGTCCGACGGTCGGAATCCTCAATATTGGTGAAGAGGATATCAAGGGCAACGACGTCGTCAAACGCGCCGCCGAGTTGCTGAAGGAATCCGGGCTCAATTTCGTCGGTAATATCGAAGGCGACGGGTTATACAAGGGCGAAGCCGAGGTTGTCGTTTGCGACGGTTTTGTCGGCAACGTGGCGCTCAAGGCCTCGGAAGGCCTGGCGCAAATGTTGGCAACCTTCCTGCGCCAGGAATTTGGCCGCAATCTGCTGACAAAACTTGCTGCGCTGGTCGCTCTTCCCGTAATCAAGCACTTCAAGCGTCGCGTTGATCACCGGCGCTATAACGGTGCCAGCTTGCTCGGGCTGAGGGGTATAGTCGTCAAGAGTCATGGTTCCGCGGATGCATTCTCGTTCGGCAATGCCCTAGATCGCGCAGCAGAGACCGTCAGGAATGGTGTTCTCGAGCGCATTTCAAAGCGCGTAGCCCAACAACAACCGATCCAGGAGGTCGCATAGCATGTTTGCCCGTATCGCAGGCGTCGGCAGTTTTCTGCCAGGCTCGCCCGTAAGCAACGATGACCTTGCCCAGCGAGGCCTCGATACCAGTGACGAGTGGATCGTAACTCGTACCGGAATTCGCGCGCGTCATCTGGCCGACTCCGATTGCACTTCCAGCGACCTGGCGTTTGAAGCCAGTTGTCGAGCCCTTGAAGCGGCTGGAATGAATGCTGCGGAGATCGATCTGATCATCGTGGCAACGTCCACCCCCGATTACATTTTTCCGAGTACTGCCTGCCTGTTGCAGGGCAAGCTGGGAAATGTGGGCGCTATGACTTTCGATGTCCAGGCAGTATGCAGTGGATTTGTCTACGCCATGAGTGTCGCCGAGAAATTCATCCGTTCGGGTTCGCACAAGAAGGCACTTGTTGTTGGCGCTGAAGTTTTTTCTCGCATTCTGGACTGGCAGGATCGTACGACATGTGTACTGTTCGGTGATGGAGCCGGGGCCGTTGTCCTCGAGGCATCGGAAACGCCCGGCGTGTTGTCTACGGCGTGTCATGCTGACGGTTCTCAGCACAAGATCCTTGCCGTCGCGGGCCAGGTATGTTCGGGTAAAGTAACGGGTGATCCGTTCCTGCGCATGGATGGCCAAGCCGTTTTCAAGTTCGCCGTGCGTGTCCTGTCCGAGGTCGCAAATGAATGCTGTGTAAGTGCTGGCATCGCGTCACGGGATATCGACTGGCTGATCCCGCATCAGGCCAACATTCGCATCATCGAATCGACAGCCAAGAAACTGGGGCTTTCGATGGACAAGGTCGTGGTGACGGTTGACCAGCACGGGAATACGTCGGCGGCTTCGGTTCCGCTCGCTCTCGATGCCGCAATCCGCGATGGGCGTATCCAGCGCGGCCAGAAACTGCTGCTGGAAGGTGTGGGCGGCGGCTTTACTTGGGGCGCTGTTTTGCTCCAGTTCTAGGAAAGGATAAAGCTATGGCATTCGCATTCGTGTTCCCAGGTCAAGGCTCCCAGTCGGTGGGCATGATGGGCGGCTATGGCGATTCGGCTATAGTACGTTCAACTTTTGACGAGGCGTCCGAGACATTGGGCCAGGACCTCTGGCAACTTGTCGCCGAAGGCCCGGCAGAGTTGCTCGCTCAGACGGTTAACACCCAGCCCTTGATGTTGACCGCCGCTATCGCTGCCTATCGCTTGTGGCTGGAAAAAGGCGGAAGGCTGCCGGCCGTGGTTGCCGGGCATAGTCTGGGAGAGTATTCGGCGCTGGTGGCCGCGGGGGTTCTCGAATTCAAGGATGCTGTGCCGCTGGTGAGGCTGCGCGCTACCGCGATGCAGGAAGCCGTTCCTGTGGGAACAGGGGCGATGGCGGCGATTCTCAATCTGGATGATGACAAGATTCGTGACGCCTGCGCTGAGGCGATCGCCGAGATTGGTGAGGGGCAGGTCGTCGAGCCGGTCAACTTTAACGGTCCGGGACAAACGGTCATTGCCGGTAGCAAAGCGGCTGTCGAGCGTGCCTGCGACGGCTGCAAGGCGCGTGGTGCCAAACGGGCGGTGATGCTGCCGGTTTCCGCGCCATTCCATTCATCGCTGATCCGGCCTGCTGCCGACAGGCTGGGGGCGCGTCTGGCAGAACTCCATTTCAATGTGCCAAGTATTCCCGTCGTCAATAACGTTGACGTCGTTGTCGAGAGCGATCCGGAAAGGATCAAGGATGCGCTCATTCGCCAAGCCTATTCGCCGGTTCGCTGGGTCGAGACCGTTCAGAAGATCGCTACCATGGGTGTTACCAACGTAGCCGAGTGCGGTCCGGGCAAAGTCCTGGCCGGACTCACCAAACGTTGCGCCGATGGATTGAACGGAATCGCGCTTTGTGATGCTGCTTCGATCGAAGCCAACCTCAATCTGGAGTAATCCTTATGTATCTGAAAGATAAAGTTGCACTGGTTACCGGAGCCGCGCAAGGCATCGGAGCCGCAATTGCCCTCGAGTTGGGCCGTCATGGCGCGACCATCGTCGGAACCGGGATCAACGAGAAAGATTCCGAGCGCATCAACGCCAACCTCGCTGCCGCTGGTATTCCGGGGCGGGGTATTGTCATGGACGTGCGTGATCCGGCTCAGATCGAAGCTGGAATAGATCTGATCGAAAAGGAATTTGGCGGCATCTATGTGCTGGTTAATAACGCCGGGATTACCCGCGACAACCTGACCATGCGCATGAAGGACGAGGAGTGGGACGCGGTCATCGACACCAATCTGAAGGCCGTATTCCGCCTCTGCCGTTCAGTCATGCGGGGCATGATGAAGGCCCGTGACGGGCGCATCATCAACATCTCGTCCGTCGTCGGTTATGCCGGCAATGCAGGGCAGGCCAACTACTGCGCTTCGAAAGCCGGGGTGGCGGGCATGTCCCGGGCTTTGGCTCGCGAACTCGGTAGCCGGAACATCACCGTCAATTGCGTTGCACCCGGTTTCATCGATACAGATATGACCAAGGTTCTGGAGGAAAAGCAGCGTGCCGCTCTCGTGACGAACGTGCCGCTAGGCCGTCTGGGGCAGCCGGAAGACATTGCTGCCGCTGTGGCGTTCCTGGCGTCGCCGGGAGGTGGCTATATCTCCGGGACGACTATCCACGTCAATGGCGGGATGTACATGAGTTAATGCCCGCGAGGGCAGTGGGCGA
>CAZCJW010000131.1:0-8655 GCA_964499185.1 uncultured Propionivibrio sp. | reverse complement strand
CGGTCGAACATGTCCTGATCGGAGACGCCCCACGTCGGATCGGAAACAATCGGATTCTTGTAATCGAAACGTCCGATAAAGTTGGTAACGCCTTGCCTGCCGAAGAATCCTGACTGGTTGTCCCAGGCAAAATCGCCGTTATAGACGTACAGGTTGTCCATCTGTCGCGCCCCCAGCAACTGCGGCAGACCGGAAAAATCGTTGCTGCCCTCAGGGGTTTGCATCAGGTATTCAAAGCTCGGCAGGTTGGGAAAACACGCGAGAGTGACGAACGTCCCCTGATGCGTGTGCGTTCCGTTGGCAAAAAAACGCGTAAACAACAAGCCTTCGGCGGCGAGCTTGTCAAAATACGGCGTGATGTTGCCCTGCCCGCCCAGCACGCCGACATGACGCCCGGCGAAGCTTTCCATCAGGATCACGACAACGTTGCGTATGGGCAAAACGCCGCCAGCCGGCGGAGCATAGTTTCTGAGAATCGGCGCCCGATCCGCCTGCACCAGCGTGTCGTTATCGGTCAGCAGCATCTCGCGTACCAAGCTGAGGGCTTCGGCGGGCGGCAAATCGCTTTTCCAGATATTGTCCCGATGACTGGACATCAGGCTTTTGGCGGCTGAAGCCAGCATCAGGGTTCCGTTCAGTCCTAGCTGATTGGCGAAGGTCGAATCCGTGGTGAATGCATCGCCCCAGCGCAAGGGAGGCCCCTGACGCAGGGTACCGCGCGACGCAAGCACCGCCAGCATGCCGCAAACCACAAATACGACGAACCTGACTGGTAGCCGGTTCGAGAATGGCGCAGAAATTGCCGGCTCGTCCCGGTTGGTGCGTGTGCGCAGATCGATTTTGCGGAACAGCCAGGCCAGAAGTACGGTAGCCAGCGCCCATGCCAGCAGGTAGCGCACCACCGGGAAACCGTACCAGATCATGCTCAGGACAGTCTTGGGGTCTTCCTTCAGATACTGGAACACCAGGGCGTTCAGACGCTGGTTGAATTCCCGGTAAAAATCGAGCTCGATGACGCCAAGAAACAGCGTAATGCTGGCAAAAACGGTCAACCAGACGCGGAAAAAACCGCGCGCCGACATTGCCCAAACGCTGGGCAAAGCGAGCAGCAGGGGCAGGCAGGCAATGACAACGAGGCGCAAATCGAAGCGCAGTCCGTTGAAAAACGCCTCGGCCAGAATAGCAGCCGTAGCGCCCCCGATCTGTTCCCGGTTGTAAACCAGCAGTGCCAGCCGCAGCAGGGAATACATGGCCATCAGTACCAGCATGCTCGAGGCCGTGAATAACAGATGGTGTTTCAGATCGATCAGCGGCTTGCTTGGGCGTGCCTGGGCGAAGATCGGTCTTCTGGAGGATGGGTAATTATTGTTTTGCATTGGCGACATGATTCAGTTCAAGGATACGTCCGCGCCCCTGCTCCGCGACAAGGAAGCGCGCGGGGGCGATCGAAATGATGGTTTGGGGTGAACGCAGGTGCGTGAGGATGGTATGCAGAACGCCTGAGGCATCCAATAATAACAGGCGGGCGCCGTGCGTCAGATCCTCCGTTATCCAGATCCCCTCGCTGTTGCACATGAGGAAAGATGGATCATGCAGGCCACTCACGGCGATCTCATCGTTGCCGCCGGAACGAAATTTCTTGATCCAGCCTTTCTTTTTCTCGGTATAGAAGAGACGGCCATCCGGGCAGACCGCAATCCCTTCAGTCTGTTCCAGTCCGTCACGCAGGGTCGTTGTTTCCTTTTTTTCCGGGTCGTACTTCAACAGACGGCCGCCCTGCTTCAAGTCCTCGACGGCAAACAGGTGGCGACCATCGCTGGCCAAGCCTTCAATGCTGTCGCCCTCAAGTAACGGCGCGGCCTTGCCTTCACGCCACCAGAGAAGTGGGTGCTTTCCGCCCTCCTGGCTGGCGACGACTCCGTCCTGCAACAAAACGAGGCCATCCGGCTTGGACAACCCGGTCATGATGTTCTGCCGGGCGCCATCCGGTTTAAGCCGGAACACCAAACCGCGTTGGCTATTGAACTCCTGGGAAACGTAAAGATTGCCCTGTTTATCAACCACCAGAGCGCTGACTTTCGGGATGTCGTCCAGGTAAACCTTGAAGGACCAGCCGTCGGCAGCTTGAACAGGGTAGTAGTGCTGCCAGCCGAGAAACGAGGATGTTGCCAACGCGAGCAGCCCCAGAGCAAGCCACATCCGGGGATTCTTGACGAGCGAGGAGAGGGAAAACATCGGGAGGGACGCCGGAAATTTTTTGTTATTTTCGAAGGAGCAGCTTAAACCAGTCTTAAGCTGCGGATATGGATATTTTTCTCCGGAGGCACCGGAAACGTTGTTCAGCGCTACGAAAAAATAAGCGTTCAACTGAGGTTTCTAGGATCATTGCTCAACCCGAATCCGGGCGTCCCAGTTCACAAACCTGCACAGCCGAGTCGGTAACAATCTGGAGGAGTGAGAGGATTTTCAGGGCTGGCGGCCTGTATGATTGAGACGGTGAAGCGCCAATATTGGCGTTGAACGGGCTTTAATAGCCCTTTATGCTTCGCACAGTTGTCTGACCAACCCATTAGAGACATCGAATGTCCTCGACAGCGGCTTTCCCGCATTCGCTGAAATCCCGGATCACCCTGGCCGTGCTGGGTGTCTTCCTGCTCATCCTGTGGACGCTTTCTTTCCTCGCCAGCCAGATGCTGCGCAAGGACATGGAGCGCATGCTCGGGGAGCAGCAGTTCTCGACGGTTTCGACCATGGCGGACTCGATCCAGTCCGCGTTGTCACTTCGGTATGAAGCACTGGACAGGACGGCGAGCGCGTTGGCTGGAGATATGCGGAACGGAGAGGCTCTCCAGGCGTATCTTGAAGGACAAACCGCACTTCCCAGTCTTTTCAACGGCGGCCTGATCGTCTACGGGCCGGACAACACCGGGATTGCCGCCATACCTGTACTGGGACAGGTGGGAACCAACTACTCGGACCGTGATTCCGTGGTCGCAGCCAACAAGGACGGGAAATCGTCAATCAGTCGCCCGGCCATCGGAAAAACCTTGCGCGCACCGTCATTTTTGATGACCGTGCCCGTTCGTGATACCCAAGGTGAAGTGATTGGCGCCCTGTCGGGAGTGGTGCATCTGCAGCGCTCGAATTTCCTGGGTCATCTCACGGAAAACCGCTACGGGAAAACCGGCGGCTTCCTGCTGGTTTCTTCGAAGGACAGGATGATCATTACGGGTACGGACAAAACCCGGATCATGGAACCGAGCCCGCCGCGCGGCCTCATTCCGGCGATCGATCGTTTTCTCGATGGCTACGAGGGTTCGCTGGTCTACGTCAACCCGCAGGGCAAGGAAGTGCTGCAATCGGTCAAGCAGATCCCATGGGCCGGATGGTATCTGGCCGCCGCGTTGCCGACCGAGGAAGCCTTCGCCCCGATCCGCGAGGTACAGCAGCGCATGCTGATCGTCACCCTGCTCTTGACCGTTCTGGCAGGTGCGGCGACATGGTGGGTATTGAGGCGCCAGCTTTCCCCCATCCTGGATACGGTAAGAACGTTGACCACCATGTCGGATAGCGGTCAATCCTTGCAGCCCTTGCCCATTGCGCGGCAGGACGAAATCGGTCAGCTGGTTGGCGCTTTCAACCAGTTGCTGGGAAAACTGAAAGACCGAGACCAGGCGCTGCTGGAAATGGAGTGGAAGTTCCGGGCCTTATTTGAGAAAGGCCCCATCGGAGTGGCCTACCATGAAATGATTTATGACGCGGAGGGAAAGCCGGTTGATTATCGCTTCATCGACGCAAACAGCGCATACAGGGAAGGCGCCGGCATTGATCCACGGGGCAGGACTGCCTTGGAGGCGTTTCCTGGTATCGAAAACGACACCTTTGACTGGATCACCACTTTTGCTCATGTTGCCCGAAACGGAGAGGAACTCCGTTTCGAGCGGCGCATGGAATTCAATAGTCATTGGTATGACTGCGTCGTGTACCAGTACAAACCGGATCACTTTGTCGCCGCGTTCCTCGACATTACGGCCCGAAAGCAAGCCGAGGCAGCGCTCAGGGAGCGCGAGGAGCACTATCGTGCGATTTACCAGGCAAGTCAGGATTTCATCTCGATCAACCGCCTCAGTGACCAGGTGTTTCTCGATGTCAATCAGGCCTATCTCGACGCTTTGGGCTACGAACGCGACGAAATGATCGGCCATACCTCGAAAGAACTCGGAATCTGGGCCAACCCGCTCGATCGGCAACGATTTTTCGAGATTCTCCAGCGGGATTCCAGATACCAGGGATTTGAAACCCCCTACCGGACAAAGAACGGAAATCTGATCTGGGTCTCGGCCACAGCATCGATCGTCCAACTCGGTGGCGTCGATTGCGTCTACTCCGTTACGCGGGATATCACCCAACGCAGACAGGATGACGCGAGAATCAAGGAACTGGCTTTCTTCGACCAGCTAACCAATCTGCCCAACCGCACACTACTCCTGGATCGACTGAGACAGGCAATGGCGGCCAGCTCAAGGAACGGCCAATTCGGGGCGTTATTGCTCGTTGATCTGGATAATTTCAAGACAATCAACGATGTGCTCGGCCACGACATGGGCGATCTTCTGCTCAAGCAGGTCGCCCAGCGCCTGGTGGCTTGCGTTCGCTCCGAAGATACCGTAGCACGCCTGGGAGGCGACGAATTTGTAGTCGTTCTGTCTAATTTGAGTGCCATCGAAAGTGAGGCCGCGAGGCAGACCGAATCGATTGGCGAGAAGATTGTTTCCGCCCTCGATAAGGTCTATCAACTCAATGATCATACGTGTTACTGCTCGCCGAGCATGGGGGCCAATCTGTTCATCGGCCAACGATTGGACAGCGACACGCTGTTGAAACAGGCCGACATTGCCATGTACCGAGCAAAGAATGACGGGGGCAACACCTTGAGATTCTTTGATTCAGGCATGGAGGCCGTGGTGATCGAACGCGCGGCCTTGGAAAATGGGCTGCGCGAAGCCATCAGGCAACAGGAATTCGTCCTGTACTATCAGGCGCAGGTCACAGGGGCCCAGTTGATCGGCGCTGAGGTCCTGGTGCGCTGGCAGCATCCTGCGCGCGGGCTGGTTTCACCCAATGAGTTCATTCCGCTGGCCGAAGAAACCGGCCTTATCCTGTCCTTGGGACACTGGGTCCTGGAGGCCGCCTGCACTCAATTGGCCAACTGGGGAATGCGCGCTGAAATGGCTCATCTCACGGTTTCGGTCAACGTCAGTGCAAATCAGTTTCGCCAGAAGGATTTTGTCGAGCAAGTCTTGAGCGTTCTCGACAAAACCGGTGCAAACCCCCTCCGTTTAAAGCTCGAAGTCACGGAAAGCATGCTGCTAACCAATGTTGATGAAGTCATCGCCAAGATGTTTGCCTTGAAAGCCAAAGGAGTTGGTTTCTCGCTCGATGACTTCGGTACCGGCTATTCCTCGTTGTCGTATTTGAAACGATTGCCGCTGGATCAACTGAAGATTGCTCAGCCGTTTGTGCGTGACGTTCTTGCTGATCCGAATGACGCGGCGATTGCCACGACAATCATCGCCCTCGCTCACAGTTTCGGGCTCAACGTCATTGCCGAGGGTGTTGAAACCGAAGCGCAGCGCGACTATCTGTCCAGCGTCGGCTGTCACTCGTACCAGGGGTATTTCTTCAGCCGTCCGGTGCCCATCGGGGATTTCGAGCGTTTCGCCCTCGATTTTTCAGCGCACAACGCCGGCGCATGAACACGGCTTCGGGCCGTTCGCCGAAGTGCAGAACGAGCGACCCGGAACCACAAGGCAGGCCACCGTCTTCAAATGGGCGGCCATCAGCTATTCTCCCGACTCAGAGTTCCTTGCCCCCCGAGGCTGAAGCAATGTCCTGAACCCCTTGGCGCCGGTCAGCGGTAGCCGTTCGGGCAACGTGCTCCATTCGAGGATCTTCTCGATAATCAGGCGCTTCGTCTCGTCCGGCTGAGCCATTGTCGAGGCCATCCTGAAGCAGAGAATCGATGTGTGGTTGTGCATTTGCAGCCGGTAGTAGTAGGTCAATTGGGCAATCGTGCTGCGATAGACCCACAGGAACAGGGCGGAGATGAACTCGACGATTGCCGCGCCGCTCAGTATCAGGATGTTGAAGTCCTGCGGCGGCCGCGTGAGGTTGAGTCTCTCCACAGGACCGACATAGAGAGCAATGCCGATCAGCAGCAGCAGGAAGCCAAGCCACATCGCCAGCACGGCATTGAAGAAACTGCCCCGCGTCTGTTTGAGCCCGATTTCGTAGTAAGCGTCGAGTTGTGCGCGGCTGTAGCGAAGCAGCGGGAGCAACCCGGCGGCATCGCTCTGTTCCAGCCGGTCGATCGCATCCTGCTCGGTTTCGCGCACGCTCTCCTTGACCCGTTGAATAGCCGAATCCTGGATCTCGAAGGAGATGTCAGCGACAAAACCCGCTACTCCAACTGCCAGGCCGGTTGCCCAGAAGGGCGCGGCAAACAGGAAGAAAAACCCGAAGAAGGACGGTATCCAACGCCACTTCTCCTCGTTGGCAAAATCCCATAGCCGCTGTGGCAGGTCGTACCACGAATAATAGGCGATTGGCAGGAGCAGCACGAACAACGCAGCCACCACCCCCCACACCACAACCAGTGTTTTCGGATAGCGCACGAGGTACATTCGGAGCGTTTGGGCGAGCGGATCTCGTGACTTCTTCTGCAACGACGGTTCCGAACCCTGCTCCACGGCTCGTTGCGAACCACCCTCCGCCATCTGGGGCGACGTATGTTCGGCCATGACCACTCTCCGCATCAAGCGTTGAAGCAACCTGCAACCCCATTGGCTGGGCAAGCCAACCGGGGAAACCACGCTTTCACTATAGGTGAGATCTCGCCGCTCAGACAGTTCGCCCAAGGCGCTGGGCGAAATGAGTGGAATCCCCCCACTGATTCTTCTCGACCCGCCGACCGACCGACGCGATGCGGTTATCCAGGCAAACGGCGCACTGCTCGGCCGAGTCGTCGAGACAGGGCTTGCCGTCGTAGAGGGTATACATCTTGCGCACGTTCGGCGGCGTCACCTGCGGCATGATGACGTTAGCACCGAAACGCAATCCCTGCTCGCGTCCGTCGTCGGCCATGGCCTGCAGCGCCGTGGTGGCGGCGATGTTGACGTCGCGCAGCAGCAGGCGCGCGGCGGCGATCATGCGCAAGCCGAGGCGCAGCCGCTCTTGCGCCGGCGGAACTTCCGGAGCGCCAGGCAGCACCGCTTCGGCGTGCGGAATGTACGGCCCCATGCCGAGCATGTCGACATCCATGTCGCGGAAGAACAGGAGGTCGTCGATCAGGTGGTCGATGGTCTGACCCGGCAGGCCGATCATCACGCCGGTGCCGACCTGATACCCGATTTCGCCCAGGGTTTTCAGGCACGCGACGCGCGTCTCGTGACGCTGGTTCTGCGGGTGAAGCCTGGAGAACAGTGCGGGCGATGAACTCTCGATGCGCAGCAGGTAGCGGTGCGCACCGGCGGCGAACCAGCGGGCATAGGTTTCCGGCGCCTGTTCTCCGACACACAGAGTGATACCGAGGCCCTCGGGCTGCGCGTCGGTTCGCGTCGCGGCCTTGATGGCGCAGATCATCGCCTCGACACGGCGCACGAAGGCCGCGTCGCTCCGTTCCCCGGACTGCAGGACAAGCGAGCCGTAGCCCTTGTCGGCGCACCAGCGCGCGCAGGCGACGACGTCGTCGAGCGCCAGACTGTAGCGCTTTACGGCGCGGTTCCCGCGGCGGATACCGCAGTAATGGCAGTCGAGCACGCAGCGGTTGGAGAACTCGATCAGGCCGCGTAGGCGCACGGTATCGCCACAGTGTTCCAGCAGTGTCTTCTCGGCAGCGAGGCGAATGACCTCGACCTCGTCGGGCTCAATCGTTGTGAGAACGCGGCGCAGCACTTCACGAACGGTATCGCCGCGCCGCCAGTCGCTTTCGAGCAAACCGCCAAGTTCCAGCGCAGCAGCGCCCGGTCTGGCCGGAGCGCGCCGGTGCCAGACGATCCGCCCCGACTGGCTCACACCGGCGCTCCTTCGAGCACGCGGCGATAGGCGTCAAGCGCGGCAGGGAAACATTGCAGCGAGCGGTCGAGCACACCCTGCACCACGGAGATGGCCATGCCGTAGTTGGTCATCGGCACGCCCTGCCGCGCCGCACGGTACTGCCGAGCGAGCATCTGCCGCCGAGTCACCGTGCAACCGCCGCATTGCACGATCAGCGCATACGAGGTGAGGTCGTCCGGGAAGTCACGACCCGACTTCACGTCGATTTCGAGGTTGCCGCCGGCGAACTGACGCAGCCAGCGAGGGATCTTCACGCGCCCGATGTCGTCGGCCAGCGCGTGGTGTGAACAGGCCTCCGAAATCAGCACGCGGTCGCCCGGCTGCAAACGCTGGATGGCACCGGCGCCCTCGGCCAGACCGATCATGTCGCCCTTGAAGCGAGCCATGAGGATCGAAAAGGTAGTGAGCGGAATCTCGCGTGGCGTGTCGGCAGCCACCTTGAGCACCACCTGCGAGTCGCAAACAACGAGCCTCGGCGGCGTGATGAGGCGTGCCAGCGCATCGGGAAGCTCGCGCTCCTTGACCATCAGGCCGGTCGCG
>CAZCJW010000130.1:0-8671 GCA_964499185.1 uncultured Propionivibrio sp. | reverse complement strand
CGTGCAGGATCTTGGCCCAGAACCATTCGGAGGAATAAATGCCGCCGATGTAGCGACTGTAGTCCGGGTATCTCCCACTGTGGCAGAGCGCAGTGATCTCCTCCGCCTCAGCGACTGACGTGTGGTCCTTCCACAACACGAACATCGCGTTCGGGTTGTCGGCGAACTCCGGGCGCAAAGCCAGAACGTTACCGTTTTCGTCTATCGGCGCCGGCGTCGAGCCTGTGCTGTCCACGCCGATACCGACGATCAGATCGCGTTGCGCGTCGGTCAGGCGAGCCACCGCCAGGCGGACGGCTTCGGTCATCGACTCGATGTAGTCCAGCGGGTGGTGCCGGAAGAGGTTGGCGGCTGAGTTGGTGAAGCGGCCTTCTCTCCAGCGCGGGTAGTAGGTGACGGCAGAGGATAGCTCTTCGCCGCTGTGGCAACCGACAGCGAGCGCCCTGACCGAATCGCTGCCGAAATCGAGGCCGATGACGATTTTTTCCGACATTTGACAATCCATGTGTTTAGAAAGTGGCGCTGCTCCAAAGAACACGGAATTCACCGGGTGCTACGTAATGGCTTCAATCTGGCCCTTAACGTTCTCAGGCTCGAAGATCTTCCGCCAGTCTTCCTTGATAAACTCCCGCAAGCCCCGTTGCAGCGCCTTATTGGCGGCATCCGAAAACACAGCGCCGGGAATCTCATCAAAGAGCACCGCCATCTGAATGCGCAAGTGCCCTAGCAAAAAATCACGCGCTGCTTCAGGAGGAACACCTCGTTTTATGGCTTCGTCAAGACCTTGACGAATGACATATATGCAAGTTGAGGATAGCGTCTCGACAAGCGCTGGCTCGAGCAGTCCCATCTGCTCAACCGTGATTCGGTGGGCTTTGCTGACCGGAGCGTAGAACGTTGCAGCCAGTTGCTCCCCGACCGGATAATCGCCTTCGTCACCTTGCATCAAGGCGCAGACAATGGCTTGCTTGGCCGCAACACCCCCAAAATGATCCCGTTGCTCCTCGGGCGACGGGCCCCAGAAAAATATTGACGGATGCGCCGGGTGTGCGATGAAGTAGCTTACGTCCGACCGGAGAAAAATTTTGCCCGCCAGGGGCGCTGCCGGGTCAAGCATCACCGCCATCGCCCCTTCCTTCATCTGAGGGATATACTGCGCCGTTACTTGGGCCAATGCCACGTCAGGCACAGCAAAGATTACAGCGTCCGCATCGCATATGCTGCTCTCCGGGGAAGACACGTTCAATCCGGCTTCAGTCAAACGGGAGATCCCGGCTGAGCTGACTTCAAGATACCGCATGGAGTAGGGAGACTTCCGCAGATTGTGCGCAAGGCGCATTCCCATTTTTCCACCGGCGCCAATAAGCGTGACTGTTTTCATAATTTTGTTCCGATCTGATGAGTGATTTAAGTTCCTTGCCGATATGTAAACAAACCGCTTCCTTTGAGGTAAGCGAGGCTACTGGCAACCCATTCGCCTTCCTTTCGAATCGTCTCGGCCAGCGTTTTCTCAGGAGGCGTCCAGAGCTCCAGGATGGCGCTCCTGCAATTGCCGTACTGCGCGATATCCGAGACCATACGGGGAATGTTCAATAGCCCTTTTCCTGCTGGGAGCCCCTCTACCACGAAGCCCATTTTGTGATGGACACGGCGGACGGTGAATTCTTTCAGGTGAAGGTTGATGGTGTGCGGAGCGAGCGTGCGCACAACTTCGTTGACACCTTCGCCAGCACCCATACTGTTCACTGAGTCGAGGCAGATCCCCACCCATTCGGGATCGGTCTCGGTAATCATCCGCACGAAATCGTGACTCAGAAACCGATCATGGTTCTCGATCGCCAAGCGAATTCCTGAATGCTTCAGGCTGGGCACAATAGAGCGAATATGGCTGATGACTGAGTTCAAATCCGGTTCGAATCCTTGCGCATCGATAACCACGCGAAGGATGTCCGACGAGAGCTTCTTGGCGATCTCCAGATGGGCGTCAACCAGGTCCGGAAAAAGTCCTCGCATACCAACTTCAAGATGTACGCCGCTTCGCGTAGCCAGATCGCGCAATTCGTTCAGTTCGCTAGCACTGAGAACATGGAGAGGGCAGTTGTCTGCAATCTGGACGACGGACAAGTCGGATTGAGCGGCAAGGCGTACCAGGTCAAATGCCGTCAGTGGTGAATCAGGCATGTGCCCCGGCACACCAACAGCCCATGTATATGAGTAGGATGAAATCCCCAAGCGCATAAGATTCTCGTGTCACAACCGGAAAAATAAAGGGCAGACCACTCCTCTGCCGGTGGTTCAACACCATCAGCAACGGCGGGACCATTCAACACAGAAGGTATCTGGCGGTGCAGCGGTTTCGATCGCCCGACGCGCGGACGTCCCAACTGCACCGCTAGGCATGTCGGCTATTTCTTGCGCATTGATTCCACCTGCGCGAACATTTCTTTCGCCAAGTTGCTATCAAAGTTAGCCGCGAATTTTTCGACGACAGGTCGAACCTTGTCGCTCATGCGCTGCAGTTCGGCAGGAGGAATGGATGTCACGGTCATTCCCTTCTCCTTGAGCGTGGCAATCGACTTGGAATCGGCCTCATTGTTCAGCTTGCGCTGGAACGGACGCGTTTCAATGACCGCCTCGGTAATGACCCGTTGCTCATCCTTGGTTAGCGTGTCCCACCACTTCTTGCTGGCCATAACCAGATGGGCTGCATATGCATGGCGAGTCAGGCTGAGGTATTTTTGTACTTCATAGAGTTTGGCTGTGTCGATCGTTGGCGCAGGATTCTCCTGCCCATCGACCGTACGCGTCTCGAGAGCCGTAAACACTTCACTCCACGGCATTGGGACCGGACTGGCGCCGAGTTCCTTGAAAAACTCCAGATAAACCGGATTCTGCATAACCCGCAGTTTTATCCCATCCATGTCCTCCATTTTTGCCACGGCGCGCTTGCTGTTGGTCAGGTTCCGGAATCCGTTATCCCAGAAGGCGACCCCCACCAAACCGACGGCAGGCAATTTCGATGTCAACTTCTGCCCGATTGGTCCATCGACCACCGCGTAGGCTTCTTCGGGGGTTTGAAATACGAACGGAAGATCCAGAATGCCGAATTCCTTGACCATGCCCACGAGTGTCGCGGTCGATCCCACCATCATTTCCTGGGTACCTGCCGTTAACGCCGTCTGCATCGCCATGTCCGCACCAAGAACTGCTCCGCCAAAAAGACGAACTTTCATCTTGCCGCCACTTTTCTTGTCGACCAGCTCCGCAAAATGTTTGACTCCCTGTCCCGACGGGCTAACTTCCGGGTTGCCAAAACCAAAGCGGATCACCCGCGGATTGATGTCCTGAGCCATCGCGGTTCCGGCCGCGATAACCATGGCGCCCATGAGCAGGCTTGAGGTGCTGCGAGCAAGTGCACAAGCGAAACGTTTCATGTAACTCTCCTTGTCGAAGTCAGTTAGCGATACAGCCATTTGGCGGGCTCCGTTATGAGCCCGGGAAAAAATACGAACAGGGACAACACAGCACTGAGAACAACCATGTACAGCCAGACACCTTTCACTACTTCATCGAGCCGTAGCTTGCCGACGCCAGCTACGACATTCAAAACCGTCCCAACCGGAGGGGTAATCAAGCCAATCGATCCGTTGATGACGAACATCACCCCAAAATAAATCGGATCGATGCCCGCCTTGACGGCTACGGGCAATAGAACCGGGGCAAGGATAAGGATCGTCGGTGTGATGTCCAGGCAGCAGCCAACCATCAGCAAGACCGCCATCACGACCATCATGAAGATTACCGGGCGATCAAGAAGAGGCTCGACGATTGATGTGACTTCGCCGGGCAGGTCTGCGAGTGTTATGGCGTATGAAGAAACGAAGGAGGCGGCAATCAAAAACATGATGATTGCGGTCGTCTTGGCGGATGCCACGAAGACCCGCAACAGCTGCGACATCTTCAGCTCGCGGTAAACGAGCATGCTGACGATCAGGGCATACACCGCCGCTACCACAGCAGCTTCGGTAGCGGTAAATATTCCGCCACGCAATCCGACAATGATGATAATCGGGAGAAGCAACCCCCAGAACGCCTCAGAGAATCGCTCGAGGCAGACCGATAGTGGTTGCCGCGGCGATACGGTTACTACGGCAGTTCGCATGATCCACCACCACGTGCAGGCCAGTGCAAGTCCGATAACCAGCCCAGGAAATATCCCGGCAAAGAACAAGCGGGTAATAGATAGATTTGTGGCTACGCCAAAAACGATGAATGCGATTGAGGGCGGTATGATCGGGCCGATGATGGCTCCGGCAGCAATCAGTCCAGCTGACTGTTTCTCGTCATAGCCGTTGTTTCGCATCATGGGAAGAAGAACACCCGCCAATGCGGCCGCATCGGCCACGGCCGAGCCTGACAAACTGGCCAGGACGACGGCTACAGCAATAACCACGTAGCCCAATCCTCCCCGGATATGGGCCATTAAAGCAACGGCCAAGGCGACTATTCGACGGGATATGCCACCCTCGTTCATTAGCTCCCCCGCCAGCATAAAGAACGGAACTGCAAGCAACTGATAGTTGTTGGCCCCCTCAAGCATGTACTGAGCGACAGCAGCCGTATCGAAAGCTCCCAGGTGGTAAAGCATCAAAGTGCCCGTCAAGAACAAGGTGAATGCGATCGGGACTCCAAGCCCAATCAAACAACACAGCGCGGCCAGAAAAATGGTCAGGCTCATTAGTCTTTACCCAACCCTTCTGAGGCGATAGCCACTCGCTCGTCATTGAGACGTCCCATCACGAGTCGAATCAAGTCAGAAACCAGCATTAGCCCCATTGCGGCGCTTGAGATCACACCAGCGGCGGCTACCCAGGACATAGGAATTCCAGTAACGGCTGATCTATTGGCATGCCCCAAAATCGTGTGTGTCCAGCTTCCTTTGAGGAAAACAGCACAGGCATAGAGCATCAGGCTGTGGCTGATCGCAAAACAGATCTTTTTTACCACCACAGGAAGCCGTCGTACCACGCTATCCATTCCCAGATGAGCATGCTGGCGCATGGCGACAATCGCGCCGAGAAAAATCAACCACACGAAGCAATATCGCGACAGTTCTTCTGAGAATGCCAATCCTTTCCCAAAGCCGTAGCGCATGACAACATTGGTGAACACCAATGCAACCATTACCGCTAATGCCGCCATGATGGTGATCTCGATGGTTCGCATGAGCCCATCGATGATTTTTGTAAGACTCATTTCACCTCCGTTGATTTTTCACAACTGGTAGGACCATAAACCATTAGTTAGGACGAAGTCAACACGGGGAGTGGCCATTAATTTCAAAAAAATCCATATTTACTATAGTTACCAAGATACTCAGCCACTGCAACTTGGTGGAATCAGAGATATCAACTATACTGGTGGTAGTACCAGTACAGTATGGAGCGACCCATGACTTCCTTTGCGCCACTTGTACGCGTCAAACTGGCTGACCAGATTTTTAATCAGCTGCGCGACGCGATTCGGGACGGGCACTACCGGCAAGGAGAACAGCTTCCTTCGGAAAGAGAATTGGCCAGCATGTTTGGCGCAAGCCGCGTAGCGATACGTGAGGCGTTAGTGACCTTGCAGACGCAAGGGTTGATCGAGAGATCGCATGGCCGTACCGCGCGAGTATCGCCGGAAGGCCAGCGATCGTGGGCAGGCGCGCTCACGGTGCGACTCCCGGAAAATCCTTCCGAAAGTGACGTCCGCGATGTCAAGCAGGCTCGGATTTTTCTTGAGATCGAGATGGCGCGAGTTGCCGCACGCACTTGCTCTCCGTCCGATGCGGAGATGCTAAAGGCGGCTCTTGAAGCCAACCGCAGGGCAATCTCGGATCCTCAATCCTTCCTTCAGACGGATATGGCCCTTCACGAGGCGATCGCCAGCCTCTCTGGAAATGACCTTTTTGTAGGTATGGGCCACGATTTTCTTAGCTGGCTCGCACGTTTCCAAACGGAAGCAGTTCATGTCGAGGGGTCTGTAATGCTCAGCCACCGGGAGCATACTCAAATAGTCGACTTGATAATCGGACACGATCAAGATGGGGCGGCCCGAGCAATGTTCGACCATCTCTCTCGTACTCATTTGGCGTATGGGCGACTGCACTCCTTGCAACGCGGCAGTGAAGAACCTCTTGCCGGCCCGTCGCGCGCGCGTATGTGACATCAACCACCACAGACAATTGACGTCAGCGCTCGTCAATTGGATCCGCTCAGTGCATCTTTAGACAGCCCCGGCCGGTTGCCTCTCATGCTGTTGGTGCAAGGGGCTGACTAGCAAACTGTGAAGCAATAACTCACGACCGAGCT
Source organism: uncultured Propionivibrio sp. (assembly GCA_964499185.1). Classification (GTDB taxonomy): domain Bacteria; phylum Pseudomonadota; class Gammaproteobacteria; order Burkholderiales; family Rhodocyclaceae; genus Propionivibrio. The sequence continues at coordinate 2,318 of CAZCJW010000130.1, read as the reverse complement.
ACTCTACTGCCAACGGTCGGAATGCAGGCTCTACATAAATCCGACAAGTCATTTGTGAGTCGGACGCGAACGTCGGTTCAACTCGCTTACCTGTCGCACGAGCCTCGAAGGGCTGTAAGTCCGGTGTGGGTCGAGGCTGTGTGGAAACGCAATCGCCATGAAGGTAAGCTGACGCGGCTAGGATGATTGACATTGGCGCCGCGGTTTTCCCCCGCAAAATGGGCGTGGACAGCACCTACGCGACATTGGGAGAGGTCTAGCAAGCGATGAATTGGGTCGTGCTACATCAAGCTGCTACCCACCGCAGCGCGCTCATTGCTCCTTTGGCGCCGTACAAGTTGATGATCCGGCGCAGGTTGTACGCCAGCACATGTAGGCTCATCTCCGTCTGCACCCGTGGTCTGGTTTTCGTGAGGAAGTGTGTGGCGCCCATCCAGGGCTTCAGCATCCCGAACACATGCTCAACCGTACTGCGTCGCTGTCGCATCTTGCCCGGGCTGGTATCCAGGCGACGCTGCATTGACTCCAAGACGGCCTCATGTTCCCAGCGCCGGACGCGACGCTCCCTTTCCGCGGTTGTGCACCGCGCCTTGATGGGGCATTGCATGCACGCACCCAGGTTGTAATAGGTGTGGATGACCAACCCCTGCTCGACAGATTGATGATGGCGTGGCAATAACTGACCGGCAGGGCAGCGATACACATCCTGATCGGCTTGATATCCAAGGCGTGCATATAGCGCTCGATGCTTTCCTCAATCTGCTTGATGCGCTGCTCCAGTTTGTGCGGCGTAAAGTTCTTGTCCCGGTTATTCACGGCCTTGAACTTGCTGCCATCGATGGCCACCACGGCGTGCCGGAATAAGTCCAGTTCACGGCACAGCGCGACGAATCGCTTGCAGGCGTTGCGAATGCCGGTGCCGTTGTCTCGACGGAAGTCGGCAATGGTCTTGAAGTCGGGCGCCAAGTGCCCAGTGAGCCACATGACTTCAACGTTGCGCTGGGCCTCTCGCTCAAGTCGCCGGCTCGACTGAATCCGATTCAGATAACCGTAGATGTACAGCTTGGGAAGCAAGCCAGGATGGTAGCCCGGCCGTCCCGTGACGGCAGGCTGTCCGCACGAGAACCCCAGTCCCGGCAAATCCAGCTCATCGACAAACAGGTCGATCACCCCCACCGGATTGTCTTCACCAATGAAGTCATCCAGAGATTCTGGGCATCTGCGCCATCTGCGCCCGACTCTTCCCTTCGACGTATCTCTTCATCGCTTGCTCCAATCCATGCCTATAGCATGGACAGAGAGCAAGCGCGATGGTTCACATCGTCTTCACACAGCCTCGGTCGAAAACTGGCCGTCGCCCTGACGAAAGTCAGTGCCCAGTTCGTCGTTATTCCTGGATTCCGCGCTCTGGAACGACAAACTTGTCTCTATCGGGGGTTTCTCAAGCCCTGCCACCCTTGCCCGCCAACATCGCCCGCATCGCTGCCAGGCGGGCGGCGCCGCCCGCTTTGTCCGGGGCGCTGTCGGACTTGCCGCCTGAAAAACGCAGGTCGTCCGTGCCCATCTCGGCGATGAAGCGCGACGGTTCGCACGGAATCAGCTCCCGGCCCTGCTTGCGCCGCTCGCTATAGCTGATGTGCAGCGAGCGCTGCGCGCGCGTGATGCCGACATACATCAGGCGGCGCTCTTCCTCCAGTTTGACTGGATCGAGCGATTCGCGGTGCGGCAGCACGCCCTCCTCGACACCGATCAGGAATACGTGCTTGAATTCCAGGCCCTTGGAGGCATGCAGTGTGGACAGCTGCACGGCATCCGGCTGACTACCGTTGTTCTCCTTGTCGATCATGTTGATCAGGGCAATCATCTGTGTCAGTTCGAGCAATGTCTTCTTGTCTTCTTCGCCCCTCTGCGTGAGCCAGTTGACCAGCTCACGGACGTTCTCCCAGCGCGTCTGCGCGAGACGCCGTTCCTCCTCGCCGTATAGCCAGGATTCGTAGCCGATGGCGGCAAGCATGTCTTCCATGACCTGCCCGACCGGTTCTTTCGCCGCGCGGTATTCGAGGCGATTGATGAAGTGGCAGAACTCCTGCAGCGGCGCAAGCTGGCGAGGTTGCACGCGGTGCGCAAACCCTTCCTCGAGGGCGGCGGCATATAAGGAGATATGGCGCTCGCCGGCATACTTGCCGAGCGCTTCCAGCGTCGTTCCGCCGACACCGCGCTTGGGCGTGGTGACGGCGCGGATGAATGCCGGATCGTCGTCGTTGTTGGCCAGCAGGCGCAGGTAGGAGGTGATGTCCTTGATCTCTGCCTTGTCGAAG
>CAZCJW010000129.1:0-8679 GCA_964499185.1 uncultured Propionivibrio sp. | reverse complement strand
ATGGAACAGGTCGGCTGACAGGACACGAAACAAGGAAATCATCATGAAAAAAATCCTCGATATCGCCCGTGTCGTCCGTTCGAAGAACTCGGGTCCCTATGAGCTGGTGCTCGACATCATGCTCAAGAACCGCGAACTGTTCGACAAGCTGCGTGCCAGCGGACAGTTCTCGCCGGAACGGGTGGCTGCCGTGTATGGTGTGGAACTTGCCGAAATACGCAACATCGTCTGGTTCGAACCGGCCAACGCCGTCAAGGTCGTCATGCCGCGCCGTATCGTCTCCGGCGCACCGGGCGATTCGGACGTGTACGGCGCCCAGCAGCATGCCCCGTTGCTGGGCATGGAGTTCGACCTGTAGCGCTGTTGAGCAGTTGGGTAGTTGAACTCTTGAGCGTTGTCGCAGAAAGGAGGCGGCCATGGTGGTCATGCACGAAACCCTGATCTACGCCGTGTATTACGCGCCACGTGGCCGTCTGCGCCTGTACCGGCTGGGCCGGGATATCGCCGAGCGGCACCTGTTCCCGACCGATCTGCTGGTTGGTGTCGTCGGCGCCGAAGGTGCGGGCAAGTCGACGCTGATCCACGGCATCTTCCCGGGCTTGGAGCTGACCAACGACGACGAAGGCATCAATCTGCGCTCGGCGCCGATCTTCGATTTCAACGAGGCCGACCGCTTCGGCCCGCACACCTATCACATCGACGTACGGTACGAGCAGGCTTTCCATCAGCTGTGGGAGATCGCCGAAGCGGTGAGCAACGCCATCCGTCACCGCCGGCGGGTGATCGTCGAGCATTTCGATCTGCTTTACCCGCACCTGAACTTCAACGCCCAGATCATCCTCGGCGTGGGCGAAGAGGTAGTCGTCGCCCGACCGAACGTGTTCGGTCCGCATCCCGATGCCATCCGCGACATCGTCTACCGCACCGTGAAGTACCGCAAGATGGCGCACTCCGCAGAAGACATCACCAGCCTGATCCTGTCCAAACAGTACGGCTACCCGATTCCCGATCTGCACTCCGACGTCAAGCACGGTTTCGTCATCGGTTTCAACGCGCCGCCGCCCATCGATCTGTGCAAGCTCGAGCAGGATGTGCGCGAGATCATCGCCCGGGATCTTCCGATCACCGCCGCGGACGAAGATCACATCCGGATCGGCGACGAAGTGATGGAATGCACCGGCATCCGCACCCACGTGAAATCCACGGGGCAGATCGAATCCTTCCGCCTGTTGCCCGGGCTGCGTTTCAATCCCATCGACCAGCAGCACCTGCTCGTCGGAATCGTCGGCGACTCGCTCGAAGAAGCAGGTTTCGACCGGATTCTCAAGATCGTCGGCTGAGTTTCCTTTGCGCAGGATCAGCCGCCGGACATCAGCCCGGCCCGGCGGACTTCCTGGAGTTTGGCATGGCTACGGCGGTGCTGGTGGATGTCGAGCGCGGTCTTGAAACCGATCAGCAATAGCAGGATCGGCCAGGCGCCTCCTCCTCCCGACAGCACAATGACGAAGCCGCCGAAAATCAGGGCGATGTGCAGCAGGACGATGCGGCGGTAGGGATCCCACATGATCTGTTCTGTGTTACGGCCATCGTCCTCGCGCAGGATGACATGGTGGGTGAAGGCCGATATGCCGTGGCTGACTGCGAAGGCCAGCAGCGGCAGGCCAAGCATTCCGGGCGATGTGTGGGCAATCCAGGAGAGGATGGCCAGCATCATCCGGATCGGGATGAGAAAAGGGAACGAGTCATCGGCCGGCCAGAGATTCTTCAGCGGATCGTCGATGCCGTCTGAACCAAGGCCGGCGAGGGCGAGAATGAACATGCCGTGACCGCCGCAGAAGAAGCTGTAATGGAAACTGAAGAACAGCGCGGCACCCAAGGCCTTCCACTTGTGAGTCGCCAGCATGCGCAGCAGGGTGTAGGCGCCGATGACCAGGTTTTCCAGCCAGTACAGCAGCAGGACATTGCGTGCATCCCAATCGAAGAACAGTACACCGAAGACCGGAATCAGGTTGGCCAGCAGCAGCGCTTGCAGCGGCGTCTTGTCGGCAAACAAAGCCGTGTCCGTGGTGGCTTGGGCGTCACCGTCGACGGTGACCAGTCCGGCGGTGTTCACTGCGCTTGCGGGAGTCGCGATGTTGTCAACAGCCGGCAAGGGGCAGTCAATGGCGGTGCATACAAGCCTCAGCAGTTCCTGTTCGCGCGGCACGATCTGCGCGTCATGTCTGGCGACGGCGTGCAGGGCCATGACCAGTCGGCGGCGGTAGGCGGGCGCAGTGGCGGCGAGCATGGCCAGCGCCCGGTCCAGTTTGTCGGCGCCCAGGTCTCGTACCGGCAATAGCGTTAACCGGTCGCCGGGAGCGAGCGCCGTGCCGGAGGCGAACGCGGCGGCAATGGCTTGGCCGTGCTGACCGGCATGGGCGAACAGCGACAGCAATACTGCGCAATGGCCGTCCACTTCGCCGGGCAGGGTGAGTGCGGGGGCCGGGGGGCGCGGCAGCAAGGCGTCGCGCAGCAGCCGGACGACGATGTATTCGCTCAGGGAGACGCGGCCGTCGGCACGAACGATGGCCTCTGCGAGCGCGACGAAGCGTTCGCGCTCGCAGAGCGGTTTGGCTTGCAGCGAGGGCAGGGCCAGCTCGATCAGCGGCAGGCGCTGGCCGGGCGCGGGCGTTGGCAGCGCCAGGACTTCGTGGGCAAACGGGCGGCCGAGCTGTGTTTTTATCTGCGCGATCTGTTTCTCGCGCGTCGCTGCATTGGTGGCCAGCAGCAGCATCAGCAAACCGTGTTCGGGATCCGGTGTTTCGATTGCGTTGCGCCACGCGGCGGGGATGGCGCTGATCAATTCTTGCGCGGCATCGAGGTTGGCGGCAGCGGGGTTGCCGACTTCGGCGACGAAGGCGTTGGCGAAAGAGGTTTCAGGGCTGGCGGAGTTTGTCGCCTGTCGTGTTGGTCGTGTTGGAGGTGTGCTGCGTGCGGTGGGCGGAGAAAACTCGTTGCCTCCCAGCCTGCGAATGCGTTCAGCCAGCGGTGGATGGGTGGCCAGCCAGCGATTGATGCGGCCACTGTCGAGCAGCATGTGGCTGATTTCCTCTGCGGCGGGATGGGTAATATCACTGCCGTGGCTGGCAATGCGCCGCAGTGCGCTGGCGATGCCCTGCGGATTGCGTGTGAACTGGACAGCGGAGGCATCGGCCAGGAATTCGCGTTGCCGGGACACGGCGGCGCGGATCAGCCGTCCGGCTAGCACGCCAAGCCAGCCGACGACGATCAGGGCCAGGCCGAGCGCTATCAGCACGCCACGCGCGCGGTCGGCGCGTCCTCCATTGCGCAGCAGCAGCCGGCCGGCACCGGCCAGCATGAAAAGTCCGTGCAGTACGCCCAGCAGGCGCAGGTTGATCTGCATGTCGCCGTTCAGGATGTGGCTGAATTCATGGGCAATTACGCCTTGCAGTTCATCGCGCGTGAGGATATGCAGGGCGCCGCGGGTGACGGCAATGGCCGCGTCAGCCGGCCGGTTGCCGGCGGCGAAGGCGTTGATGCCTTCCGTTTCGTCGAGGATGAACACTTGTGGTACCGGTACGCCGGAGGCGATGGCCATTTCATCGACCAGGTTGAGCAAGCGCTTTTCGTCGGTGTGGGTTGTCGAGCGCTCGACTCTGCGGCCGCCGAGCGTCTGGGCGACAAGCGCGCCGCCGCCGCTCGTCAGTGCGGCGATGCGGATCAGGGAGCCGATCAGGATGGTGCCGCCGACGGACAGCACCGTGATCAGAAAAATGTCGGCCTGCCACCAGCCTTCCCGGCCGATCGCCGGGAGTACGGCAAGATAGACGAGGCCTGCCGATGCTACGAGCGCGAGCGCGAACAGGAGGATTAGCTGGCGGCTGGCCCGTCGTGCGCGTTCCTGCCCGGCGAAGAAGTCCATGCCGGTCAGCGCGGACCGAAATCGACTCGTGGGGCGTGGCGGGCTTCCTGATTTTCCATTTGCCACATTTCGGCGGCGTCGAAACGGAACAGGCCGGCGATCAGGCTATCGGGAAACTGTTCGCGCCGGGTGTTGTAGCTCATCGTCGCGTCGTTGTAGGCTTGTCGTGCAAAGGCGATGCGATTCTCGGTGCTGGCCAGTTCTTCCTGCAACTGGGCCATGTTCAGGTTGGCCTTGAGGTCGGGGTAGGCCTCCGACAGTGCGAAGAACCGGGTAAGCAGACCGCTGAGCGCCGCTTCGGCCCCCGCCAATTCGGCGATGGCGCCGGGTTGGCCGGCCTGGGCCTGGCGTGCCGCAGCGCTGGCCTGGTTGCGTGCGGCAATGACGGCTTCCAGGGTGGTGCGCTCATGCGCCATATAGGCCTTGGCCGTTTCCACCAGATTGGGGATCAGGTCGTATCTGCGCTGCAGTTGCACGTCGATCTGCGAAAAGGCGTTGCGGACGCGATTTCTCAGGGCGACCAAGCCGTTGTAGATGACGACTCCGTAAGCAGCGATGGCGGCCAGTACGGCGAGCGTGATCCATTCCATGTCGGTTTCCTCCGGGCGGGATGTGTGCGGTTGCTTACGCTCAACTTTGCCTTGCGTGCCCGCCGGTGGTCAAGTCGCTGTCGCTGATCCGTCATGCCTCCCTTCCCGGAACCGGCGTTCCCAAGGGAGCCGTCAGTGCCCGAGCCAGCCCGTTCTGTCAACGTTCTAGGCTGGATTTTTCAATACTGTTATTATCGCGGGCCGGGGGCTTGCTTTGCGGATGCAGGTCCAGGGGATATCAGAACCGAATTGGAGTGAATATGGACGTCAGGGAAATACTCAAGCTAAAAGACAACACCTTGTTTACGGTAAGCCCGAATGCCCCAATCGCTGAGGCAATTACCCTCATGGACGAGAATGATATCGGCGCCGTGGTCGTTGTCGAAGGCGGTGAAGTCGTCGGTATGCTTACGTTCCGTGAAGTCATTGCAATTCTGGCCCGGAGACTCAAGGAGCGCTATACCGGCCCGACCCCGCCGATTCTGGAGATTTTCGTTCATGAGGCGATGTACGCCAACCCGCCGTTGGCCACGCCCGAAATGGACGTCGACGATTTGCGCCGGCTGATGCTCGACAACAGGGCGCGCTATGTTCCGGTTATGGAAGGCAAGACCGTGATCTGCGTCGTTTCGCTGCGTGATATCGCCAAGGCGGTTCTGGAAGAAAAAACGCTGGAAAACAGGGTTCTGAAGGCTTATATCAAGGACTGGCCAGAAAAAGAGTCCTGATCCGGGACAGCGCGTTTGTCGTGCTGTCCGCCTGCGGCTAGACGGGCCGAATGCGTTTGGCTCAGTCAGCCTCGGGGAGTGCGCAGGTGTCTGGCCACTCAATCTGCATTTCGTTGTCCTGGGCAAAGCCCAGAACGAATTTCCACATGGCCGGGTTTGATTCCCTGAGCGAGCCGTCGACATAAACAGCCTTGCCGAGCTCGTGCTGAATGGGCATGACTTTTCGCGAATACTGGAGCTTCCCTTTGTTGAACAGGGAGAGCGCGCCACACAGACGATGATCCCAGTCGCTTGGCCGGAACGGCTTTCCTGACGGTGTTCGTCCAATAATGATGAAACAGCCGGTTTCGAGATTTTTCATGGTGTCATTTCAATGATTTAGTGACAGTACGCCGGTCCTGGTTGAAGCGGAAACCGCCGTGATCACATTTGCATACCGGTCTGATCGGAGCCCGCAAGCAATGGCCACGGATAGGCAGTCATTTCAATCGGTATAATTTTACCCGTTTCGTGACCAAGTCGGAATCGGGAATCACCATAGAAGTCGTCGTGCCTGGAGCGTTGAGGAGCAGGCCTATGGCATGAAAGGGCAGCCGGTATTGTTGGGGGGGAATTTGAGTCAAAGAGCCCGTTCCGAAAACTTCCGTTCTAGGCTCGATTTTTCGATACTGTTATTATCATCGGCTGGTGCTTGCCTTGCGGAGGCAGGTTCGGGGGATACCAGAAACGAATTGGAGTGAATATGGACGTCAGGGATGTGCTCAAACTAAAAGACAAAACCTTGTACTCGGTAAGCCCGAATGCCCCAATCGCAGAAGCAATTATCCTGATGGATGAGAATGATATTGGCGCCGTGGTCGTTGTCGAAGCGGATGAAGTCGTCGGTATGCTTACGTTCCGCGAAGTTATTGCGATTCTGGCCCGAAGGCTTAAGGAACGCTATGCGGGGCCGACCCCTCCGATTCTCGAAATCTTCGTTCATGAGGCGATGTACCGCAATCCGCCGTTAGCTACGTTAGACATGGACGTTGACAAATTACGCCGGTTGATGCTCGACAACAAGGCGCGTTATCTCCCGGTTATGGATGGCAATACCGTGATCTGTGTCGTCTCATTGCGTGATGTCGCCAAGGCGGTTCTTCAAGAGAAATCCTTCGAAAACAAGGCTCTGAGGTCTTATATTTATAATTGGCCGGATGGCCGGGTTTGATTCCTTGAGCGAGCCGATCGACGGCGGTTGTCACGAGTAGGTTATCAGTGCGTCAACCTTCGCCGCGCAGATGAAATCGTTCTCCGACAGCCCGCCGATGGCGTGAGTCGAGTAGCGCACGCGGCATCGGCTGTAGCCGACCTCAAGATCGGGATGATGGTCTTCGTGGTGCGACACCCAGGCCGTGGCATTCACAAAGGCCATCGTCTCGTAGTAGTTCGTGAATCGGTAGGTCTTGACCAGTTCGTTGCCGGATAACTCCCAACCTTCCAGTGTTTTCAGCAGGGCTTCCGCTTCTGCCTGAGTCAATGGCGCAACGCCGCCTTCGCAGGGTTTGCAGTGTTTGGTGCTCAGATTGCAGACCGGTGTGTTCATGATCGTCCTCCTGTGGGTGTGCGTTTGATTCCGGAAGCGCATCACAGTTCATGCGCTTGCTCTGCCAAATCCATCAGGCAGGCGTTTTTCCCATGATTCCAGCGAGGGCGGTGCGTAGTTCCGCAACTTCCTGTTCAAGACGGGCAATCCGTTCTTCGATGGCAGTATTGGCTTGGGCGATCGGGGCTTCGGCCGCTGGCCAGCCAGCGTCGCCGCACAGCAGCGAAGCCCAGCGGTGTTCGCGCGATCCGGGTTGTTTCGGCAGTTTGACGGTCAACGCACCACTGCTGCGTTCGGCGAGTTCTTCCAGGTATCCCTCGACGGTCGAAACATCCTCGAAACGATACAGGCGCTCGCAGTTGGCGCGCAATTCGCTGACCGTCTGCGGGCCGCGCAACGCCAGGATGGCAAGCAAGGACACGCTGGCTTGCGGCAGGCCATACACTTTGCCGAAATTTTGCGCGTAACGCAGCACCCGACCCGAGGCACCGTATGTCTCCAGCACCAGCGAGCGCCCGCGCAGTTCCTCCAGCGCGGCCTGGATCTCGCTTTCTGCCAGGTTCATCACCGGATCGCGCGAGGTCTTCTGGTTGCACCCTGCCACGAGGCTGTTCAACGTCAGCGGGTAGGTGTCGGGAACGGTCTTTTCCTTTTCGACGAGGACGCCGAGGATGCGGACTTCGATGGGGGTGAGCAAGGGAAGTGTCGGGGTCATGGTTTCTCTTTCAGTGAAGCACTAGCGAAAGCAACAGCGGTAGGAGTACTGCCGTCAGAACGCCGTTAAGCCCCATGCCGAGCGCCGAAAAGGCACCCATTTCCTCGCTGACGAGGAAGGCGCGGGCGGTGCCCAGGCCGTGTGCGGTAAGACCGACGGCAAAACCCTGAGTGGCATGGTTGCGGATTTTGAGCAAGCGGAAGAAGGCGGGGAAGCCCATGGCGCCGAGGATGCCGGTGAGGATCACGAGCACCGCAGTCAGCGAGGGGATGCCGCCGATCTGTTCCGCGACGCCCATGGCGATCGGCGTGGTCACCGATTTGGGGCCGAGGGAAAAGATCGTTTCCGGTGACGCGCCGAACAACCAGGCCAGTCCCATCGCTGAGAAGGCGGCGGTGGCCGAACCGGCGAACAGCCCTACAACAAGCGGTAGTGCCATCTGCCGCAAGCGTTTCCAGTAAGCGTACAGCGGCACCGCCAAAGCCACGGTGGCCGGCCCGAGTAGGAAGTGGATGAACTGGGCCCCGTCGAAATAGCGCTGGTAAGGCATGCCGATGGCCCACAACAAGAGCGCGATCAGCACGATGGCGATCAGTACCGGATTGCACAACGGCTTCTGGCCGCTGCGCTTGAACAGCCATACACCGGCGAGGTAGGCCATCAGCGTGAGAGAGAGGCCAAGCAACGGCGAACCGGCGAAGTGCGTCCATAGTTCGGCGAGCGGCATCGGCTTCATGCATGTTCTCCCGGCGCATGATCGTCGCCTTTCGGCAACATGGCCGTGATGACCCACGCCGTAACAGCCATGCCGGCGAAGGTGCTGATCACCAGCGCCAGCGTGATCGGCAGCCACTCGCTCGCGACACGCTGCAGATGCACCATCACGCCGACACCGGCGGGTACAAAAAACAGCGACATGTGCTGCAGGAAAGAACCAGTGTCCGCGCGTGTGTCTTGGCTGACATGGCCGCGAGCCAGCAAGGTGAGAAACAGCAGGGTCATGCCGATGACCGGGCCAGGAATCGGCAGTCCGAGCAGGCGCACGGACAGTTCGCCGCCGAGTTGAAAGAGCAGCAGCAGGGTCAGGGTGTTGAGCATGGGGGGCGCATGGAGGAGCGGGAGGGCAAGCCTACCGGAAA